>JAFGDU010000066.1 GCA_016931915.1 Actinomycetota bacterium
ACGTCGTGGACAACCTGGATCCGCTGTGGACGGCCCAGCTCTTCACCGACCTCAACAACGCCACTACCCTGGGTGTCATAGGCAACATCGCCAATTCGCCTGAGTTCACCGGTTTTCTGGACGCCCTTCTTGGCTATCTCACACCGGCCAATATCGCGACCGTCGTCAACAATAACGGTCCTTTCGTGACCGGCCTGCTGGCCAGCCTGGATGCGAACGCCGGCCAGGCCGTCGCGGAGGGCATAAATACCAATGCGAGCGGATTGGTCCAGAGCGTCCTAGATAACCTGGACGCTACGGTTCTGGCGGGTGCCGTAAACGCGAACTCCGCCCTCGGAGTGGGCAACACCCTCATCGAGAACCTGGTGGGCGCGCTCAACACCGATACCGCGGTTGCTACGGCGCGCGGAGTCAACTCCAACCTGACCTTCGTGCAGGAGCTCCTCGCCAACCTGGATCCCTCGATCGTAGCGGACGCCATCAACGCCAACGGCGCATTTGTTAACGGCTTGATCCAGAACCTCGATCCCGTGGTCCTGGCCAACGCCATCAACGCCAACGGCACCTTTGTCACCAACCTGATCGGGGCCCTCGATCCTAACGTGGTCGCAGCCGCCATCAACGCCAACGGCGCCTTCGTAAACACGTTGCTCGGTGCGCTCAACCCCACCGTCGTCGCGGGAGCCATCAACGCCAACCAGGCCTTCGTGACCAACCTGATCGGCGCCATTAACCCGCAGATACTGGCCAACGCCATCAACTCCAACGGCACCTTCATCCAGAACCTCATCGGTTACCTGGATGCGTCGGTGCTCGCCGTGGCGGTCAACAACAACCAGGCATTCGTCACGGATATGGTGACCAACCTCTCTCCCAGCGTGCTCGCCAACGCGGTCAACGCCAACGAGGCCTTCCTGAGCACCCTGATAACTGGCCTGGACGCCCAGGTGCTGGCCAACGTGATCAACTCGACCGCGGTGCGGAACTGGATAACGGACTTGCTGACCAGGTTGGACACGACACAGCTGGCCTATGTGATCAACAACAACCAGGCCTTCCTGACCAGCCTGGTGGGTGCCCTCGATCCAGTGGTCCTGGCCGGGGTGCTCAACGCCAACGGCACCTTCGTATCAAACCTCATCGCCAACCTGGATGCGTCGGTGCTGGCGGGGGCGCTTAATACCAACCAGCCCTTCCTGACCGACCTGTTCGCGTTCCTCAACCCGGCGGTGCTGGCCGGAGCTATCAACGCCAACGGCGCATTCCTCACCGGCCTCATCGGAGCGCTGGATACCAACGTGCTGGCCGGGGCGATCGCTGGCAACCCCGCTTTCCTCACCAACCTGATAATCAACCTCGGCGGCCCGTCCCACAACGACCGCGGCCTGGCGCTGGTCAACGCGCTGAATGCGACGGGAGTTGACTATAACAATGACAATGCGCCCATATCCCTCTTCGATCAGCTGGTAATCCAGCTGCATGCAAGTATAAACCTGCTGAACCTTACGCACATCGAGGGAAAGATCGAGGGATTCATCTGGGATGCCAACGGCGGGGCTTGGTAGATAGATCGTAGCGCTATCTGGCAGGCGGGCCGCGAGGAGCGGCCCGCCTGTTTGATTGGGATGCGTGATCTCCAGCAAGCGTGCTCCATTCCTGCGCCCGAGCACGACGTATTCGCGCAAAGGAGTCAGTGGCGCGAAACCGTAATCATTATAGGGGCGTCGAATAAAGTGCCACGATCGGAGTGGTACCGCCCCGGTTGAACAAAAGAGATGCGCCGACGGCGAGACGCGGATCGGGCTTACGCAGCGGAAGGCCAGCAGCAACCCGGAGTATCGAATGGAAGTGGAAAGGATGAACGCATTCTGTCGCGGCCTGCCTACAAAGGCGGGCGTGCTCCTGGCGGTCTCCTGCCTGCTCTGGAGCGCTATTGGCTGTGGGGGAAGCGTAATATCCCGCAATGAGCTGGAAGAAATCGATAATGCATTTAGGGCTAGCGTCATGAGCCTGGAAGACTGCATGGAAATCGCCGACGTTCTCGGGGACTTCACCCTCGATGACACCGCTTTCATTGACGAAGCGTTAGGCCAGGTCCGGGAAAGCCGCGATGCTTCCCTTGAGCTGCTGGCGAGCGCGGAAGAGCTTCAGGCAAGGGATTATGGGGGATCCGAGCTGGGAACGGATATGCAGACGTACTGCGATGCCGTGATAGATGCACAGGGCGAGCTGGAAACAGTCCTGACCGGGGTGGAAAATATATTACGGGCTGTGGAGCCCGCATTGCGAGAGGAGATATCGATGTCGGGGGTTATGGAAAGCCAGGACCTCGCAGCAGAAGTCATGCGGCGTCTTACGAGTATCAATGAAGCACTGGAGGGATCGTTAAGCATCCTGGAAGAGATCGATACCCCGGCCGTTCTTGCGCGCTACAAGTCGTTCTATGTCGACCTCCTCACCGCCATGCAGGAGGTCGTGACGTATAATATCTCTGCTCTGCAGGCCCAGGGCGGTGATATCAGTCAGGTGGTAAGCCCCAGCCTGGCGAAAGTCGCCGAGCTGATATCAGGATACCCGCAGCTGATCGAGGAGATTTTCAACGGCTTAAAGATCACCGGGCTCGACACCCTGGTTGAAAGGATCGAGTTGGAGATAAACCGTCTCTATATGGGGGAAAGCCAATAGACAAGAACGGTGGTGATCTTGAGCATCCTTCCTTCAGGGATGGAGAAATTGGGTTAATATATATATCAGACAGGCCGAAAGTAGATTTATATGGACGGAAGACTCACACGGAGGAGAGCATTTGAACTGCCCCTGGCATCCTAACAAACGCGCCATAGCTTCCTGTAAGGACTGCGGCGCGGATTTCTGTATCGAATGTGTGAGGGAAACCGATCAGACGACCCTCTGCCCCGACTGCTTTCGGCGCAAGATAAACAGCATCGCCCGTGAGTTCACCGAGCCGGACGAAAGAAGGGAGGAGAGCCGTGCGGCCCCCGTTTCCGCCTTGCCGGTGGAAATACCGGAGGAGAAACCACGGCCTGCCGCGATAGAGGAGAAGGACCTTCCGCCGCCGGCCCCTGCCGCTCCACGCATAAAGAGAGAGAAGCGCCGTAAGAAGGACAAGGGGAAAAAGAAAGAACCCGCCGCCGAGCCCCAGGTTCCGGAAGCTACCAAGGACGATTTCCTCGCCCAGGGTCCGGATGATGATTTCAGCCAGCTCGCCACGGATTCCGGGAGGAAGAGCAAATGGTCTCGCAGGTCGAAGGGGGCGGGGGCCGTGGCGGAGGAGGTCGCGGAAGCACCTCGTGCCAGGGAAGAAGACGAGTCAGCCCCTCCGGTGGAGGCTGCGGAAACACCACGGGTGCAGGAGAAGACCCCGCAAAAGCCGACCGCAGAGACAGGACCACCCGTTGCGGAAGCAAGCGCCCTGGCCGAGGACGCTCTCCTGCAGGACGTGATGTCGACCCTGCTCAAGCCGGAGGCAGGGGGCGCGGAGTTGACGCCCGCCGTTGCGCCGGAGAAGCAGGCCGCTGTCGCTCCCACCGCAAAGACAACGGCGGGTCCAAAGGCGGGCAAGCGGGAGGCCAGGGCCCTTGCCAGGGAGGCCAGGGCCAGCAAGAAGGAGGCCAGGGCCAGAAAGAAGGAGGAGAGGGTCCCCAAGGAAAGGGACCTGGAGCGCTGGTCTTTCCTCGCCCAGCCCCGCTCCTCCCAATACACGCTTATCGCCGTCAACTGGTGGCGGGCGACGATATTTATCGCCCTCATGCTGCTGCTCGGGGCCGTGCTCTGGGCGGTGCCCAACGCCTACCTCATACCCAAGGACCAGGAATACGGCATACACGCCGTGGCCATCGGTTTCATCATCGGGATAGCTTTCTGGTGGAAGGCCGGAAAGAAGCACAGTACGAAGCTTGCGGTGCAGGCATCTCTCACCACCCTGTTCGCGCTCTTTATAGGGGAGTTCCTGCACTGGTTCCTGATCATCACGAAATACAGCGCCTTGCGCACCATCTTCTTCGACCTCATCTCTTTCAAGTTCCTGTGGGAGAACGGTGCCGACATAATGCGCTATACCATGGAGGCCATGTTCCCCATCGCCTTCCTGTGGCTTCTGTTCCTCCCGACACTGACCGCCTTTATCGTGGGTTTTGGCATGCCTCCCATACCCGAGGTGTTCGTACAGATATGGCGGGCTCTCAAAGGAAACGTGGCGGAGGAAAAGGAGGCCAGCCATGGCCTGGAGGGTTAACGAAGCCGAGCCGGGCAGCGAAGTGGCCGTAGTCGAGCTGGAGGGCATCGTCGATTCGACCAACCTGGAGGACTTCTTCGCGTTCATCAACTCGGTGTTCAAGCGGGGCTTCAGGCGCATAGTACTGGACATGGAATTCGCCAGCTACCTGTCCAGCGGGGGGCTTTCCGTGGTCATCGACGCGTACAAGAGAGCCGAAAGGGAAGGCGGCAAACTGGTCATCGCGCGTGCTTCGGACATGATCAGGGATCTCTTCGAGGTAGTGCAGTTCGATAAAATAATAGAGTTCCACGAGAACCTGGACGAAGCCATCGCCGCTGTGTAATACGACCTCTTTTATTAAAAGACGCTAGTTCGAGAGAGACCCCATTCGCCATTATCTGAGATGAAGGTTGGAGATAGAGGAGGAAGCTGCGCACGGATGCCAGCCGTCGATATCAGACCGCGACCACCCGCATCACTTCTTCGATGGACGTGAGCCCCATCTTCGTTTTGATAAATCCGTCGTCGCGCATGGTGAGCAGACCTTCCTCGACGGCCTTTTTCATGATCACGGTTGCGGCCGCTTCCTTGACCGTCAGCCTCTGGATCTCGTCGCTCATGGGCATGACCTCATAGAGACCGATACGCCCTTTGTAACCGGTTCCGCTGCATTTGGCGCAGCCGTTCTCGTTTGCCTTGTACAGGATGAGGTCCTCGTCGCCGTTCATGGGGAAGTCCAGGTTATTGAGCACTTCCGGATCGGGCTCGTAGGGCACTTTGCAGTTCTGGCAGAGCTTCCTCACCAGTCTCTGCGCCAGTACGCAGTTGATGGCGGAGGAGACAAGAAAGGACTCGACACCCATCTCAATAAGGCGGGGCAGGGCACTCGGGGCATCGTTGGTGTGCAGGGTCGAGAGGACCAGGTGGCCGGTTAAAGCGGCCTCGATCGCGGTCTTGGCGGTCTCGCGGTCTCGGATCTCGCCGACCATCAGGATGTCAGGAGAGGTACGCAGGATGTTACGCAAAGCATTGGCAAAGGTCAAACCGGCTTTCGGGTTGACCTGCACCTGGTTTATCCCGGCCAGGCGGTATTCCACGGGGTCCTCGACGGTGGTGATGTTTTTCTCCGCCGTGTTGAGCACGTTCAAGGTTGCGTACAGAGAGGTGGATTTTCCACTACCCGTCGGTCCCGTCACCAGCAAAGCACCATGGGGCAGCGTGAAGGCGTCACGGTATTTCTCCAGCGACTCAGGTAGGAAACCCAGGTCCTCCAGCTTGAGCAGGATACTGGATTTGTCCAGAATACGCATGACCACCTTTTCACCGTAGACGGTGGGAAGGATGGCGACGCGGAAGTCGATAGCCTTACCCGCCGAGACCATGCCGAAGTGGCCGTCTTGCGGCACGCGCCTCTCCGCTATGTTCAGGTCTGAGATGATCTTGATGCGCGAGACGATCCCCTGGTGGATATTCTTGGGGGCACGCTTTATCTCCTGGCATACGCCGTCGATGCGATAGCGGATGAGCACCTCGTTCTCACGTGGATCGATGTGGATATCGCTGGCTCCCCGGTTGATCGCCTCCGCGATCATGGTGGTGGTGAAACGCACCAGGGGAGTGTCGTCCACAACGCCGCTAATGGACTCGACCTCGTCGTCCTCCTTGCCCTCGAGGGCCTCCTCCACTACGTCGGTGTCCAGGTGGTAATAGCGCCGGATGGCGCTGATAATATCCTCCCGGGCGCTTACGACGGGCTTGACCTCGTAACCGGTGCTCAGGCGCATATCGTCCAGGGCATAGATATTGGTAGGGTCGGCCATGGCCACGACCAACCTGCCTTCCTCGAAGTCGATGGGTATGCAGGTGTAACGCTGGGCGGTGGATTCCTCTATAGAGGTGGTGGCCTGGATGTTTATTTTATATTCGAGCAGGTCTACGTATTCCAGGCCCAGCTCGCGAGCTATGACCTCTGCGAGCTGGTTCTCCTTGACCACTCCCATCTCCAGGAGGACCTTGCCCAGCGAGGCACCTGATTCCTTCTGGCGCTCCAGGGCCGCCGCCAGCTGGCCCTCGTCTATTACTTTGTTCTTGATCAGAAGCTGTGAAAGCCTGTCCGTAGCGGAAGGCACCCTACCGCCTCCTTAGACCCGTCTATATACACATGAACCGCATGGTTCCCCAACACTTTAATTATAGAATTAATCGGCGCACGCGAGCACTTTCATTAGACCTATGCACCTCCGGTCTCAACTTGATCTATCAGGCTTTCCCCTGCCCCATCAGCGGCGAGAAAGTAACCCTCGATCGGTTTTGCCCCGCGCCGCCGACTGCTTGTAACCCACCTTCTCGCTTCCGAGCTCAGCACATCAGTAGCACGATGCTCTATCGGGGATGCCTCGTCTGCGGTTCCTTTTCAGTACGCCTTCTTCCTGTGCGCCAGGGCTATTTCTTCAGGGATTGGAGGAAGTCCCTGTAGACGCATTCAAGGTTGGAGCATGCGAAGCAGTCGGTGCTGAGATAGCGGTCGCCGCGGTCCGGGAGGATCACCACTACCCTGCCGCCTTCCATCTCGTCCGCCACCTGAAGCGCGGCGTGCACGGCGGCTCCCGAGGATATGCCCACGAAGAGCCCCTCTATGTTGGCCAGCACCCGAACCGTGTTGAAGGCGCAGCCGTCCTCTACCCTGATCTTCTCGTCGAGAAAAGAGAGATCGAGGATGGGGGGCATGAATTCATCCAGGTTACGCAGGCCCTGTATGAGCGAGTCAGGATAAGGCTCGACTCCCACGATGCGCAGGTTCGGATAGACCTCCCGCAGCCGCCTTCCCACTCCCGTGATCGTCCCGCCGGTACCGATGCCCGCCACCAATATGTCGATGCCCTCTACCTGCTGGAGGATCTCATTGCCCGTCCCCTCGTAATGGGCTCTGACGTTGTCCGGGTTGGCGTACTGGTGGGTATGGTAATAACGCGAATCCTTCCCCAACTCGTGGGCCATTTTAATGGCGCCGTTCATCCCCTCCGCTGCCGGCGTTAGTACGACTTCGGCCCCGAAGGCCTGCATGACACGACGTCTCTCCACACTCATGGATTCGGGTATTATGATCTTCAGCTTATAGCCCTTGTGGGCGGCGACCATCGCCAGGCCGATGCCGGTGTTGCCGCTGGAGGCTTCGACGATGGTCTTATCATGGGTCAGCTCACCCCGCTCTTCGGCGCCCTCGATCATGTATTTGGCGATGCGGTCCTTTACCGAGGAGCAGGGGTTGTATCCCTCCATCTTCGCGAAGATCTCCGCGCGGGGATTCTTGGGCGTTACTTTGTTCAAGCGCACTACCGGGGTCCGGCCTATTAAGTCAAGCGCTCCCTTTGCTGTTTCCATTCCCGGGATTCCGTCTCCCTTGCGATTCCGGCCTGTGCATCCAGGCGACTATCGATTAACCGAAATTATATCTCAAGAGAGTTGCGGATAATAGGATTGCGTCGGAGCATCCTGCGGGTGAAGCGTAAAAGCTGGTATCCTATTGTCGGGTATTATCTTGGGGTTTACACGGGTTCGAGGAGAAAGGGATGGGTGGAGAAAACCTGCACAGGATCGTAGTCCTCAGCGACATGCATTTCGGTGACGAGAATGCGCTGCTCGTTAGCGAGGAATTGGTCGAGCAGCTGTTCGCGGAGATGAGCGCGTTGGGGGACATCGACATGCTGGTGCTGCTCGGGGACGTTTGGGACCTATGGAGCACCGGCTTTGCGGCGGCGACAAGGGCGGGAGCCTTTTTCTTTGCCGCTCTAAGCGCGTGGGGGGTTCCGCGGGATTGCCTACTGGTCGCAGGTAACCACGATTATCACCTCTGGACGGCATGTGATGAGAGGCGCCTGCGCCGGGAGATGGGATGGGAGGAAGTGCATGAGGTCTCCATAGCCCTGGCGCCCTGGGAAAGAGCGGGGAAACGGGTATGCCTGGTGCGGGACCTCCCGCTGTGGATGCACTATCCTTTCCTCACCGTCGAAGTAGGCGGCAAGGAGGTGCTGCTCACACACGGGCATCACCTCGATTTCTTCAGCCGCTCGTTCTGGTGGGCCAAGACCTCCTGGTTGGCGCGTTGGATCCTGGGTAGATCACGGGGCATCGCCCTCTCGGACATCGACCGCCTGAACAAGCCTTTCTTCGAGCTACTGACGCAGACGGCCCACGTC
>JAFGDU010000067.1 GCA_016931915.1 Actinomycetota bacterium
AACGTGGGCAGCGTCAAGACGGAGGAGCTGGCCATCGGCTTCTCCGGCGGAGACATCGGCCTCATGGACACCTTC
The DNA here is from genome assembly GCA_016931915.1 of Actinomycetota bacterium. Classification (GTDB taxonomy): domain Bacteria; phylum Actinomycetota; class Geothermincolia; order Geothermincolales; family RBG-13-55-18; genus SURF-21. Next base: position 76 of record JAFGDU010000067.1, read on the forward strand.
TTCGACCCGGAGACAGGCGAAGGCACGGTAGTCCAGGAGGTCATACGCATCGGGGACATGCAGTGGGCGAGGGACTTCTCGAGCGACGCATGGGTGGAGCAAGAACCCAGCCTGGACCAGGAAGTGATAGATTCGTATAAGCCTCAGATCTCCGAGGTCCTGTATAACTCCGAATCGGCGGCGTTACTGGAGGGTGAGGAGGAGATCAACGGGGCCACCGCCTCCCATATGCGCTTCGAGCTCAGCCCCGAGAACGTCTCCGCCCTTCTTCCCGACATCCCCCAATCAAACCTGGAGGGAAACACGGGAGGGCAACTGGATGTATGGCTGGATGCGCGCGATTATCACATCGTCAAGTACGAGCTGTTCTTCTGGAACGTGGTCGTCCAGGAGGGTTACGGCAACGTCGACATACATATCGTCATCGACATCACCGGGATCAACCAACCCGTCGAGATAACCCCGCCGGCCTGATCGCCCTGCCTCAATACTCGCCGTGCTCGAGTACGTAATCGAGCATGGCCCGGACGTTCTCGCAGCGGGCGTTGTCCGGGATCCCCAGCGCCCCGCTGAGGATGTAGCCGCCGCCCGGCGCCACCTCCTCGATCAATCTCTTGCAGTATGCGCGGATATCGTCGGGGTCGCCCGCCACCATGAGGTTCATGGGCACGTTGCCCGCCACGCACATGTGCCCCGCGAGGACCTCCTTGGCCTTGAAGATATCCCCCGTATCCACGTTGCAGACGCATTTGCCGGGCGGGAACTCCAGCATGAACTCGAAGAGATGGGTGCAATCGCCCTCCAGGGTGATCAGGGGGACTATGCCGCGCGCGATAACCGCGTCCACAACTTTCCTCAAAGTAGGCAGAGAGAAACGCGCGAACTGCTTGGGGGAGAGCGAGAAGGACCGCTCGCACAGGATAACCCCGCCCCGCAGTCCCGTCGCCAGCGCCATGTTCTCCAGGGCCATGATGCACACTGGTACCAGCATATCCGTTACCTGCTCCACCATCTCCGGCCGCCGGTAGAGGTCGCCGGAGATGCCCGTCAATCCCCGGAAGAGGAGGACGGTGAGGTCGTAGGGCTCGAAGGTCATGGCTGCCGTGTATACCGGGACACCGTATTCGTACTCCACCACGTTGAGCATGCGGTTGTAGAAAAGGCCGAAGGACATCAGTTCCCAGGCCATTCTCATCAGCACCCGTTTATCCCAGCCCCTGCGCGGATGATAGAGGGGGGTCATGCGGGGCATGATGACCCGGCGGAAGAAATCGTACCTCTCCTCTATGAATTGCGGGTATTCCTCCTCTTTCAAGCGCTCCTTCTCCACGAACTGGAAGCAGACGTCTTCGTCGATATGCACCCCCGGCAGCTTGAGGATATCCAGTTGGGAGAGGGCCACGAGCCTGCCATGGTTGTTCATGTGTGCCGGGAAGATGGCGTCGAAATCGGTGTTCTCCCGGGCGAACCTCAAAAAGGCCTCCCCGCATTTCCTCCTGTCCATGATGAAATCGGCGAAGGGTATCCCGGAGTAGAAAGCGGGGTACAGGGTCATGCCGTTGGTGATCACCGGCACGCGGTCGGGAACGCCCAGGGCCACCGCGGTCTTTATACGTTCCTCCTTCTCCCCGAAACGCCGCTCGGCGGCCTCGCTCTTGAACCTTCCCCGCCTGCTAAGGTCGCCGGCGATCTTCGAGCCCCTCAGGACGATGCTCCCCTTGCAACCCCGGGAGCGGAATTCATCCCACGCCCGGTCCAGCTCCCGCATCGCCTTGATGTCTCCTGCCGTCCGCCCCGTTTTTTCCAGCACGACCCCTTGACCCCCTCCAGTTCCCGCCCTTCGGCATCATGTGCACATATGAAGAAAGACCTCTTATTGTTTTACCATGAGGTAAAACATGATCGCGTGACCGGCCGGCATCAATCGTACCTGACGTGTGCGCGGATCCTCTGGTAAGCGTCCTCGAGAAAATCACGGTCGGTTATCCTTACGGTAATAGCCCCGTTGGGACAGGCACTGGCGCATCTTCCACAAGCGCGGCAGTATTCGCCGATGACCGCCTTGTTGTTGACTAGCTCAATCGCATGCACGAAACAGTGCTCCGCGCATGTCCCGCAGCCCCTGCAATCCCCGGTGACCTCTACGCTCACACCCTTGAGGCGCGGATAAGCAGGATCGACATACGTGTAGGGTATCTCTCCTATGAAGCGGGTTATACTGCAGCACTCGCAGCAGAAACAGACGGTGAGCAGGCAGCCCCGGTCCTTGACCCCGAAGATGAAGTTGTCCACATGTGCCCGGCCCACTATGGGCACCAGGCCCACATCGATGGCCTTGCGGGCATGCTCTTTCGCTTCTTCCTTGCCCACTTCGCGGCCCACCGTGGCGGGCACCTCGAGGGCGGAGTCCCCCATGAGCAGACATCCGATATCATGGGGGTAATCTTCACACTCGTACCCCATGCGGCAACCACAGAAGTCCACGATCACACAATGTGAGGCCTCCTCGATAAGGCGATCGAGGAGTTCCAGGGGCATGGGGCAATCTTCAGGCCTGGAGATATCCTGATTGATGGGAAGAAAGCGCATGTCCGTCTTATCCTCGCGCACCCAGGGATGGCGCCTTGCCATTCCCGGGATCCTGGAGAACTTGAACACCATATGCTGGAAGTTCAACCCCATCCTCATGAACCAAGGCGGCTTACCCAAGCCTTGTTCGATAAACGCCTTTTTCGCCATTGCTCCTCCTCTCATTATCGTTGTTTGATAATAAGGGTTTTCCACCAATGTCCATCGGTCAACCGCCATCAAGACAGGTTTCAATCATACTTCACATGGGCACGTATCCTCTCATAGGTCCTTTCGAGATATTCGGGGTCATCGATCCTTATTCTTATCGCATCGTTGGGACAGACCAGGGCGCAGCGCCCGCAGGCGCGGCAGTATTCCCCGATCACCGCCTTACCATCCACGACCTCTATCGCCTTCACAAAGCACTTCCCTACGCAGCGGCCGCAACCGTCACAAGCATCGCTTACCTCTATATGTATCCCCTCCAAACGGGTATAGGCTGGTTCTACGTATTCAAGCGGTATGTCGCGGATGAAGCGGGTGATGCAACAGCACTCGCAGCAGAAGCAGACGGTGAGCATGCGGCCACGGTCCTTGATCCCGTAGAAAAAATCATCTACGTGAGCCTTGCCCACATAGGGAACCAAGCCAGACTCGACCGCCCGCAGTGCATGGGCCTTTGCCTCCTCTTTATCCACCTCTCTGCATACCGAACCGGGGATCAACATGGCATCGTCGCCCAGGTGCAGACATCCTATCTCATGCGGATAATTGCGGCACTTATAGGCGATGCGGCAGCCGCAGGTGTCGAGGACCGCGCAGTGGGAGGTTTCATCGATGAGGCGGTCCAGCAGCTGCAACGGCATGGGTGAGTCACCGGCCCGTTCTATATCCTGGTTGATGGGGAGGAAGCGTATGTCCGTCTTGTCGTCCCTTATCCACGGGTGCCGCCTTCCCAGTCCCGCCAGCCTGGACAGCCTGAACAGCAGGTGGGTAAAGTCCAGCCCCATGCGATAGACGTAGGAAGGCTTTCCCACTGCCCGCTCGATAAAAGCTTTTCTAGCCATGCTCTATTCCCCTTGCTGGCATTTATCACGGCCTGACATGTTAAACATGCTCTCGCTCGACCGGCCGGAACTTGGGGAGGGTGATCTCCTCGGTTACCGGCTGGAAGACCACCTCCACCGGCATCTCGCACTCCAGCTCGTCGAAGTCGCATGCGACGATGTTGCTCATCATGCGGTAGCCCTCGTCCATGCGGATGATGGCCACGCAGTAAGGGGTTACCCCCATGAAAGCCGGCGGAGCCCCCTCATAGGTCACGGTGAAGGTATCGATGACCCCTTTTCCCTTGGACTCCAGCCATTCCAGGTCGTGACCCATGCAGTCCGGGCAGAGGTACTTGGGGAAGAAGATGACCCTCCCGCAATCTTTGCAGTGCTGATAGAGGAGCTTTTCCTCCCTGCACCCGTCCCAGAAGACCTTGCTCAGGGTGGTCAGCAGCGGCAGCGGCAACGTGTACTCTTCCATTTCTCACACCTCGTTTCCCAATATGCCGACGTGGAAGTCCATGCCGATGCCCCCGGAGGCCGTATCCAGGGCATATTTCACATCCGGCACCTGCCGCTCCCCGGCCTTGCCCATCACCTGGCGGGCCGCCTCGACCAGCACCGCAACGCCGCCGCCGGCGCCGGTGTGGCCCTGGGCCATCATACCGCCGTTGGTTGTCACCGGGAGCTTTCCTCCCGGCGCGGCATTGCCTTCCTCGAAGAACCTCCCAGCCGTGCCCTTCTCGCACAACCCCAGCAGCTCCATGGAGATGAGGATGAAGGTGGGGAAGGCGTCGTAGAGTTCCGCCACGTCGATGTCCTCGCGCCCGATGCCCGCCATGGCGAAGGCATCGTCGGCCGCAGGGGTCCATGTCTGGTAGAAATCACCCTGCCCCTCGGTTGCTGTGAAGTTGGTACATCGGGAACCCACGCCCAGCACGTAGGCCGGCAGGTCGGTAAGCTCGCGCGCCCTCTCCGCCGAGGTGACGACGAAGGCTGCGGCTCCGTCCGCCAGCTTGTTCATCATGCGTTTCCTCACCGGGGCGGAGATAACCTTGGAGGCCAGCACATCATCGGCGGTCCTCAACTCGCGCAGCATGGCGTTGGGATTGAGCGCCGCCCACTTGCGCATGGTCTCCACCACGCTGGCGATCTGCCGCTCCGTGGTGCCGGTATCGTACATATAGCGCTGCTGCAGGAACCCCGCCAGGGCCAGCTGGCTGAAACCGTAGGGGATCTCGTACTCCTGGCTCATGGAGACCACCGCGAACTGGGCGATGGCCGCGCCCATGTCCAAGCCCGTACCCAGCTTGTCGGTATGCACCACCAGCACCGTCCTGGATAATCCGGCCACGATCATCCCCATGGCGGTCTTGAGGGAGTTGGAGGAACTGGACCCGCCGGAGGCACAGACGAAATTGGCCTTGCAGGTACTTCCCAGCCCCAACTCCTCCACCAGCCAGGAACAGACCAGGTTGGCGTTGTCTATGGGGTTCGCCACCGCGATGATGGGAATAACAGTATCGATCTCCTCCTTGGCGATACCCGCGTCCTGGATGGCCATCTCGCCGACGGCCACCGCCTGTTCTATGAACGACCTCTCCGGGTAGATGCCGGTGGGCACCTCGCCTATACCCACTATGGCTGTTTTGCCCCGAATGCTTTCCATATCTACGGTCCTCCTTTTTACGCTGCCTTACCCGAGGCTTCACACTTCACTGATCATCTGCCAGGCGCGCTCCTTGAGGGGCAGCACCGGCCGCGTGTTGTATTTCTCTATGTATTTCTCCTGTCCCATCTCCGGATTTACCAGGCAGCGGGATGGCAAACCAATGAGGAAGCGGCCGATACACCCCTTGAGGCAGCGGGTACATTTTACGATGTCCTTGACCCTTCCCTCCCTGACCTTGTTGGGCCACTCGGGGTCTGCGATGAGGGCACGGCCCTGGGATATGATATCCATCTTGCCTGCCGCCATGCTCTCCGCGGCGAGGTCCGGGTTGTGCACCGAGGGGCAGATCACCGGGATGTCTCTTCCCAGGGCCTCCTCGAGCCCTTTTTTTATCTGCGCCGACTCCTCGACCACCTGCCCGTCGGTGTCGGGGAGGAAATATTTCGCTGCCTCGTAAGAACCATCCGACAGGTGTATGCCGTCGGCCCCCGCCTGGATGGCCATCTTGCAGAACTCGATGGTGTCCTCTACGTGGAAGCCGTCGTCCATGTGTTCGTCCGCGCTGATGCGTACGGTGAGCAGATAGTCGTCACCCACGCCGGCCCGCATGCTCCTGACGCAGTCGCACATGAAGCGTGCGCGGTTCTCCATGGAGCCGCCATACTCATCCGTGCGCTTGTTGGAGCGTGGGGAGAGGAACTCGTGGATGAGGTATCCGTGGGGAGCGTGCAGCTCCACCCCGTCGAAGCCGGCGATCCTGGCCAGCCGGGCCGATTCTCCCACATCGTGGGCCAAGGCTTCCAGCTCATCCACCCTGATCTCGCGCGGCGTCTCTGTGATGGGATGATCGGGACCCATGAGTTCCGCGACCTTCGTCAGTATCTCCACGCCGTTCTTGGGGAGCTTGTCCGGCTGGAACTGATAGGCTATGGGAGATGGCGCAACCGGCTGGATGCCGGTGCCTGACGAGCTCCCCTGGCGACCCGGTCCCGGAGATATCTGTATGATCGTTTTCGCCCCATGGGTATGGATGGTCTCCGCCAGCTCGGCCAGTCCTGACATCTGGTAAGGGTAGACAAGCATGAGGTTGTTGTGTACCTCGTAGGTCTTTATGGTCTCGTGGTCCGACCCGCCAACCGCCTCGATGATGATAAGCCCCGCTCCCCCCATGGCCCGTGCTGCATAATAAGCCATCTGCTGTTCGCTCACGATGTGGCCGGGTGCGGTGAAACAGCAGTTCATGGGGGCCATGGCGATGCGGTTCTTGAGCTCCACGTTCTTGAGCATCATGGGCTCGAACAAAACGTCGTACTTGGACATTGCAGCGTTCCCCTTTCTCTCCAGTTGTAATAATGCCGATCCCTCAGACCTGGCGCTCCCTGCCCTCCCAGTAGGGGGCGCGCAGCTCCGTCTTGAGGATCTTGCCCGCCAGGTTCTTGGGCAGGGCGTCCACGAACTCGACTGATTTGGGCTTCTTATAGGAAGCAAGGTTGTCTTTGCACAGGGCGATGATCTCCTCCTCCGTCGCCTGCATGCCCGGCTTGAGGGCCACGAAGGCCTTCACCGACTCCCCCCAGGTCTCGTCGGGCACGCCGATGACCGCGGCCTCGAAGACCGCCTCGTGCTTGAAGATGACGTTCTCCACCTCCTTGGGATACACGTTGTATCCCCCGGTGATGATCATGTCCTTGAGGCGGTCGGCGATGAAGAGGTATCCCCCGTCGTCCAGGTAACCGACGTCTCCCGTATACAACCACCCGCCCCTGAGGGCCTGCGCCGTGGCCTCGGGGTCGCGCCAGTACTCCTTCATCACCAGGGGGCTGTTGACGATGATCTCTCCCATCTCGCCCGCGGGCAGTTCGTTGCCGCCATCGTCGACTACCCGCACCTTGGTGTAGATGATCTCGCGGCCGGCCGAGCCCAACCGCCTGGTCTGCTCCTCGCTTCCCCCCACCACGTGGTCGTCACGGGAGAGCATGGAGATCACCGGGCACTCCACCAGTCCGTAGGCCTGGGCGAAGACGCTCCCGAAGGTATCCAGCGCCTCCTTGAGCTTCTCCACCGCGATGGGGGCGGAGGAATAGGGCAGCGACCTCAGGCTGGAGAGATCGAAGTTCGCCCGGTTGGGATAGGCCAGGAGGAAGTAGATGATGGTGGGCGCCAGCCACATGGTGGTCACCTTCTCCTTCTGGATGACGTCGAGGATATAGTCCACGTCCAGGTGGGCGATGAGGATGTTGGGCACTCCCATCATGAGGTGGGGGGGCAGCAGGATGCCCGCGCCGTGGTTGATGGGGGCCACGTAGATGACCACGTCGCTGTCCTGTATACCCAGCTCGATGGCGGCAAAGTTGGCAAGGGCCCCGAAGCTCTTGTGGGTGTGCAGCACCCCCTTGGCCTTGCCGGTGGTGCCCGAGGTGTACATGAGGGCCACCGGGTCGTCCTCGTCTATAGCGACGGCGGTCGCCTTGTCGCTCGCCTTGCCCATGAGGTCCTCGTAGGAGTGCATGCCGCCTGCACCCTCTCCGTCAACAATGAGATGTTCCACCGTCTCCAGCTCGCCCCGCACCGAGGCGATACCCTCGGCGAACTGCTGCTGCATAATCACCGCCCTGGAGCCGGCGTTGTTGAGGTGGTAGACGTGCTCCGCCGGAACGTGGCGGAAGTTGAGCGGCGCCCAGACCATGCCGCCCTTCTCTATGCCGATCATAGCCTCGGCGGCGGTCATGGAGTTCTCGGAGAGCACCGAGACGCGGTCCCCCTTGTGAAGGCCCAGGCCGTAAAGCATGTTCACCAGCTTGTTGAGGCGCTTCTCGTACTCCCGGTAGGTAACCCTCTGCTCGCCGAAGATCACGCAATCCCGCTCGGGGCGGTACATGAACCCCCTCTTCATGATGCTCCACATATCCATGGCTCACTTACCTCTCTCTCCTGACGCGGAGGCATCCCTCATGATGCCCTCCGCTTATGATCTCCCGTTGGTCCATACTCAGCGCAACAGCGTCCTGGCGATGAAGATGCGCTGTATCTCCGAGGTCCCCCCGCCGATCACCGAGGCCTTGGCCGGCCACAGGGTGCGACCTACGTTCTCGTCGGTCATACACCCGTATCCCCCGAAGACCTGGATGGCCTCCAGCGCATTGCGCAGGGCCGCCTCGGTGGTGAAGAGCTTGGCGATGGCCGCCTGCAGGTGGATGACCTGGCCGGTGTCGAACATCCAGGCCAGCTTATAGGTGAGCAGGCGCGCCGCCTCCAGGTCCACCGCCATGTCCGCCAGCTTGGCCTGGATGAGCTGGAACTTGGAGATGGGCCTGCCGAAGGCCTGCCGCTCCTTGGCGAAGGCGATGCAGTCGTCCAGGTTGCAGGCCATGGCGCCCAGGAAACCGGCGAAGGCCAGCCTCTCCCACCCCAGGGAGGTGAGCATGGCATAGAAGCCCTGCCCCTCCACCCCGAGGAGGTTTTCCGCCGGCACGCGGCAATCATCGAAGGCTATCTCTCCCACGTCGGAGCCCGCCGAGGGGGTATAGAGGTTCAAAGGCTTGCCCCGTATGAAACCGGGGAACGAACTCTCCACGATGAAGCTGGAGATACCCTCGCTCCCATCCTCGCCGGCCGTCTTGGCGAAGGTGACGAAGGTGTCGGCATGGGGGGCGTTGGAGATGTAGATCTTGTTGCCGCTGAGGACGTAGGAATCCCCATCCCGCACCGCCTTGCTCCGCATAGCAGTGGCGTCGGAGCCCGCCTCCGGTTCGGTGAGGGCGAAGGCGCCGATGCGGGTTCCCTCGCACAGGTCCGGCAGGTACTTCCGCTTCTGCTCCTCGTTTCCCAGCACGGCTATGGGCATGGCGCAGATCATGGTGTGCGAGCCCCACTCGATCATGAGGTCGAAGTCCCGGCAGTAGCGGGCGAAGACCTCGTTGGCCAGGGTTGTGGTCACGGCGTCGGCACCACCGCCGCCGTACTCCTCGGGTACGGGGAGGCCCAGCAGGCCGAAATCGGCCAGCTTCCTCCATATATCGTGGGGGAACTCCGCCGTCTGCTCCCTCTCCCGCGCCCCGGGTGCTATCTCCTTTTCCGCGAACTCCTGCACGGATCTCGCGAAGGCCTTCTGCTCGTCCGTGAAATCAAAGTCCATGTCTCACTCCTTCGAGGGCAGGGCCACCACGGCCGTGCCGTCTATCTTGCCGTCGCCGTTCTGGTTGGTCACCGAGAGCTCGCAGTCGATGCGCTTCTCCCCGCCTTCCTCGTACTTGCTCGCGACCTTCCCCCTGCAGATGATGGTCTCTCCCGGCCACACCTGCCCGGTGAAACGGATTTTGTACAGCCTGACGTTTCCCACGCCCACCCAGTCGGCGAGCATGCGTGCCAGGTAACCGCCCTGCATCAGGCCCATGGCGAAGACGGAGGGCAGGCCGATGGCGGTTGCGAAGGCCTCGTCGTGGTGGATGGGGTTGAAGTCCCCTCCCGCACCGGCGTACTTGACGATATGGGTGCGGGTGACCTCGACGGAGAGCTCCGGGCTCTCGTCGCCCTCGGAGACATCCTCGTAATAGAGCTTGTTCTCTGCCATGTTCATCACCCCTCACGCCGCCGACTCGCGCTCGATGAAGAGCATGCGGTCCTTCTGCACCAGCTCTCCCTCCTGGTTGGTGTAGGTGGATTCGACGGTGATGAAGTTCATCCTCCCGCCGCGCTTGCCCTCCTTCTGGTAGTAGTCCTTGACCTTGACCCTCACCGTCAGCACGTCCCCGGCGCAGACGGGAGCGAGGTACTCGAACTCCGACTCGCCGTGCACGCTGGTGGCCACGCTGATGCCCATCTCCTCCATCATGTTGAGGAGGAAGTTCTCGTCGGGCACGTGGTGCAGGAAGGTCGCGGTGAAGGTGAGCGGCGCGGGGATGGACTCAAAGCCCATGCTCCTCGCAAGCTCCTCGTCGCTGTACAGGGGGTTTTTGTCCCCCAGGGATCTCGCGAACTCCTTGATCTTGCCCTTCTCTATGGGCAGCTCGAAGGGTGGGAACTCCATGCCCACTATGGCTTCGTTGACCATGTTCGCACCTCGCTTTCCTGTCTCTAGAGCTTGAAGAGCTCCACCGAGTTGGTCTCCGTGATGGTCTTTATCTCCTCGGGAGTAAAGGCGACCTCCGTCCTGGGGTTGGTATGCACATCCAGCCAATCCTTGGGCGGCATGAGCACGTTGGGAAGCGGGGTGTCCGTTCCCCACAGGACCTTCTCCGCACCGCAGTCATCGATAAAGCGGCGCAGCAGCGAGTAGTACTCCTCGCCGTGCATGCCAAAGAGAAACTGCCAGTAGGAGCAGTCGAAGTAGAGGTTGGGGAGCAGCCTGCCGAACATGATGGCCTCAGGCCACCAATCCATGCCGAAATGGGCGGCGATGAACTTGGTGTCCGGGAACTTGCTGGCCGCCTCCGCTATCCACACCGGGCGGGCCGTCTCCAGCACCACCGGCGCCGCGGGCTGCGCCCCGGAGTGGATGAGCAGGGGCAGGTCCCACTCCGCGCATTTCTCGTACACGGGGTACATCACCGGGTCCATGGGGTTGAAGCCGGCGGAGGGATGGAGCTTGATCCCCTTCATCTCCCATTCCTCGATGCACTGCACGATGTGGTCCATGGCCCCCTTGCGGCGCGGGTCGATGGCGCAGAGGGCGACGAAGCGGTCGGGGTGGGCCTTGCACAGGTCCGCGTACTTGCGGTTCATCTCGAAGATGGGGATCTCGGGCTCCCCGAGCTCCTCGCCGAAGTCCACGCCGAAGAGCACCGCCTTGTCGATGCCCGCCTCGTCCATGTGGGCAAGATACTTCTCTCCCTTCTCGTCCTGGAGCATGGGGTAGAGCATCTCCTTGCCCTGTTCGTAGGTGAACTTCTGTCCCAGGGCCCTACCCGCCGCCATGACCATGGTGCGGATACATCCCTCCTCGTAGGCCAGGGGCACCATCCCCGGGATCCAGATATGCACGTGGCAGTCGATGATCATCTCTTCCTCCTCCTTTCACACCAGAATGCAAGTAACTGTTTACGAATTGTAAGTACTGACTTACGCCTGGGTATAATAAAGCGTTCCTTAAGCGTCCTCTTTCTCCCCTTTGGTCCGCGATCCCGGTTATCTACCTCTGGAACATAGCCCGCACGAAAGCGCGCACCCTTGCCTCGTCCAACATGGATGCCATGTTCATCTCCCTGGCCAGGATGAGGCCGTAATACTGGCCCACGTAATCCCAGGCCAGGATCTCGGTGTCGACGTCCTTACCCAGATCTCCCGCCTTCCTGGCGCGGTCCAGCGCCGCTTTCACCGTATCCACGCTGGCCTTGAAGTAATCGACCAGGGGTTTCTTGAGCTCCGGGTCGTAGGTGCTGCTCAGCAGGTGCGAGAAATACTTGGAGCCGCCTTGCGAGGACTTGATGTAATCGAGATATGCCGCCGCGCTGTCCTCCAGGTACTGAAGTGGATCGTCCGGATTTCTCCTGTAGCACTCGCGATAGCGCCCCATCAACTCCTCGACAATGTGCTGGAAGCAGGTGATAAACAGCTCTTTCTTGCCGTCGAAATGTTTGTAGAGCATGGCCTCGGAGATGCCCGCCTCCTCGGCGATCATGGCCATGGTGCCCACGTCGTAGTTCTTCTCCGCGAATACCTTTATCGCACCCCGTATAATCCTTTTGTGTTGTTGCTCGTATTGCTCGTATTTCTCCTTCGCCTTGTCGACTATACTCATGTCTTCCCTCATAAAAAAGTCACAATTCATATATTGTGAATAATCCCTCACAAAATATCATTATATGCATTTGCCGTCAAGACTCATGCCTGGATCGCTATGATTGCGCGGGCGGAGCGATTTAGAAGAAGAGCTTAGAGAGCTCGTAGAGCTTGAGGTCTACATTTTTTACCTCTCCTACGATCTCGTCGTAGGGGACCGAGACCACTTCACCCGAGCGCATGCAGGCCATGTGGTCGAAATCTCCCTGCCCTATCATGTCCACGGCATAGGCGCCCAGGCGGGTCGCCAGCACGCGGTCTGTAACGGTGGGGACACCGCCCCTCTGCAGATGGCCCAGGTGGGTGACGCGCGTCTCGTAGGCGGTCTTCTCCTCGATCTGGGCGGCCAGCCAGTTGCCGATCCCTCCCAGCCTCACGTGACCGAAGGGGTCTTTCTTCTGGTCCTGCACGAACTGCTCCTCCTGCCCCGCCGGCTTCGCGCCCTCCGAGACCACGATGATGGAGAAGTGCTTGTTGGCCTTATGGCGCTTCTCGATGCGCGAGATGACCTCCTCCAGGGTGAAGGGCACCTCCGGGATGAGGATCACATCGGCGCCGCCAGCGATACCGGATATAAGAGCTATCCAGCCCGCGTCCCTTCCCATCACCTCCAGGACCATGATGCGGTGGTGCGAGAACGCCGTAGTGTGCAGCTTGTCCAGGGCGTCGGTCGCGACCGCCACCGCGGTATCAAAACCTATGGAATAATCCGTTCCCCTCAGATCGTTGTCTATGGTCTGGGGCACGCCCACGCATTTCACCCCGTATTCCGCCAGGCGGTGCGCGACGCCGTTGGTGTCGTCTCCGCCTATGGCTATGATCGCATCTATGCCGTGCTTGCGCAGGTTGGACATGATGTTCTCCAGCCCGCTCTCCGTCTTGAAAGGATTGTGGCGGGAGGTGCCGAGGATGGTGCCGCCCCGCTGGATGATGCCGGATACGGAACCGCGAAACAGCGGCTCCACTTCGTCGTATACCAGTCCTCTCCACCCTCGCTTGATGCCGATGATCTCGAAGCCCTCTGAAAGGGCCTTGCAGACCACGGCGCGGATGGCGGCGTTGATGGCGGATGAATCTCCTCCGCCGGTAAGCAAGGCTATCCTCATGCTGTCCCACCTTTCGTCTTGTGTCTCTTCGTTATCGGCGCCGCGCAGTCTCTGGTGCCGCTCCGCAGCGTTTTTCAATCTCCTGTATAAACAGATACCCATATGAAGGCCCGAACATGCTCACAACGTGCAAGGCTCGCATCAATCGGCTTCCCGAGCGCCCAACCCCCGTTCCCAGCGATCGAGGATCTTTCTTATGGCGGCGCGGTGTTCTTCGCAGAGGAGCGAGACGGGCTGGGCGTGGTTTTCCATGCTCAACGCAGTCTGCAGCTCAATCAGATGATAGCGGTTCAGCATGCGCTTGGTGGTGGCCAGGGCGGCGGAGGAACGCCTGGCTATACGGCTCGCCAGCTCCATAACCTCCCCGGATATCTTCTCGTGGTCCACGACCTTGTTGACCAGGCCGATACGCAGGGCCTCAGCCGCGTCAACGATATCGCCGGTGAAGGCCATCTCCTTGGCCATAGCCACGCCGATCCGCTCGGCAAGGAAGTAGGAGGACCCCATATCCGGCACGGCGGCTATCCTGATGAATCCCATGCAGAAGAGGGCTCGCTCCGTCGCACAGGTTATATCCGAAGCCAGGGCGAGCCCCAAACCTCCCCCCACCGCGAAGCCATCCACCTCGGCGATGACCGGTTTGGGGCCCTCGTATAGCCTGAGGATAACGGCGGCTATGGTCTTCATACTCTCGTTGAGGAAGACTGGGTCCAGGTTCTCTCCCAGCAGGGCCAGGTCCGCGCCGGAGCAGAAATGTCCGCCTTCGCCGCGCAGCACGATGACCCTCACGTCGTCATCGTCAAGCACCCTGGTAAGCCCCTCCACCATGGGATACCCCAGCTCGACGCTGAGGGCGTTCATATCCTCGGGACGGTTCATGCTACAGCGGGCCACGCCGTCCTCTATCTCGACAATGAATGCGTCGTTGTCCATCAACCCCCCTTTTCGGCTGCGGGCAATATCGTCCCGCCCTTCAAGAACGCAAGGCCTTCACCAGTTTCGCGCGCCCTTTCTCGTCCGCAAGCATCTCCTTTACCTGTTTCCAGGTCGGCGGGCAATCCTTGTATTCCACCCCCACCAGGGCATGGATCTTCTCATCGATCTCTTTTTTCCTCGCCTTGTCCGCCTTGACCTCATCGAGGTCAATCCCCGCCTCGGCAAAGACGTCGGCCATATGCCGGAAATAACAGGACATATCCGCCTCCCATCTCTGACCATCCCGTAACGACCGCCACGGTTCTATTCAACCACAAAAGGCGTTTCATTTCCGGGAAGCGTCATATCCCGGATCGGAGTCCATAGCTCGACCTTTGGTCCTTTATACCACGAACATCGCATGTTGCCTGGCAGAGAAGTGCTCGGCGAGTCGTCATCTCACCGTTGACCCGCCTAAACTCATTAAGTGGTTCAGGTAGGCCATATTGCTGCCGAACTTATAGAAAGACATATTCCAGCGTTCAAGGGGCGTCGATTCTTGGACCTGCAGAGTAGAACGTATAAGAGGTATAAAAAGGAGGCTTTGCTCCTCTATGGCAAGGTCTTGCTTCTGGCCGTTCCACCAGGCGTCGGCGGATGCGTTGCCATTGCCTACTTCTCCTCCCGCACCGAGGCCAACGCCATGCTCATCGGGGGTATGGTGGGCTTTCTGACCGTTGTGGTCGCCTGCTTTGCCGCCGTGGCATATGCATCCAAGACCTACATAAAGCCGATGGTGTTCATCAATGCCTTCGCACGAGAGCTGAAGGATAACAACTACCGGACATTCGAGGAGGTGGAGGGAGCGGGCCTGCTGCGCAGCGCCATAGAAACCATGAACGAGCTCAGCGCGGCACTGGCCACCTTTCTTTCGCAGACCAGGGACACCTCGGGGAACCTCGCGGATTCCAGTGAGACCCTGATGCACATCACCGATGCCAGCAACGTTACCCTGCAGGAGATAACCAGGTCCCTGATCGATCTCACTGCCAAAGCGGAGGACCAGCTGAACAGCGTCTCGGGAGTCGAGGATGCGACAAACGAGATACTCGAGAACATCAAGCGCGTAGAGGAGTCGGCGAGTCTTTCCCTCGACTTCTCCACTCAGGTCGTGCAGACAGTGGAGCGGGGCAAGGTCACGGTGGAGCGGGTTGTTGACAAGATGGCGGAGATCAAGAGCGCGACGGGCATGCTCGCCGATCTCATCGAAAACCTCGATGAAAGGTCGGGGGAGATCGGGATGATCGTAGAGGTAATCACGTCAATCGCCGAGGAAACAAGATTGCTCGCCCTGAATGCTGCTATCGAGGCGGCCAGGGCAGGCGAGCACGGAAGGGGTTTTTCTATCGTCGCCAGCGAGGTCGGGAGGCTGGCGGACGGCTCGGCGGAAGCGGCGGGCCAGATCGAAGGCCTGGTAACGGAGATAAAGCGCTATGTTGATCAATCCACACAGGCCATGCAGGAAAGCATCGGTCGCGTGGAGGACGGCACCTCCGTCGCCGTGGAAGCCCAGTCGATGCTTGCCGAGATAAGCGATGTCTCGCTGAGGATAGGTCGCTTCATCGATGCCATAACCGAAGCTGTCGGGGCCATGGGACCGAGCAATGAAAGGATATCGGGTGTCCTGGACAATATAACCAGACTCTCGCAAGACGTAACCGCCAACGTGCAGGACGTCGCGGCATCCATCGAGGAACAGTCGGGTTCGGTGCAGGAGATTGCGGCGCTCATGCACGAGCTGGACGGCATGTCCAGAAGCCTGCATAACCTGATATCTGTATATACGCCGTCCGGTGAGCTTTCCGGCTGAGATTTAAACCGCGCCAGGCTCAACGTAGTATACGCACTATGCCGCGGCCGCCATCCACCTGCACTATCTGACCTGTCTTGATGATGCGCGTCGCGGGACCCACGTTGACGACGGTAGGTATTCCGTATTCCCGGGCCACGATGCTGCCGTGACTTAAAAGTCCACCCATATCCATGACGATGCCGGCGGCGGTGAGGAAGTGCGGCGTCCATCCCGGATCCGTGAAGGGTGCGATCATGATCTCGCCGGGCTGTACCTGCCCGCTTTCCGCACGCAGCATGACCCTGGCCGGACCGGACACCACGCCGGGGCAGACGGCCAGACCGGTCAACACCTCTGCATCGAGGTCGACCTCGTCCTCCACGAAGTCGTCGGGATCGAAGACGCCGAAGATAACACTGGGAGGAGTGATGTCCTTGTCCTTCTCATACTCCTCGCGCCTGGCCTTGATCGCTTCCAATACGTTCATCCCGCCTTCGCCTCGCAACACCGTCTCGACCTCCTCCAGGCTGAGGAAGAAGATATCCGTATCGCCCGAGAGGACGCCCCGCGCCGCCAGCCTGCTCCCCATCTCCAGCAGCACGCTGCGCATAACCGCTACGGCCTTTACCGCCTCGCTCTTCACGTTCTCCCGCATGACCAACCCGTGTTGCGCCTCGAACAGGAAGTGGTTGAAGATACGCCGTTTTACCGGGTTGCGCAGAAGCCTGTTGCAGCGCATGGTCAGCTCGCGGCGCACGGTCTCGTTCTCATTCAGCTTCGCCAGAGGATCCAGGCGGTCCATGCTGAGCAGGTAGGCGCGGAGTATCTCGAGGATGCCGTCTGGTTCCTCGGACCACCTGGGATTATATAGCTCCAGCTCTCCCCGGGTATGATGGCCGTGATCGTACATGAACCGCTCCCACCTGGCGAGGAAGTCCTCTCCCTTCTCCATTGCTTTTATCTCTTTGCGCAGGAAAGCAAAGGGTTCTCCCCGCAGCACGGCGGATTCCAACTCCGGGATGGCATGGGCTTCCTGCGCCAGCCGCCAGAGCTCGAATCCCGCCTCGGCGCTGTCCATGCCCTCCAGGCCGGCACAGAGCCGGTTAGCGGAGATCCCCCGATAATCCTTCAGCCAGCTGCGGCAGATCCTGTCCAGGGCCATGAAATAATACATCCCCCGCGCCGCTATCCCGATGATGGCGTCGGAGTCGGTGAGGGCGGAGCGCATGAAATCGAGCTGTGAGATGAGTTCTTCGTCACTCAGGTCACAGAACACCATTTCCCTCCTGACTGCCAGCCTCGCCTTCAGGTCGTCCAGGAATTCCTGCCCTTTCTCCAGCGAGAGGGTGTAGAACCAGGCCAGGAAGGAGGGGACCCTCACCAGGACCTTCCACAGTTTGAACTCCAGGTCCGGGATGTCTTCCTCGGGGATCACGATATCCCTCAATCCTTCCGTGGTATCGTTGATCCCTCCCTGAACCCCTCCCAACATCTCCCCGACGTCCATCTTGCGCATACCGGGAAGGCTGCCCAGAGCACCGACCATGGTGTTGAGGTTGAAGTAGGCCCTCCCCGCCACGCGGCCCATGAGGGGATGGGGACCGAAATCTATACCCACACGCCCGAAAATGGAGCCGAAGATCTTGCTCACCAGCAACTCGGCCAGGGTCCAGGTGGCGGGGGTGACCACGTCCGGAAGGATCTCTCCCGTGTTCATGTTGGTCCAGACCTGGCGGTCCTCCCAGGACCTCTCGACGCCGTAGGTCGTGATCGGCCTCGCCTGCAGCAGGTAGATCCGCCCGGCCCGAGCGGCCCACTCCATGTCGAGCGGCTGGCGGAACACCGCCTCCGCGCGCATGGCGTACAGCCCGAGGAGCTGCACCTCCCATTCCGCGATACATGGCTCTCTGCCGCCATCTCCTCCCGCCACGCTATCGATAACCATGAGGCCCCGCTTGGAGAGGATTAAGCGGTCCGGTGCGGCGCGACCCGAGACGAGGGCCTCGCCCAGTCCTCTCACCGCCTCCACGGTGATGCGGTCCTCCCTGGCGGTCACGGGGTCGGCGGTGAACAGCACGCCGGCGGTATCCGCATCCACCTGTTCCTGCACGATGACCGCCATGTCCACCGCGAGATGCTCGAAGCCGTTTGTCTCGCGGTAGTCGAAAGCCCGCTCCGTCCACAGGGAAGCCCAACATCCCTTCACGGCATCGATGCAACGTGCAGAGGAACTTACGCCGAGATAGGTATCGTACTGCCCCGCGAAGGAGCTGCCGGGCAGGTCCTCGGCCGTGGCCGATGAGCGCACCGCAACCGTTTCGGCTGCCAGGTCGAGATATATACCCACTATGTCATCGACGAGCTCGCGGGGCATGGGAGCTTCATGGATACCGCGCCGCAATTCCTCCAGCAAGGCGCGCCTCCCGCCCGCATCGCAAGCGGCGAGCTCGCGCACCCTCATCGCCATGTCCTTACTGAGGCCGTTAACCTCAAGGTGCTCGCGGTAAGCGGAGGCCGTTATCAGGAAGCCGTGCGGGACGGGAAAGCCGGTTTGCGCCAGGCGAGCGAGGTTTACGGCCTTGGAGCCCGCCTCGCGCCGATCTCCCTCGCGCAGTTCACGCAATGATCTGGTCCGTGGCAAACCCAAAATGTCACCCGCTCTGTTTATCCGCAGTATCTTCAACTGTTTTATCGGAAGAACGCGCTTCGCCCCTGATGGGGTCAGCCCTCCATTTTCAACTTCGGGGGTCAGGCCTCCACGTTGAACATGATCGAGAGCGAAAGGCAGCAGATGATCTCTCTACAGGATTGTGTGAAAAGGAATTGGCCAGGGGTCAGAGGTTGGTGAACTCGGTGCGGGCGATGATATCGTCCTGGATGGAGCGGCCGAGGTCGGTGAAGAAGGCGCAGTAGCCGGAGACGCGCACCACCAGGTCGGGATATTTCTCGGGATGCACCTGGGCGCCCCGCAGGGTATCCGAATCGACCACGTTGAACTGCACGTGCCGGCCGCCCATGGCGAAGTAGGCCTCGATCATGGAGGCCAGCTTCCCCGTTTTCTCGTCCGTATCCAGGATCGAGGGCGAGAGTTTGATGTTCAGGGCGGTGCCGTCAGAGAGCAGGGCTGAGGCGGCGGAGGCCGCGGAGTGCAGCACCGCCGTGGGGCCGCCGGTCTCGGTGGAGTTCACGGGCGAGATACCGTTGGAGACGGGCTCCCCCGCCTTGCGGCCGTCGGGTGTAGCCCCCAGGGACATGCCGTCGGCGACGTGGACCCCGTAGGAGAATATCCCCGGCCGGTAGAACCCGCCCCTGCCGCAGGCATGTTTCCTGACCTCGCGGCAGAACACCTCCGTGACCCACGCGGCCAGCCCGTCCGCGGCGGGATCGTCGGTGCCGTATTTAGGGGCCTTGCCGGACAGCTCCAGGCGCAGGGGCTCTGCACCTGCGAAGTTTTCGCGCAGGTGGCCGACCATCTCTCGCATGGACAGCGCCTTTCTATCGAAGACGGCCCACTGCAGGGCCGCCAGAGAATTGGCCACCGTGCCCAGGCCGCGGCCGGTGATGGAGCCGTAGTTGTACTTGGCGCCTCCACGGGTCATGTCCGCCGCGTTCTCCAGGCACCCCTCCAGGGTCGCCGAAACCAGCGGGCTGGGGAAGGACTCGGCGTGGGCGCGATCCTTCGCCTCCACGGCACGCACCAGCTTCTCCACGCCCGCGGCCAGTTGCTCCTCGAAGGCCTTCTTCACGTCGTCCATGTTCAGGAATCCGGCCGGATCGGGAGTGGGAGCCCCGATGCGGGTGCCGGTCAACACCGCCCTCCCCTCGCCCAAGGCCATCTCCAGCACCCCCACCAGGGAGATGTCGTTCCCCGCCGTGCAGGCGAAGGCGTTGCCGGTGGAGGTCGGCTCCACGCAGCCCACGATGGAGTAGTCCCTGGCGTCCTCCAGGGCGAAACCGTCCCGGCTCAGCTCATCTATTATCAATTCGTCGTTGAAGAACGCCTGTCCCGAGGTGTAGTTGTAGGACTCGCATGCCCGCAGGAGGAAATCCCTCGGCGTCTGCGAGGATATCCTGATGCACAGATTGTTGGCCAGCGCCTTCAGGTTCTCGTGGGCCTCCAGAAAGATGTAGGAGATCTCGTTGGTGGCGTCCTCTCCCTCGCGGTCCAGGCCACCTATGGTCAGGGTGTTGGAGCCCACGCCCATCTCGCTTGCGGTGTCCTTGCCGATCTCGACCAGCATGATGAGGAAGGTGGCCAGCTTGACGTAGAAGTCCTCCACCGCCTCGAGGGCCCGCTCACGGGTTATTTTGCCGGCCTCGACGTCCGCCCGGTAGTAGGGATAGAGGTACTGGTCCACGCGCCCCAGGGAGAGTATCTCCGCCATGCCGTAGCTGATGCACATGGCCACCTGGGTCATCCAGATGCACTGCAGCGCCTCCATGAAGGTGCGGGGGGGCTTCGCCGGTACCCTGCGGCACCTTGCGGCTATCTCCAGCAGCTCAGTGCGCCTCTCCCCCTCCGCCTCCCGCGCCATGGACTCGGCGAGGTCCGCGTAGCGCAGCGAGTACTCGCACACCGCCTCCGCCACTACCTGGACCGCCTCGAGGAAATCCCTGGAGTGCTCGTATCCCTCCGCGGAAGGATCGAGGGATTCCATCCCCTCACGCGCCTTCTCCGCGATACCCTCGAAGCCCAGCTCCAGCACCCGCCTGTGCCCGGATACCAGGTGGCCCTGGACGTCGAATACCGTGAGGGCCAGGTTGGGCCTGAGCCCGGACAGCTCCCTGCCCATGCTGCGCAGCTTCGCCGCGCTCCTCAGACTCCCGCCCATGGTCAGCTTGCCGAGTTTCGCCAGGTTCTTCCATCCCATACCCTTGACGATGCGCCGCACTGCCGCCGGGTTCAGGGATTGCGGCTCGTAGAGGCCCTCGTCCTTCCAGATGCGGATCTTGCGCTCCCGCGCCGTCTTCCCCTTCCAGTAGGGCAGGATCTCCTGCATGAGCTCGCGGCGCTCTTCCTCGCCAATGTGGAAGCGGTGCCGCTTGCGGGTGGTGAGACGGTCCAGCTCGTGCGCGATCACCGTGTTGAACTCCCCGCGCTCCACCGGGATCACGCCGGCCAGCCTCTTGGCCGTCTTCACTCCCACCAGCAGCTCGTCGTCGTCTATCCTGATGGTCATATCGCGCAGGGTCGCCTCCAGGGCGCGCGCGGCGCGCAGGCAGGGAGGTCCTTCCTCCATTTCCCTCCATACCCTGGTGTAGCAGCGAGCCCTCTCGATGTCTATCTCGTACGGGCTCGCGAGAAGGCGTTGCTTGAGATTCCGTCCCCTCTCGGTGGGGACCCCCCGCGTCAACGTGATTTCCATCACTACACCACCATGATTCTCTGGAGCAGCCTGACCCCATCATGCCACGGACCGCGAGACATTAAAAGGGCGGCGACCGGCGCAGGGTGCCGGACGGCCGGAGTACCCGCAGCGAGCCTATCGTTCTCACCTGCTGTAGTACCCGTACTTGGAGACTGATCGCAGCATGGCCCGCACGTTTTCCGGCCTGGCGTTAGGGGCCACCTCGCAGCCCGAGCCGAGGATGAAGCCCCCGCCCTTTCCCACCTCCTCTATAAGACGGTGGCAGTACTCGTCCACCTCGCTCTGGGAGGCCAGGGCCAGCATCTCCGCGGGGACGTCGCCATAGATACACATGCGGTCGCCTATCACTTCCTTGGCACGGAATATATCTGTGGTACCATCGAACTGCACCACCACCATACCCGGCGGAAGCCGCCTGAGTGCCTCCAGGTTCAAGTCCCAGTTGCCGTCGCAGTGGAGGATGGAGGTTATCCCCTCCGCCGCAAGCTTCTCCACCAGGAGCTGCAAGGAAGGCAGGGAAAGCTCCGCGAAGGTGCGGGGGGAGATAAAATCGTTGGATGAACGGTGCACGTCTATTATGGCCCGTTTCACCCCCAGGAAACAGCAGAGCACCTTTATCCTGAAGGCATAGGCGGCGGTGAGTGCTTCCGCCGCCGCGGCGATTTCGCCCGGTCGGTCTTTGAGGTCCCTCACGAAACACATCAGGCCCCTGGCCAGCGAGAAGGTATCGAAGGGAGCTTCCACCCCGACGGAGTACAACAGGGTAACGCCCCGGTCGCGCCATTGCCTGAACTCCCTGGCGTAGAGGACGGCGTTGCGTATCATGCGCGGAAGCATGAAGGCGGCGCACCTCCACCCCGGGCCGACGTGTTCCCATATCCTGGGTATCAACCGGTTGAACATGTGCAGGTAGGCCAGGCGCGGGCTCTTTTCGCCCCGCCTGATCAACCAGGCGAAATCATCCTCACGCATGATCTCTTCCTCGAGGTACTGCCTTACACTGTCGGGCGGCAGGTCGAACCCCGGCTCCCTTACTTTCATGGGTATGAGGAAGGACCCCAGCTCGCGGTAGTACGCGTGCATGAAGTAGTAGGCGTCCCAGGGTCCCAGGTCGTAGAAGCACATATCGATGGCCCGGTTGTATTTCACCGCATCGTAGAGCTCGTAATTGGTCAGCCCGGCGTAGTGCGCGGCGAAATAGTAGATGAGCGGCGATACCGGCACGCGATCCGGCACCTGCAGCCTGGTCGTGGTACGGATGCGCCGCTCGGCGCCCATCCTGTCTTCCCCGTAAAGGGCCTTCATATGATACCCCCAACCCATAGTACCTTTATCCCACGACCAACGGCAAAAAGCCGGGCATCGCCCGGCTTTTATAAACTGGTAGCGGGGGGGAGATTCGAACTCCCGACCTTCGGGTTATGAGCCCGACGAGCTACCTGACTGCTCCACCCCGCGTCGATTTTCAACGTCCTATTACTATATGTAGCAGCAAGCAGTGCAAATGTAAAGGAAGCACGAGCAGCGTAGAGCCGCTTTTCGTATCGACTTTGCGCATGCGAGCATTGCCAATGCGAACAAGCAGCGTATACAATTTTTAACAGAAGGTTCCGGTACAGGAAGCGTGGAAGAACGGTGAGAGGAGCCCGTAAAGTCAGATTGGAAGCGGAGTTCAACCCCTGGTTCAGCTGGAGGATGATGAGGTTTGAAGGGTAGAAAGGGAGCCGTCCTGGCCATCGTGCTTAGCATCGCCATCCTGATGGCCCTCGCCCTGCTCGGTCCCGTCCTCTACGACCGCCTGCGCAAGGATTCCGCGGAGGCGAACGAGGAGCCGGCGGAGGCCGAGGAATACGAGCCGCTCACCCACGACGAACTTCTCGGCCCTCCCCTCTCCTTCGAGACCCCCGCTTACATCCGCATACCCGTGGTGGAGATCGAAGAGGAGGTGCGCGAGGGGAGCGACATCGAGGAGGAGCTGTATACCATACTCTCCATGGGGCCCGTGCACCTCACCCATACCGGGTTTCCGGGCTGGCCGGGCAACTGCGTCATCTCCGGACACCGCACCACCAAGACCCGGCCCTTCAACCGCCTGGACGAACTTCAGCCGGGAGACCTCGTATATATCGAGAATCCACGGGGGATATACGAATACCAGGTATACGAACTGCGCTACATCGACCCCGCGGAGAACGTCACCCTGCAGACGGAGGACACTATCCTCACCCTCACTACCTGCGCCCCGGAGGGCGACGCGACATTGCGCCTGATCGTGCGCGCCGAGCTCACGGACTTCACGCCCGTCGAGGAGATGGAGTAGCGTCAGGCACGCCCAACCGTCACGCATCCTGTCATTGCGAGGGGGCAAAGCCGACGAAGATCCTCCAAGCCGCAACCCTGGCATGCACTCAGGGGGATCGCTTCGCTTACGGTCGCGAGGACAGTTGCCCCAGGCACGGAGCGAGGCCTGACCCCGGTGCCGGATGATTGCGATGACAGGATCCCCGTGCTTGACACTAGGTGGCTCGTATCTCCAGTTTGAGCAGTTGAGGTTGGGGGGAACTGTAAGAGACGTCCGCCTCCTCATCCTCCACGTATTCGAAGAGCCCGGCGATGCGGCCGACCAGCCGTGGGGGGTAGAAGGGGTTCGCTATGGTCATCTCCAGGTAGCCCTCGCCGCAATTGAAGTCCATCATCTCCCCGAAGCCGCCGGCCAGAAGGTATCTCGCCGCCGCGCGGTAGGCGCCGTGCCTGGTGCGGATAGGGATACCCTGAAGCCTGCGCAGGTGGTAATCCTTGATTATATCTATCAACAGGGGCTCGAGATCCCGGTCCAGCTTCTTCTCGAGATCCCGGATGACGGCGACGAAGATATGCCCGGTCGTGAAGATGAACCTCTGGTAATCATCCCGCCGGTAGATGGTCCCCTCGTCATCTCTCCATTCCAACTCGGTCAGGGCCGCCGGGAGCCCGCAGGATGGGCAGGGGCCGCCCCCGTCGCCCTGGGGAGGCAGCTGCCTGCCCGCCAGCGCGAGCTCTCTCTTGGCATCCCTTATCCGCCGCATCGCCTCCAGTTCCACCTCTTTCGCGCCCTCTTCCCTGGGCACGAGTTGTATTGAGAGAACGATATCATCTCCCTCGTTTCTCCAGGCCAGCTCCGAGCCCATCTTCTCAGCGAATTCGATCACGCCTTTCGCCCCCCAGGCCAGGGTGATGATATCGAAGGAGTGCTTGACCTTCATCACCAGTATCTTCTTCTTGCGGTACTCGAGGAGCTCGATGCCGCCGAATCCGAAGAGGGCTATCTCGTTGGTGATACGTTTGAACATCATACGCAGCGGTAGATGCTGCGCTGCGAACCTGCGCCACCCGTAGATGATATTGCTCTCCAGATAGTCCTGGTCCGCGGCACGCTGCCCCCTGATCATGGCATCAGAGATATTCACGTCCAGACGCTCTTCGAGCTCGGACCAGACGTGGGCGTACAGGTCGGACTCGACTACATGCATGCGCATGGTGGGATCGTTCCGCGCGAGGATGACGCCGTTGCCGGGCCAGACATATCCCCTGGACAGCCGCAGCGGAAGGCCGCACTTCCTGCACCTGCGCAAAGCCATACCTTGCAACCACCTTCCATTCACCACCATGCGTGGTGGCGCGGCCTCCTCTATGCGCGCAGCTTCCAGGCTATTGAGCCGGCTCCGCGATTAGTTCGGCCAGCTGGTCTAGTATCTGGCTCAGCTGGTCTATCTTCGCCCCGTATGTGGTCCAGTCACCGCTGCGCAGGGCCGCCTCGGCCTCGTCGTACACCTGGTTGGCCTGCTGGATCAGTTGCGTCACATCCGCCTCCGGTTCCGGCTGCGGCTCGGGCTCCGGCTCCGGTCCGGGTTCCGCGCCAAACATGGCCTGCAGAGCTTCCGCAAGGGTCGGCCTCATCTCGATGCGGTCGCCGTAGCCCACGATCACCCGTTTGAGCTGGGGGATGGGGGGGTTGGTGGCCTCGAGGTAGAGCGGCTCGACGTAGAGTAGCGACTCCTCGATGGGGATGACCAGAGTGTTGCCGCGGATGACCGAGGAGCCGGATTGGTTCCACAGTGATATCTGTGCCGATATGTCCGGATTCTGGTCCACCAGGGATTCGAACTGCTGGGTACCGTTGACCAGCCTTCCCGGCGGGAAGGTGAAGTTGATCAACCTGCCATAGTTGGGGAAGTCGCAGCGCGCAGCCACCCAGTCGACCATGTTGGGCTTGCCCCGCGGGTTGAAGGGGAGCATGAGCACCATCTCCTCCTTCTCCTCTCCGGGCAGCTTGAGGATGATGTAATATGGGGTAACCGGCAGGGTCGTGGCACTCTCGTAGGTCTCGGTGGATACCTCCCATACGTCCTCCTTCTGATAGAAGGAGTCCACGTCGTTTATATGATAGGTCTTGTACTGCTCCATCTGTACCGAGAAGAGGTCCTCGGGGTAGCGCAGGTGGCGCTTGATGTCCTCGGGCATCTCCTCGAGCGGGGTGAAGAGGTCGGGGAAGATCTTGCCGTAAGTAGCCGCTATGGGATCGTCCGGATCCACCAGGTAGTAGGTGACGGTCCCATCGTAGGCGTCGATGACCACCTTCACGGAGTTGCGTATGTAGTTTATGTCCTGTTCGTAGAAATTGAGGTACTCGGAGTAAGGATAGAGGTCGGTGGTGGTGTAGGCGTCCAGGATCCACTTCTGCCGCCCGTCATCGGTGATCATCAGGTAGGGGTCGGCGTCCAGGGTGAGGAACGGCGCTACTTCCAGCGCCCTGTCCTTGATATTGCGGCGGTACATGAGGCGCGATTCGCCGGTGATATACCCGCTGAAGAGGAAGGTGATGTCCGCGTTGCGGATGGAGAAGGCCAGGCGCTTGAGGAAGTTGGAGACGGGTATGCCGCCCTCGCCCTCGTAGTATGGCTCCACCAGCTTGTTGGTGTTCTCGAGGGGATAGTCTATCTCCTCGGCACCGGAACGCACCACCACGTAGTCCTGGGTCATCTCGCCGTAATATATCTCGGGCCGCTCTACCTCCACGCCCAGGTCAATCTCGGACACGGGAGGGATGTTCTTGATGAAAAAGACGGGGTCGCCCTCGGTAGTCAGCTCGTTGGATGGGGCCATGACCATACCATAGCCGTGCGTATAGGAGAGATGGGTGTTTTGCCAGGTCTGCGCGTCCTCGCGCAGCTGGTCGATGACCAGTTCGCGCCCGGAGACCATCATCTGGGTATAGACGTCGTCGAAAACCGTGTAGCGGTCCACGTCGACGTCGTTGAAATCGTAGAGCTGGCGCAGTTCCTGGCGCTGCACGTAGACCTGGGCCATCTGGCGCGGGTCCCAGAGGCGGATATTATCGATGGTGGCGGCGTTGGCGGCGATTTGGTCGTAGGTCAGGTCGAGGTTGGCGGGAAATTCATCCACCTCTATCACGGCCTCTTCGCCCTCGTCCTGGATGCGGAAGGCATCCTGGGTGAACTCGATATTGTACCCGATGTACTCCCTCTCCCGCGACAGCTCCTTGGGCTTGACCACGTAGTTCTGGATGATGACGGGATAGAGGGCTCCGGCCAGCAGGGCGACTACCACGATGCCCACCACCCCGGCCAGGGGCAGCTTCCATCCCTTGTAGCGTATATTGAGGATGAACAAGCCGGCGCATATGAAACAGGCCGCGATCAGTATCCAGTACGCGGGTATCTGGGCATGCACGTCGGTGTAGCTGGCCCCAGTGACGGTGCCGCGCGATGAGTACAGCAATCCCAGCATGTCCAGGCGGAAGCGCCAGGCCTGCACCAGCAGGATGATCCCCGCCAGCACCGAGAGATGCACCTTGACGTGGGTCGCGAAGCGCTGCCCTTTGCCGGCGCCGAAGTTGATGGCGCCGTAGAGGAAATGTATCACGGCGGTGATGATGAGGACGAAGACGAGGGAGGTGAAGAGCCAACCCGTGAAATAGCGCAGGAACGGGTACTCGAAGACATAGTAACCGATGTCCTTGCCGAAGATGGGATCGACTTTGCCGAACGCGGTGTGGTTGAAGAACTTGAGCACGTTCTCCCATTGGCCCGCGGATACCCAGCCCACGATAAAGGAGATGATGATGGATAGAGCCAGCAGGCCGCGGTCCAGCCACTTGCCGGCCGACTCGCGGAAACGCGTGACGGACTCCTCCACCGGGGAGAGATCACCCTGCGGCTTTTCGTAGCGGGGGGTGAAGCGGCGCGCCATCCATATGTTCGCGTACAAGATGACGAAGAAGAGGAGGCCGAAGGCGAAGAAAAGCCATATCTGGGTGACGATCCTCTTCCAGAAGACCGAGGTGTATCCCACCTCGTCGTACCAGAGCAGGTCGGTGTAGAAAGTCGAGAGCCAGGAGGCGCTGAGCAGGATGATCACTAGAACGACGATTATTATCCCCACGATCCACTTGGTACGGGGCTTGATCTTATCCCATCTCTCCTTGAAGCCCTCTCCAGGCTTCTTACCTTCCTTGCGGCGGAAAATGGAGGGCAGTTCGCCCCCGTCTCCACCCCCTCCCCTGAACAGGGAATCCCACGGGAATTTATCTTCTGGCACGCCTTCATCCTCCTTATTTATCGAGCCCGACACAGACTACGCTGGCGCGGTTTTCCGGAGCAGGTCCCCTGGGAGGGAGCCTCCTCATGCCAGCCTGTTCCTTCTCTCTATGAAATCAGAGATGAGTACCGCTTGAAAACCCCTTTTCACATCGAGAGCCGTATGGGGTCGTAGCCCGCCATGTGGAGATCAGCCTATGCCGGCCAGTTTTTTATAGGATTCCACGATGGCCGGTAGGACATCCCCCGCCTTACCCAGGCAGACAAGATCCGCCTGGTCATCGTGATAGGTCGCTATGGTATTGATGAATACCAGCCGGCCCTTCCTGCGCTTGGTATATTCGGGAAGGGCGGCTGCCGGGTATACCTCGAGACTGCATCCCACCACCAGCATGAGGTCGGATGTTGAGGCGAGCTCGGCGGCGCGGGAGAGGACCTTGGAATCCAGGGGTTCGCCGAAGAAGACCACGTCGGGCTTGATTGTCGCATCGTCCTCGGGACAACAGGCTACGCATTCACCGTATTCGCTGAGCTCGTTCATCTCCTCCAGGGTGAACACGCGGCGGCAGCTCATACAGTGGCCGGAACGGTGGGTGCCGTGGAGCTCCAGTACATCGGTTGAGCCGGCCCTCTGGTGGAGATTATCGATGTTCTGGGTGATTACCGCCCTGCATTTGCCCAGGCGCTCGAGTTCGGCAAGGGCATAATGCGCGGGGTTGGGCTCGGCGTTCTCCAGGGTGGGGTGGAGCTCCTTGGCCATCTCCCAGAAACGTTCCGGGTGGTTCACGAAGGACTCATACGTTCCGTACAGGAGGGGGTCATACTTGGTCCACAGCCCGCCCGGGGAACGGAAGTCGGGGATGCCGGATTCCACGGATATGCCGGCCCCCGTCAGCACTACTACCTGGATCGACTCCAGGATCATGCGAGCAGCACGCTCTATGCAAGCCTCATCAACCATCACTCACCTGCCGAAAACCGCGAGCGCACTCCGCCCGCCGCGTTCACACCATGAGATTATAGCATGCTATCCTTGCCCGGGAGTTGAGGGTGGAATAACGGGGTCAGGGCGATGTGCCCAGGGCGTTGTGGCCGCCGTCCCAGGCCTCGTGGTAGGAGAAGTACAGCGACCGTTCGGCCACGATCCCCTGGGCCGATTCCACCCATACGGCCACATCCCGGTCCGGGCCCACGACCTCGTTGACGAAGACGGAGAAGCGCTGGCCGGGGGCTAGCAGCAGGTCCTGGGTCAGGGTGGTGGCGTCCTGGAAAACGTAGGTGACGCTCACGTCGGCCTCCAGATCGCCGGGATTGAGCAGGCAAAGCCACTCCTCGAAGCCGGCGCGGGTGGTACCCTCGGCGAAGAACCAGGCTGCAGACGGTGCTTCCGCCCCGATGGAGAGGGTACCGCCGTTCCACTTCGCGCGGTAGTCGAAATACATGGGGCGTTCGGCAACTATAGGATGATTGGAATCCACCCTGATGGCGACGTCCTGCTCCGGGCCGACGATGGAGTTGACAAAGATAGTGCGCCGCTTCTCGGACGGTATGGACACGTACTGCTTGATCTCGGCCCCGGAAGCGAGATGGTAGGTTATCTCCACCTCGGCATCCTCCCCGTCCGGGTTGGCCAGGCACAGCCACTCGTCGAAGCCGGCGCGGGTGGTGCCCTCGGCGAAATACCAGGTATCGAGGGCGGCGGGCGCGCCGATGGTGATGTGCCCGTCATCCCACATGCCGCAGTAGGAGAAGTACATGGGCCGCTCCGCCACTATGGGCTGGTCCGAATCCACCCTTATGGCCACGTCCAGCTCCGGCCCCACGGTGGCGTTCACGTCCACCGTGTACCTCTTCCACGCCGGCACCTCGTAAGGCAGGGTCATCGCCTCACCGTCCGAGAACATGAAGGTCACCTGGACCTCCGCATCGAAGGCGCCGGGGTTGGCCAGGCACAGCCATTCCTCGAAGCCGGCGCGGGTCGTGCCCTCGGCGAAGAACCAGGTAGTGCTGGTATCCAGGGCGGGTTCGGTGCAGTGGCCGCCCGTCCACCTGTCCTTGTAGCGGAAGTACATAGGCCTCTCGGCGTAGAGCCTCTGCGTGGCCGTGACCACCAGGGAGACGTCGCGGTCGGAGCCGATCTCAGAGTTGATGTAGATATTCACCCGGGCGTGGGCGGGGATGTTGTAGTAGCGGATGCGGTTGGCTCCGTCGGCCACCAGGTAGGTCACGGTGGCGGTATGCTCTTCGTCGTAGGGGTTGTAAAGCGTCAGCCACTCCTCGAAGCCGGCGCGGGTGGTGCCCTCCGCGAAATAACAGGGAATAGCCGCGGGCTGCTCGTAGACGGTGAAGTCGTAGGGCTCGCTGTCGCCGAAGAGGTTGCTAACCACCACGGGTCCCGAGGTGGCCTCATCCGGCACGATGACCACGATATAGGTGTCGCTCCATACGATGGCCTCGCCGGCATCCACGCCGTTGAAGGTAACGTAACTGAAAAAGGGCAGCTGCAGTTCCCCGAAATCGCTGCCCTGTATGACCACGGGTGTGCCCCTCCAGGCGGCGGCCGGGAAGATGTCATCTATCACCGGCACCTGCGCGATCACCTGGGCCTCGGCAAGGGGAGCCGCCGTCATGACCAGCGCGGCCAGCATGATGAAGACCGGAAAGAGCTTAGCCCATCGCATCTCATACCTCCAGGCTCGTCCTTCGACCTTACTCGCGAGAGCGCTCGCATCTGCCGCATACGCGCCCCGAGTAATATATCACGAAAGCCACTTTTTATTATAAGGCTCTTCGCCGACCGGAAGCGCGTGGCTGCGGCGATAAAAAAAGGGGGGGTGTCGATCTTACAAAGAGGGCGGCCCCTTAAGGCCGCCCTCTTTTTGTCGATGGAGTTAAATTTATTGCAGTGAAGCTCCGGGACCCGTCTGCTCCTCCAGTACCAGGATATTGGTGGCTGTCTCAAAGAGCGGTCCGAGCTCATTAGGGAGGCTTCCAATATCCACGACCGGGCCCAGGTTCTTGACGAACCATATATACTCGATCTGCGTGGCTCTCTCCCCGTTTGGCGGAGAAGTAATATCGTACCTCAACAACAGGGCATCGAAGGTGCCCGCAGGTAAGGCTATCTTACCTTCGGCGACGACCTCGTACGATGCGGAGCTGGAGACTTCGTCGAGACCGCCGCCTTCAGCATAATATGCGTCTCTCGAGCCCGTGGTGCCAACGCTCAGAGGGAAGGTGATGAGTACATCGGGCTCCGATATCCCGGTATTGCTAGGGCTGCGGTAATATATGATCTCCTTCAGCGGATACACTTCCTGGCCAAGCTTGAACCACCGCATAGTAAAGCCCCATTCCAGCCATCTCTGTCCGGCCGCATCGTTACTGCGGTAAACGTAGCCCTCAATCCTATGCCCGCCCGACCCTATGATCAGATAGCGCACCGCATAGGTCGCCTCGGGGAATTTGGCCGCGTCGGGAGCCTCGTGTATGCCTATGACCTCCTCGATATATTTGAAAGGCGTGGTCATATTGAAGTACCAGGGGCCTTCGAGGTCAAAATACACCGGGTTCATGTCGCTGAGAGCTTCTACGGTGTAGTAATGGGAGCTTGCGTAGTTTATCGGGCTCACGCTGGTCATATACAGTAATACTGCATCCCAGTACCCCAGCATGCTCGTCCCGAAGATATTGCCGTGGATATCGTTCATGAAATCATTCATGTAGTAAACGGTACGAGTACCCACCTGGGGCTCCCAGTAATCGATGGTCAAGCCCTGCCCCGTGGTAGTCCCGGTCTGCTCCGTCTGCGCCGGCTGCTCCGTCGTGGTCTCCTCCGTCGTGGTCTCCTCCGTTTCCGTGGGTTGATCCTGCGCCCATACCGTCATGCCCAGGAACAGGAACAGGCTTCCCGCGAGGAGCAGGGTACAGAAGATCGCCACCAGGCGCCGCCACCCCTTGCTCGTCTTTGCCTCATCCACTTTCTCCGCACCCCCTTCGTATCCCGCCTGGCTTCTCGTCCAAGACGGCGGAATCATCCAATCCTGACCTGCGGTCTCTTGCTTGTATATCGGCGGCCCCGGAACGGGCTCATCCGTTCCCGCCGCGTCGACTTCGCTAACTTGTAATATTATGTTAATCCTCACCTGGACTTATGTCCATCTTTCATGTATTTCTTCGGCTCGCGGCGGCCTAACCTGTAGGATTATCGATAACTTCAGTGGACCAAGCATATCCGAGCCGGGGCTCGCTACATGTTGGATAAAGCTACGTCCACTGCGATAATATATCTACATAGATTGCGAGGGGTTTGATGCAGGGAAGGATACTGTTCATAGACGACGAGCCCGAGATCCTCAAGGCGGTGAAATTCTATCTCGAGGACGAGGATTTCGAGGTGCACATCGCCGAGGAGGGCAACCGGGCCATCGAACTCGCGGAATCCATTCAGCCCGATCTGATCATCCTGGACGTGATGATGCCGGTAATGGACGGCATCCAGGTATGCCGCCAGCTGCGCTCCCGCACGCGCACGCGCCTCATACCCATAATCTTCCTCACCGCCCGCGAGGCGGTGGAGGACAAGATCAAGGGGCTGGAGGCGGGAGGCGTCGACTATATCACCAAACCCTTCAACAACCAGGAGCTCTTGGCCAGGATAAAGGCCCACATCCGCAGCAGCCAGGAGGAACTCTCGTCACATCCCGTAACCGGCCTGCCGGGGGCGCCCTCCGTCGAGAGGGAGGTCAACCGCCGCCTGCAGGAAGGCGAGACTTTCACCGCCGTTTTCGTGGGTATCGAGCACTTCCGCGGCTACCTGGAGGCCTACGGCATAAGCCGCGGCGACAGGCTCCTGCTCTCCATCTCCCGGCTCCTGGAGGACGCGGTCTCCGTACTCCCCCGGGGCAAGTGGTTCCTGGGTCAGCCCTCATACAACGAGTTCTTTTTCCTCGGCCCCAGCGGAGATATACCCGCCTTGTGCGAAATCCTGATCGAGCGCTTCGAGGAAGAGCGGCCGCAACATTACCTGGAGCAGCACCGCCACATGGGAGAGCTCACTTATTACGATTATCGCGGTGACCTCATCCGCGTGCCCTTCACGAATCTCGCCCTCGGGGGTGTATGTAACGCCTTCCGCTTCGTCGCCACCTACGGGGCCATGGCGGAATGGGGGGCGCAGGTGCTTCTGAAGGCTCGGGCGCAGGGATCCTGCGCCTACGTGATCGAGGAGTGATGCCCCGTGGCTGGAGAGCTCATCCTGGTCGTCGACGACGAGCCCAACATCATAGAGCTGGCGCGCCTGTACCTCGAGAAAGAGGGTTTTCGCATCGCGGAGGCAGGCGGCGGGGAGGAAGCCCTGCGCCTCTTCGAGGAAT
The DNA here is from genome assembly GCA_016931915.1 of Actinomycetota bacterium. Classification (GTDB taxonomy): domain Bacteria; phylum Actinomycetota; class Geothermincolia; order Geothermincolales; family RBG-13-55-18; genus SURF-21. The sequence goes on from JAFGDU010000067.1 coordinate 33,358, forward strand.
TAAGCCCGGCCTTGATCGTCCTGGACATCATGATCCCCGAACCGGACGGCTGGGAGGTATGCCGCCGCATCCGCGCGCGCTCCCAACTTCCCATCATCATGCTCACCGCCCGCGAGGACGAGGTGGACAAGGTGGTGGGGCTGGAGCTTGGCGCCGACGACTACCTGACCAAACCCTTCAGCCCGCGCGAGCTCGTGGCCAGGGTCAAGGCGGTGCTGCGCCGTACCCGCCCCGTCTCCGAGTCACAGGAGGTGCTTCACGCGGACGACCTGGTGATCGACGCCTCGCGCCGCCGCGTCACCCAGGGGGAGAGGGAGATAGACCTCACCCCGCGCGAGTTCGATCTCCTCTATACCCTGGCCCTCAACCGCGGCATCGTGATGAGCCGCGAGCGCCTGCTGGAGCGCGTCTGGGGTTACGATTATTACGGCGACACGCGCACCGTCGACGTCCATATCCGCCACATGCGGGAGAAGCTGGGCGAGGATTCCTCGGACCCCCGTTACGTGGAGACGGTGTGGGGCGTGGGGTACAAGTTCCGGGAAGGGAAGAAGTGAGGGTATGGCCTCCGGAGAGGGTTCCTTCTTCCGCTCCCTGCGCGGCAGGTTCCTCTTCTACTTCCTGGTGTTGAGCGTCGCCAGCCTCTTCCTCTTCGGGGCGTTCTTCGCGGCCTTCGTGTGGCGGGAGAAGAACCGCGAGGAGAACGACGCCCGCAGCGAGCTGGTTGAGCAGGCCGAGGAGATGGCCAGGGACCTGGAGCTGGCCTTCGGGCTGGGCCAGAAGTTCCCCGAGCTGCCCATCGCCAACATCGAGAGGGTCGCCCAGCTGCTGCGCCTGGAGGGCCAGCTCATCAACGCCGTCAGCGCGGTGGTGGACGAGGTGGGCGACGTGATAGCACCGCGACCGCTGCCGGTGCGCGTGCCGCGCCAGTTCGACCCCTCGCTGCTGGCGAACGGTAGCACGATGACGCACCGCGCCGACCTCGGTCTCGCGGGCGATTCCTTTCTCGTCGCCGTGCCCCTGAACGTCCCCAGCCAACCCTCCTATTACAACCTGGTGGTGGTGAAGCGATACGAGGACCTTGTGCCCACCTCCAGCAGCGGGCTGCTGCGTTACGTGGTCATCGCCGGCGGCGCGGCCCTGATACTCTCCATCATCCTCGCCCTCTACCTGAGCGGCTACGTCCTCAAGCCGCTGCGCGGCCTCAGCCAGGCGGCCTGGGAGCTGGCCCACGGCAACCTCGACCGCCGCGTGGAGGTTACGGGGCGGGACGAGATCTCCGAACTCTCCCGTTACTTCAACTACATGGCCGAACGCATACAGACCAGCACGCAGCTGCAGAAGGACTTCGTTGCCAATGTCTCCCACGAGATCCGCACCCCCCTCACCTCCATCGAGGGTTTCTCCCAGGCCCTCCTGGACGACATGGTGGAGTCAGAGGAGGACAAGCGGCGTTACCTGACCATCATCAGCGAGGATACGGCCCGCCTGAAAAGGGTGCTGGAGCAGCTGCTGGCCCTGTCCCGCATCGACGCGGGGGTCTGGGTCCTCCATCCCACGCCCTTATCCATCGCGGAATACGTGCGGGCATTGGGGGAGAAACTGGCCCCCCAGGCCGGGGACAAGGGCGTCGAGCTGAGGGTGGAGACCCAGCCCGATATCCCGCCGGTAGAGACGGACGGCGATACCCTGGGACAGGTGCTGCACAACCTCCTGGACAACGCCATCAAGTTCACGCCCGAGGGAGGCGAGGTGGTACTCTCCGCGGACCCCCTGCCCGGGGGAGCGCGCATCCAGGTTAGAGACACCGGGCAGGGCATCCCCGCAGAAGAGCTGGAGCATATCTTCGACCGCTTCGCTCGCGTGGAGCGCTCCCGCTCCCAGCGCTACGGTGGCTCGGGACTGGGGCTGGCGGTATGCCGCGAGCTCCTCAACCTCCTGGGAGGAAGGATCTCGGTGTGGAGCCAGCCGGGCAAGGGCACGGTGTTCACGGTGGAGCTCCCGCCCGGCCCTCCTGATATACCCCCGGCCGGCGGCAGGGAACGGCCGTCCTGACCGCAATGGCCGAATGCAGCGGACCTTTTTATCCCATTCACACATCAAGCGCCGACAACACACGGCAGCCGACACGTAGATCTCAGCGGCTCATCCCATCGAGGTCATGCATCGAGAGCATCCCTGTCTTCCCAACGGGAGGCATGTTTCTTTCTGAAGCGCAAGATCCAGAACACGTAGCCGAATACGAATATGGACCAGCCGATGGAGATCGCGAATAAGAACCACGGCATTTCATCCCCCCTGCTCCCCGGCGCATCCCGGATGACGAAATGGCCGAAAAAAAACATGATGCCCATGAAAAGCGTAGCCCCTTCTATTAAATACATGCAGCCTTTGTGCATCCCGCGCAGCAGGCGGCTGTTGCTGTCGTAGTGAAGTGAAGGGAAGGAGCCCGTCAATCTCGGATAATATGCCCATCTCTCAGGGTTGTTCCGCAGCCGTTTCTCCCACCTCACCTTGTTCATCGCCATCATTATCTCCCAGAGCCGGAACTTCTGAGCGAAGACGAAGAGGGCAACAGCCGTTATGGTGCATACTACAAGGCTTGCGATGGCGTAAAGGGTGGTCTCATCCATTGTCAACGACCCCATCGATGATCGGTCACCCGACACTCTCCCATATCCCGTGACCACCGTATTCTAGCACCACCCGGATACAGAGGCCATATTCATGCGGCAGCGTCATGGCGTCCCGCCTGGAAATGATGCATATTAATCCTAGTGAGAAACCGGGTTTGAAGGAGGATCCCATACCTTGCCGGAGCTGCCCGAGGTAGAGATAATCCGCAGGCAACTGGAGAAGGAGCTCGTGGGAGTACGCATCGCGGGATGCGAGGTGGGTCTGGAGCGGCTGGTCACCTACCCAACCCCACTGGGATACCGCAGGGGCCTGAAGGGCCGCTGCATCCTGGGGGTTGGCCGCCGGGGTAAATATCTCCTGATCGGATTGGACGACGGGCGGGAACTGGTGGTGCACCTGGGGATGACCGGCTCCCTGGTCATCTCCTCACCGTGCGAGGAACGCCCCCGCCATACCCACATCGTCTACCATCTCGAGGACGGCAGGGACTTGCTCTACGTCGACCCGCGCACCTTCGGGGAGACCGCCCTGCTGCGGCGGGGAGACTGCAGCCCGCTGCGGGGCCTGCATCACATGGGTCCCGAGCCCCTGGCCGAGGACTTCACCCGCGAGGTCCTCGCGTCATCACTGCGCGGCAGGTGCCGGGTGAAGTCCGCGCTCATGGATCAGTCCCGGGTCGCGGGCATAGGCAACATCTACGCCGACGAGTCGCTGCACCGCGCCGGGGTCAGCCCCCTGCGCCGCCTGGACGAGCTCTCCCCGGACGAGATAAAGCGTATCCACGCGGCGGTGCGCGAGGTGCTGGAAGAGGCCATAAAGCGCGGGGGTTCCTCGGTGAGCGATTACGTGGACCTGCGCGGGGAGAGGGGCAGCTTTCAGGACAGCCACCGCGTCTACCGCCGCGAGGGGGAGTGCTGTCCTGAATGCGGCACGG
>JAFGDU010000068.1 GCA_016931915.1 Actinomycetota bacterium
GTTGGGCTGTTCGCCCATTAAAGCGGTACGCGAGCTGGGTTTAGAACGTCGTGAGACAGTAAGGGAATTGCTGTCTATAAATTCGGCCATATGCTGGAAACTCCGAGTATCCCGCGCTACCTGTCATCGATCACTACTATATTTACAGTGGTGATATAAATGTTAGGTATGATAGGTAACAATGCGTCGGGTGCGGACAATCAGCAGGAAAGACTAGATGCCTACTTTGCAGGGTACGCTGACGGGGAAGGAAGCTTCCACGTCGCGGTGCAGCGGAATCCCAGTTGTCGATTAGGGATTCAACTGGTTCCTGAATTCCATGTAAGCCAGAACGAAGAGCGCAGCTCGGTTCTGGAGAGAATGAAGGAGCGGTTGGGATGTGGATATATCAAGCCCAACCACCGATCGAGATCGAATGATCGATCTCGGGTTCTCGTGGTACGCAACCGCGAAGACCTGACAGGGAAAGTCATTCCATTCTTTCAGCGCAACCCGCTTCTTTCGTCCAAGCAGGATGACTTCATCAAGTTCAGCGTCATAGTAAAGGCGCTGGAAAGAGGAGAACATCGGACGAAGGAAGGACTGGCTGGCTTGCTGAAGATAGCGTTCTCCATGAACGGAGGAGGAAGGTATCGAAAAGTGAGCCTCGGAGAGATACTCTCCGGTCTAGAATCCTCAGAGACTATACGCCGAACATCCTGATCGGGATGAAGATATAGTCCGAGCTGCATGGCGACATGCAGAGTCCGGCAGAAATGACCGGGCCACCGAAGCGGCAGGCAACGCCGTTCGGGAGTAACAAAACTGTCGGTCCCTATCCGCTGCAGGCGTAGGAGAATTGAGGGGAGTTGCCCCTAGTACGAGAGGACCGGGGTGAACGGACCTCTGGTGTGCCAGTTGTTCTGCCAAGAGCACTGCTGGTTAGCCACGTCCGGATCGGATAACCGCTGAAAGCATCTAAGCGGGAAGCCAACCCCAAGATCAGTTCTCCCACCGGGAAACCGGGTAAGACCCCTTGTAGAACACAAGGTTGATAGGCCGGAAGTGGAAGCGCGGTAACGTGTGCAGCTGACCGGTACTAATAGGTCGAGGGCTTGGTCTTAAACCTTGGAGATCGCTGTGCAGTTTTGAAGGTACGAGGAAGAGCCACAGCTTGAAAACTGAATATAAATGTTCTCGGTGGCCATAGCGGAGGTGATCACCTGTTCCCATTCCGAACACAGAAGTTAAGCCCTCCAGCGCCGATGGTACTGCTCGGGGGACCGTGTGGGAGAGTAGGTCGCCGCCGGAACGCTTTTTGGGGAGTCGCGCAAGCGGCTCCTCTTATTTTGCGTGTTCCAGGCTGAGATCCAGCTAGATGGGTTTGCCCACGGTGTTTATCTTGAGTGCCCCGTAGAGGGGACAGTATCCCGAGGAAACCGAGGACATGAGCATCCCCGCGGTATAGGCGGCCAGGACTCCCACCTTATCGTTTCGCTTCCACGCAAGGGAGAAAAGGGCCATGGAAAGCAATGTCCTGCCTGCCTTATCCACGGTGCCGACGTTCTGCTGCATCGATAACACCTCCAGGACCAGCGACGGTTATAGTCGAGACGGACATCACCACTAAGATTAATGTCCGTCGAAAATGCTTGCAAGGGTTTATGCAGAAATGCGGGGCCGAAGCGGAAGGGTTTGTTAAAATGATTGAAGCGGCATAATGACATTGCCAATAAAGAAGGGCAGCATGCAGATACGAACGCACTCTCAAGCGTGGAAACATATAATGGGTGGATAGTCAGGCGGTAGAGGAGAACGATGGACGACAAGATGGACGACAGGGTGTTGAGAATAGCACTGTTCCAGTTCGCGACCAACGCCGTCGGAAAGGTGCCGGCGATCTTCGAGAGCATGCTGGCGCTCTATCTCATCAACGCCATGGAGAGGGCGGCAGGCCTGCAGGTGGTTGACCTGATGCCGCCTTCCAGCGGAGGGGATATCGTCTCCCTTGCCCAGATGCTGACGGAGGATGAGGTCAGGGGGGCCGCAGGGCGCGTGGGAGCGGATCTTTCCGTATGGGGCAGCACCAGGTTCGTACCGGATGGAGAGCCGGTCATAGAGGGGGCTGAGATCGTTATCATGGCGGCGGGCGAAGACAGGGCGCAAGGCCATAGCTTTGTATTTGACGCCCTGCGCGGGGACGTGAGGACGGGCATCCTGGAGGTGGAGATGGCTGCCCTCGAGGACCTGGTTGAGGACATACTCGTGCATATCGCCCGCATCCTCGACCTCGACAGCGGCCGGATGCGTTTGAGCAGGATAGGAGAGGGCCTCTCCCACTCGGATAGAGCGGTGGGATATTTCGTATACGCGCTGCGTATCGCCGACGATCCCGAGGACAAGCAGCGCCTTTACCTCAAGGCCATCGCCACCGATCCCGACTTCGCCCTGGCCTATACCAACGCAGCGCAGCTGTTCCTGGGGGAGGGGAGGTACGGCGAGGCGATGAAGCTGCTGCTGCGAGCTGAGACGCGGATCAAGGGCGGCAAGCTGGAGCCTGACGTTCTCAATCTGCTCGGAGTGGCGACTATGCACATGGGCATGTGGGATGATGCGGTAAGGGTCTGGAAGCGCGCGCTCGACATCGATGACGAGCATGTCGAAGTCCTGTGCAACCTGGCCTCGGCACATGCCATGCGGGAGATGCCGGAGGAGGCGGAGGAGTACTACAATCGGGCGTTGAGCTCTAAAGCGGACTACCCCCTGGCCTGGTTCTCCCTGGGCAGGCTCCAGGCCAGGGAGGAGAAATACGAGGAGGCCGAGGTGTCAATGCGCCACTATATCGAGTTGTGCCCCGGTGATCCCTGGGCCTATTACATACTCGGGACCAGCCTGGCCAACCTGGGTAAGGATGACGAGGCAGAGTTCGCCCTGGCCAAGGCCTCGCAGCTCGATCCGGACGGAGAGGCCGGAACCATGGCACGGAGAGAGCTATACGAACTGAAGGAATAGCACCGATGCACTCGGCCCACGGCCCATCAGCTGTTTTCTGAGGGCGTCCGCCCCGGTCTTGGACGCTCAAGGGAACGCAACACAGGGGCACGCGAATTCAAGGGGCATGACCAACGTGTTGGGGTTAGAGCACATTGGTTGTATCCCCCGAGGCGCCTTCCTCGCATGTATCCGTTTAATGGAACGCAACAAATGAGCTCTGACCCTAGCGTCCCTTGAACTGTGGCTTGCGGTTTTCCATCACCGCCTGTATGGCCTCTTTGTGGTCCTCCGATACCAGGCAAAGGGTCTGGGCTATTGCCTCGAACTCGAGGGCCGCCTCCGGGTCCGCGTCCCAGCACCTGTTGATGACTTGCTTGGCCATGGCCATCCCAAGGACGGGCCCGTCGGCCATCCTCTTGGCCAGCTTCATAGCCTCGGGCAGCACCTCTTCCCGGGGGTAGATGTGTTCGATCATTCCGATGCGGTGCGCCTCGACCGCCTCTATGGTGTCGCCGGTCAGGATGAGCTCCTTGGCGTATCCGTTACCCACCAGGCGGGCAAGGCGTTTGCAGGCCCCCAGGTCGGGGATGATACCGAATTTCATCTCCATGAGGTTGAACTTGGCGTCGTCGGCGGCGATGCGGATGTCGCAGGCCAGCATGATCTCCATGGCGCCCCCGAAGGCCAGGCCGTGGACCGCCGCTATGACCGGCTTGTCCATCATCTCGTAGGCCAGGAAAGCCCCCTGGGCCTCCTTCAGAAAGGCATGGATCTGCATCGCCGTAAGCTGAGCCAGGCCGGCGAAACTGCCCAGGTCAAGGCCGCTGGAGAAAGATTTGCCGGCGCCCGTCATCACCACGGCCCTCGCGTCCGGGTCGTTCTGCAGCTCTTTTGCGGCGAGTCCGAGCTCGAGGAACATAGCTTGGTTCATGGCATTATGCACTTCCGGCCGGTTCAAATACAGCACGGCGACGCCATCTTTCTTTTCGATCTTAAGTGTCTCGTAGGCCATCGTCTCTTCTCCTCCCTGTACAAATTGTTCAGACGGCGATATCTCTCCTCTGTAAGGCTACCATGGAAAGCCACAAGAAGGCGATGGTGATCGCCAGGTAGTATACGAGGCTGGACCAGGGAAACCCGGCCGTGGTCATCACGCCGTAGGGGTCGTAGTAATGATATAGGAAGGCATGGTCGATGACGCGGAAAAACGACCAGTTATTGGAGATGAAGTTCACCAGGTAGGATACGGCGAGCACGGTTATGGCCACCGCATAGACCTGCCCGCTCTTGTTCAGGGCGCATGATGCGAAAAGGCTGATGCTTCCCAGGGCGAGGACGAAAAGGTACACGAGCGCCATGAGTTTCAGCTGTCCAAGGTAGGAGATGTCGATCCCGAAAAACAAGGAGACCAGCATCACCGTGCCCACCGCCAGTACGGTCAGTATCGCCAATCCTGCGGTGAGCGAGAGGAATGAGGTCAGGGCGTATTTCCATCTCTCTATGGGGTGAGTCAGGAGTATCTCTAAAGTGCCGTTCTCGCGCGCCTTGACCACGCAAAAGGCGGCGAAAGCGAAGGCGAAGGCGCCTAGGATGATGGGCATGAAGAGCTGATAGTACTCCAGGGTGATGTAGCCCTCGGGCTGGAGGATGTTGATCTCGTGACCTCCGAAGAGGTTCTTGAGGGTGTCGGGAAACTGCGACCAGTAATCGGAAAAAGCCTCTACGCCGGAGACGGCCGGATAGAGCGCCGTGATCATCAGCCCCCACAGGAAGAGGCCGATGGAGAAATAGAGCATATTCCTCCTCTTGGTCTTGAGCTGATAGCGAAGGAGGTTATAGATGATCATTATCCTCTTCCCGGTAGAATTCCATGAATATCTCCTCCAGGCTGGCATGGGATATCTGCAGGTCGGAGAGGTGGAGTCGGGAAAGCTCCTTGATGAAAGTGTCCATGTCGCCCTTTATATCGGCCTCGAACTTGAGCCCGTCTACCCTGTGCAGGGTGGCGCTCTCGAAATCCAGCAGGGCTGCCTCCGGTTCCTCTAACAGGGTAAAATCGGCATGCCTCAGTTTCTTGCGGGACAATTCGGCAACGCTCTCCACCGTTACCAGCTTACCCGTGCGGATGATGCCAACCCAGTCGCATATCTGCTCCATCTCCGGAAGGATGTGCGAAGAAATGAAGATCGTACGGCCCCTCTCCCTGAACTCCCTGCATAGCTCGTAGAAGCGGTGTCTCATCAGGGGATCCAGGGTGGAGGTGGGCTCGTCGAGGACCAGCAGCTCCGGGTCGTGCATAAAGGCCTGTACGATAGCCAGTTTCTGCTTGTTGCCGGAGGAGTATTCCCCCACTTTCCTCGAGAGGTCCAGCTCGAATCTCTGCACGAGATCGTCCCTCAACACGGGCGGCCTGTCTGGGCGCAGGGAATCCAGCAGCCGCAGGGTCTCCCTTCCGGTGAGGTCCTCGAAGAGCCTGACATCCCCGGGGATGTATCCGATGCGGTCGCGTATGGCCAGCGATTCCTTTCTGAGGTCGAAACCGAGTACGTCGGCGTTGCCGGAGGTGGGCATTAGCAGACCGGTCAGCAGCCTGAGGGTCGTGGTCTTGCCGGCGCCGTTGGGCCCGAGATAGCCGAAGACCTCTCCCTGGTGGACCTCGAAATCGAGCCCCGTGACACCGAGGTTTTTGCCGTAATACTTGGTCAGTCCGTGGGTGACGATGACACGTTCGCTCATAGTCAATGATTATTGCATGGCGGCAGGAGACCTGCAAACAACCAAAAGTCCCTTCCCGCTTGTTATAATATCTTCCTGGAGGTGAATAACTTGCCGATATACGAATACAGGTGCAAGGAGTGCGGTCATTCCTTCGATCTCATCCAGTCCATGGATGCGGAGAAGATCGCCGATTGTGAGAAATGCGGCGCTCCGGCAAGGCGGGTGTTCAGCCCGCGTATAGCCATCAAGTACGAGGGCTGGGGATTCAACGCCACCGATAAGCTCCTGCCCGAGAGCAGTCGTGCGAAGAGGGACTTCAAGCAGCTGCGAGAGAAGGCGGAGCAGATAATGGACGACGACTTCACGCCTTAAATAGTCTGAAGTCTGAAGTCTGAAGTCTACGAGCTTAGTTCCAGCCCATGAGGATGCGGAGTATATTCAACCGTCTGAAGCGGCTTCCCACTACCGGCCACATCAGTTCTTCCTTGGGCAGATAGAGTTGCGAGAACAGTTGTCTCGACTCCTTGTGCAGCTTTTTGAACTCGGCCTCCTGCAGCCTTGGGTCCGAGATATCCAGGATATCGTCCACCATCTTCAGCAGCGATATGGTGTCGCGTATACGGCGTTCGTTGAGAGAGGCATGCGCGGGAGATATCAGCCCGTTGCTCGCCTTTATTGCATTGAGGGCCAGCAGGGCCTCGTAGGTAGCATCTACTATCTGCTGGCGGCTCAACCATTCCGTCTCATAGCCGAGGAGGTCGCGCCAGTGGGGCGAGAGCAGCGCGCGGGAGTAGTCCTCCAGGGTGTGGTGGATTAGACGGAAACCATAACGCTCGGGTTCGCGATGGTACTTGCATCCGGGATCGATAAAGGGAGCAAGGGGCCCGATGGATGGATTGACGCGCGGGCCGTATTTCCGCAGTAGCTGGCCGCAATAATCCACGGTTTCCATGACGGAGTTGCTGGTCTGGCCGGGCAGCCCGATCATGAAGAAGACATCGATTTTCTCGCACCCGGCCTCGAGTGCCCAGGTGATATTGCGCTCGAGTTCCTCGTTGCCGTAGGGTTTGCCTATCACGGCGCGGATTTCCTCGTCGTGTGTCTCGGGGGATATCTGGAGGTCGAAATGCTCCAGGCTCGAGGCGATGCGATCAAAATAATCCCTGGGAGCGGGGCCGAACAACTCCAGGATTATATGGTTCTTGGGGGCGATATGGCTGATGAAATCGAGGGTCTCCATGGCATAAGCTTTTCCGCCCTGCATGAGATCGCCGACGATGAAGATGGGAGCCGTACTGAATTGCGCTAGCAACTCGATATCATAGGCTATCCTCTCGGGTGCCCGGAAAGCTACTTGCTCCCTGCCGCAATAATGAGATATGGCTCCACGGGAACCACCGCAGAAAGCACAGTCGTTAGTACAACCACGGCAGGTGAGTACCATGGTTATGGGGTATCGCCACCAGTTCCAGAAAGCACGAAGGCTCTTCCAGTCTCCGTATTTCAGCGCCGACCTTATCATGTACTTGTAGTTATTGCCCAGGTACTCCAGGCTCGCCGGGGTGTAATTGAGGGGGTTGGCCACGATATCATCTTGCATGGTGCGGTAGGTCAGGTTGGGTATTGCATCGAGGGAAGCGCCGTTGACAATGGACTCCATGAGCATGCGAAGTGGCTCTTCCGTCGAGTCTCCACGCAGGACGTAATCCACCTGGGGATATGCCATCAGCTCGCGGTGAAAGTAGGTAGAAGAATAGCCGCCCATGATAACCGGGGTCTGAGGGTGGACCCCTTTAACTATGCGAGCGACCTCAAGGGCGCCCTGGGTGTGGGTAAGCCAGTGGAGATCTATGCCGAAGGCGTAGGGATCGATGCGGGAGATGAAAGCGGGAACGTCGAATTTACTGTCCTGTATCATGCGCTGGGCTAGATTGACCACTCGTACGTTGAAGCCGTTGCGCTCAAGGTATTCCCCGAGGTAGGTAAAACCTATGGGATACATCTCGAAGACCGGGGTAGACGGTATGAGGTCGCTGATGGGACTGGGCACGACCATCAGTTCCCTGAAGTCGTATACGCTTGGGGGATGCAGCAAGACCAGGTCTGGTTTAGTGAATATCATGCTCCCACCTTGGAGTACGTGTCACTTACAGAGAATGATAAACGCTGGGTTGTGTGGTAGCAAGGCGGCCGCTTTTCATATTCGGGGGGGAGCCGGGCTGGAGAAACGCGGGCACTCAGGCCATCAGTTGCTCCAGGAAGACCTCACGGTCGCGCTTCATCTCCAGCAGACGTGCGGTTATTTCCTCGACGATGCCGTCCAGCGCGATACAGAGAGCGACCTGTCCGCGTCTGAGGGTATCCAGGATGCTCGCCTGGCTCTCGCATATCTCGAAGATGGTCGAGCCGTCGGTGACCAGCTTACATTCGGCCAGGGGACGGGAGTAATCGGTGTGCTCGCGCAGGTAAGCCAGGGTCCTGCGTATTTTCTGCAGGCTAACGCCACCCTGCAACATACCGACGACGGTCCTCAGCTCAACCAGGTTCTTGAAATCGTAGAGTTCTCGCAGCTGGCCGCCTTGCGCCAGTTCCATCTCGGCAGGTTGTATGATGCCGGTGTCTTTCCAGTAGCGCAGTTGCCGCAGAGAACAACCGGAAAGACATGCGGCCTGTTCCGCGTTGAAGAACATATCGCCCCCCCAAGGGCTGGATAAGATACAAATGAATACCGATAGTTACGAGTCGTTCTCATATAATCGGTAAGACTATTTTTAATACAACCACTACCGCGGTTTCAATAGCAAACGCTAAAAAACATCGACTTTTTTCGATTTGACACAAGGCGAGGGGGGTTTTGCGGTGAAAAATCAAAGACTAACCCGTGATTCGAAAAAGGTGGCATCTTCGGGAGAAAACGTTTCTCTATTCAAAGGTGTGCGCGGGATGGCTGCCGAAGACTATGAAAACAGCAAGCGATTTATTGGATGTTTGCCTCGCGTGGATTTACCGTAAGAGCACGCTGAGGACGGCGGGAGCGGTAGCGTAAGGTTTGGAGGTGGTGCACCATCAACCGCGTATACAAGGGATTGGGCATTGGTTATAATGGGGCAGACAGCGTGGAGGAGAGACCTCCCGGTTTGGTAAGAAATGGGAGAAAAACATTGGCGGACATAAGGGCCTTTCGAGGCACTTTTTATAATCCGCAGGTAGTGCAGGATCTATCCAGGACAGTAGCGCCACCCTATGACGTCATCGACGAGAAGCAGAGGAATTCGCTACTCGCACGTTCTCCTTACAATATAGTCCGTCTCATCCTGCCCCAGAAGGAAAGCCGACGCGCGTTCTGGAACAGTTCAGCCGCCCTCTACAGGGCATGGAAGATGGGAGAAGTGCTTACCGCGGACAGCGGGCGGTGCATATATATCTACCGCCAGACCTTCGATCTGCCCGACGGCAGGACGATGAGCCGGACGGGAGTCCTGGCCTTGCTGCGCTGCAGGGACTTCGCCAGCGGCGAAGTGCTTCCCCACGAAAAGACCTTTCCGCGCACCAGGGTGGAAAGGCTGAACCTGCTGCGCTCGTGCCGTGCGAACTTCAGCCAGATATTCACGGTATTCCGCGACGAGAGCGAGGAGGTAGGGGGTTTTATCGAGGAAGCATCCTCGACGGATGCCAGCATGGCATTCCGCGATGAGGAGGGAATACGACATGATGTCTGGCGCATGGAGGAGGGAGAGCAGACGCGCAGGCTGGCGGATATCCTGGGGGACAAGAAGCTGATCATAGCGGATGGACATCATCGCTATGAGACCGCCCTCGCATACAGTAAAGAGGATGCAGGAGCAGCCGGTATAGATCGCCCGAGTGCCTACGCATCCGTGGCGCTCTTCCGCTCCGAGGACCCGGGCCTGACCATACTGCCCGTTCACCGCCTGCTGCGCAGGGTGAAAATGCCGCTGCACGAGATACGGAGGAGGCTGGAACGATACTTTGATATCGAGACGATACAGCGTGATATTACGGAGCGAAGGGGTGTGTTCGCGCAGAGGCTGGAGTCTGCAGGGCGCACTGCTTTCATAATGATAACCCGCGAAGGGGCCGACCTTCTCGTGCTGCGCGACGGCGTGGACCTTGGCAGCATCCTCGATGGACCCGAGAGCGCCAGGTGGAAAGTCCTTGATGTATCCGTCCTCCATGCCCTGGTCATAGGCGAAGGAATGGAAGTGGATGCCGGCGAAGCCGCCGAGAACGGCGACCTCACCTTTACCCCCTGGGAGAGCACGGTGATGTCAGCGTTACAGGAGGGAACGGCGGAGGCGGCGTTCCTGGTGCGCTCGACCAGCATGGATGAGATATGGGAGATCGCCGAGGGCGGAGAGCGCATGCCCCACAAGAGTTCCTACTTCTATCCCAAGCTACCCTCGGGGCTGATCATATACGATCATGGGAACGCCCTATCGTAGATCGATCGCTTCCTTGCCATACAAGAACGGATACACCGCGTGGAGTCTGCTATTCCACTTCAGTGAGTATTAACCTATACTTAACATATGTCAGAAAATAAGAAAAAGCATAAGGGCAAGGACGAACAACGTCCCGACCTGGATTCCCTGCTCAAGGTATCGCAGGTTTCGCGAGCCACAGGTGTCTCCACATCGGCCATCAATTACTACGTGCGTATAGGCCTGCTCCCTCCTCCCTTGAAGACACACAAGAACATGGCCTACTACGATCCCTCTTATATACAGATGATCAATTACATCAAGCGGCTGCAGCTCAAGAAGCACCTGCCCCTTGACCAGATAAGAGAGATAATGGCCAAGAAGATCAAGATCTGGAGGGATATGAGCAGCAACCAGCGGAGCACGGCCGAGGAAGTCTTCGTCGAACAGGAATCCGGCAGGATGGAATCGCTTGACGCGAGAAAACGCATCGTGGAGGCGGGCGCGCGCCTGTTCTCCAGCAAGGGTTATTACGCCACCAGCGAAAAGGACCTTATTGACCTGGCAAAGGTCTCCATGGGCGAGTTCTACGAATACTACTCGGGCAAGGAGGACCTGCTGCTGGACCTGGCCGAAGAGGGAGAGCGTGCCTTCAGGATGAGGGTCTCGGAAGAGATAGCCTCCGTGCCCGATATGCTGGAGAGGATACGTATCGCCATCCCGGTGGCCTTCCAGATCATAGTGGAGAACCACCAGATATTCACTCTTTACCTGGAGGGATCGGTGTTTTCGGACGCCAGCTACGAGAGAAAGCTGGCGCAGATCATCGCCTCAACGACGAAGGACCTCAAGTCAACCATCGCCCGCGGGGTCAAAGATGGTTCCATCCGGCAGGTACACCCCGACATCGCTGCCTACGCCATCATCGGCCAGCTGGTAAGGCTGGCAAACTACTGGATGGAGGATCCCATGAAGCACAAGATGGAGGAGATCACCCTGGAGGCGGTGGAGTTCGTAACGCGTGCCCTCAAGCCTTGATACCCTTGCGAATAACCCATTCGCAATGATCGTCGCCCCTGGGCAGTGAATGGGTGATCTCGAACCCGACATCGGGATCGATGGCCTCCAGCCAGTGACGGAAGATAGTGTTATCCACGAATTCGCAGGGAACGTGAGACTCCCGTCCCGAGCGGTTGAGATTGTCCCACCAGGAACAACGGTGCACGCGGAAGACTATCTCGTCCCCCTGCACCGTTCCATCGCACTGCGTGCCGTCTATACCGCATACTATCTCCAGAAGGCGGTTGATAGTCGAGAGGTCGGGGGGATCCGCGGGATCGATGGTTATTCCCAGCATACGCGAGATCCTCTTCAGGATCACGATGCCGTAGTCCTTCCATACCTCGAGATCGAGCTCAAGGGCGGTATCGAAACCAAACTTCCTCTCAACCGCCATGTACCATAGCCCGTCTATGGCGGTGAGCGCACCCAGGCGAAGTTGCTGTATCTGCTCTGAACTCAAATCCAAGGTATACCTCCTCAACCGGTGTCTCATCTACTCCAATCCATTATATTATCCATAGGGAATCTCCGCCTGGAAAGATCATGCGGTCCTCTTGCCGGCGGTCTGCGATCATGCCCCGTGTTTCCAGCGGAGAAGAGAAGAGCAGAAGGAGGCGAGCGCGGCTTGGATCTGAGAGTGGGACGCCACCCGGTGCTGGGAGATATGGGGAAAGGAACCCCGGTGACCATCTATGTCGATGGAAGGCCGCTTACGGCCCGCGAAGGAGAGCCCATTGCCGCCGCACTATATGCCAATGGTATCAAGACCACGCGTTATTCCTCCCGCTCGGGTGAACCACGCGGCCCTTTCTGCATGATCGGGCGTTGTACGGAATGCGCGATGACCGTTGACGGAGTGCCCAACGTTCGCACCTGCCTTACTCCGGTACGCGACGGCATGAGGGTGGAGACACCAGGAAGGTCGAGGTCATGAACCTGCCCCTCGAGCGCCTGCGCATGGTAGTGGTGGGAGCGGGACCCGCAGGACTATGTGCCGCGCTGGAGGCGTCGAGGGCGGGAGAGCAGGTGGTCATCATAGACGAGAACTCTCGTGGAGGGGGGCAACTCTTCAAGCAGATCCACCGCTTCTTCGGTTCGCGCCACCATGGTGCAGGTAAACGGGGATATGAGATAGCCGCCGAGCTGGTAGAGGAATGCCTGCAGGCGGGAGTAGATATGCGCCTCTCATCAACGGTACTCGGCTTCTTTCCGGGCGGCGAGATGATGGTGGATGGTCCAAACGGCGTTTATATCATCGAGCCGCAGGCAACAGTCGTGGCCACGGGGGCGAGCGAGAAGAGCGCTGCCTTTCCGGGTTGGACGCTCCCGGGGGTCATGGGCGCAGGTGCCGCACAGACCCTGGTAAACGTACACGGCGTCCTGCCTGGGAAAAGGGTTCTCATGGCTGGTTCCGGAAACGTCGGCCTCATCGTCAGCTACCAGCTGCTGCAGGCGGGTGCGGACGTGGTGGGTATACTCGACGTCGCTGACCGGATAGGGGGCTACGAGGTCCACTACGACCGTGTAAGGCGGGAAGGGGTGCACGTATACCTGCGCCACCGCATCCTGGCTGCAGAGGGCGGGGACGGCGTGGAGGCAGTCGTCGTAGAAGACATGGCGGAGAAGAAGGCCAGGCGTTTTCTTGCCGATTCACTCTGCCTGGCCCTGGGGCTTACGCCCCTGTCCGAACTGGCGGCTATGCGGGGGTGCAGAATGGTCTACCAGGAGGAACTGGGCGGGTTTCTGCCCTGGCACGATGAGGAGATGAGGACGGATCAGCCGGGTGTATACGTGGCGGGCGATACCGCCGGAGTCGAAGAGGCCTCGGTGGCCATGGAGGAGGGAAGGATGGCAGGGATATCGGCGGCCGAGGATCTGGGCTCGCTGAGCCGGCGCCAGGTAGCGGGAAGGAAATCGGCTGTACGCAAACGTCTCGATGGTTTGCGCGGTGGGCCTTATGGTGCCGACAGGCTCGCGGCCAAGAGATGCGTTTACTGTGATTGAATTATTAGGAGTCTGATGAGCATGGATCCCTGGAGCAAGGCTTGGGAGAAGGCGGTGGCCGGTGCAGTGGCCGTAGTCGATTGCAGCGAGGAGATCCCCTGCAACCCCTGCGAGCAGGCTTGCCGCATGGGGGCGATCGTGGTAGGCGATGATATCTGCGCGCCGCCGAGGTTTGAGCCCGACCTGTGCAATGGTTGCGGCAGGTGCGTTTCCCTCTGCCCCGGCATGGCGGTCTTCCTGCTGGACCGCAGTGCTGGCGCGGGCAAGGTCCGCGTGACGGTTCCATACGAAATGCGGGAAGAGCTGCAGGGGGGCGGCGAGGCATGGGCGATGGACGGGGAGGGAAAGCCACTCGGCAAGGGAAAGATAGTAAAGACGGCGAAGATGGGCAGGGGAGAAAAGACGGTCCTGGTCACAATCGAAGTTCCCGAGGAGTGGGCTCTAAAGGTAAGAGGAGTAAGAAACCGAGTAATGACATTAGGAGAACCATATGAGCTGGATGAATACGAGGAAGAGGAGAAATGCTATCTCTGTAGATGTGAGGAGGTCACTGACTCATATGTCAGGGAGCTGGCGAAGGTAGGCTTCCATGCCCTGCGCGCCCTAAGAAGGTTTTCCCGTGTAGGGCTGGGTTATTGTCAGGGAAGGTTCTGTCAGGCGATGCTGCGTGAGGAATTCTGCGCGGTAACATCCAGGGAACCGGAGGAAGCAGGTACCTTCAAGGTCCGGCCTCCGATCAGACCGGTCAAAATAAGTCGGTTAGGGGGAGAAGATGTCTGATGTTCTGAGTTCCGAAGTCGTGGTCATCGGGGGCGGCGTAATAGGAACGGCGATCGCCTATTATCTCTGCAAAGAAGGTGCGGAGGTCATGATCGTAGAGGAAGACGATCTGGCCAGTGGAGCCTCGGGCGCATGCGATGGATTCATATCACTGCAGACCAAGCAATTGGGAAGCCATCTGGATATGGCGCGCGAGAGCGCGCAGCTGTTTCCGTCCCTGGTTGAGGACATCGACGTTGATATCGAATACAATCCTTGCGGCGGCTTGATGCTGGCTAAAACCGCAGAGCAGTTGAAGGAATTGAAAGCGAGGGCGAAGAAGCTGAAGGCTGCCGGCCTCGAGGTGGATATCTTGAGCCCGGAAGAGGTAGAAAGCCACATCCCCGGGATAAGCAAGGACATCAAGGGGGCTTCATACTGCGCCGCCGATGCGCAGGTCAATCCGTATAAGCTCGCCCTCGGCCTGGCCCAGAGCGCGCAGAATGCGGGAGCCACTATTCTCAAGGGCTGCAAGGTGGAGAATATCGTGGTGACCAACAACCGCGTACGGGAGGTCGATACCAGCGCCGGGAGCATCCATTCCCGTAGGGTGGTATGCGCCGCCGGAACCGGTTCGAACCAGATCGGAAAGATGATCATTGTGGATATCCCCATCCTCCCGCAGCGTGGCCAGATACTGGTCACCGAGCCCCGGGAGCCCATGTTGAACGTGATAGTATCCGGGGCCGAATATCTGGGAACCAAGGCGAACATCGAGGAGCTCATGCCCAAGGAGGAAGAGTACGCAAAGCTGGGGCTCGGGTTTACCGCCGAGCAGACCGCAAGCGGCAACATCCTCCTGGGGAGCACGCGTGAGTTCGCGGGTTTTGACAACGAGACCACCCCGGATGCTATAAACGCCATTGCCAAAAATGCCATGGATTTTATCCCATGGATCAAGGATCTCGATGTCATTCGCTCCTTCGCGGGACTGCGCCCGTATTCACCCGATGGTCTTCCCATTTTGGGAACGGTAAAGGGGGTAAAGGGTTTCTACATGGCCACCGGTCACGCAGGAGATGGAGTATGCCTGGCCCCCATTACGGGCAAGCTGGTCAGTGAGCTCGTCCTGGATGGGGAGACGAGCATGGATATAGAGCCCTTCTCCCTGTATAGATTCAAATAACGGTTCCCGGCTTCAGCGGTGAGATGACAGGTCGTGAGATTTCGGACGGCCGTCCGGACTGCGCGATTGACAAGCCTTATTGCAGCGGTGCCGAACTGCTGTTTGTATGTGGTTCTTCTGTAAAAAGCGTGGGTGAATGAATGGTGGAGTCGACGGTGCCACTCACATTTTTCGCAGAAGAACCTTGATATT
The DNA here is from genome assembly GCA_016931915.1 of Actinomycetota bacterium. Taxonomy (GTDB): domain Bacteria; phylum Actinomycetota; class Geothermincolia; order Geothermincolales; family RBG-13-55-18; genus SURF-21. The sequence goes on from JAFGDU010000068.1 coordinate 15,337, forward strand.
CGAAGTACATGCGATAATCGGCTAATATTTATTGTGCAGAGGATATCGGACGTGGAAGGAGTGAGGAAAAGCACGGCGGGTGCAAAGCGCCCACCGTAGCGACGAATTGGAGCTTGGATTTGAAGATACTCTTCGTTTATCCGGATTATAAGGTAAACATCGATCCTCAGACCGGACGCATGCTCGGCGTCGACGTAGGGGGCTGGTACATGGAGGGTGTCGCCAGCATCTCGGCGGTGATGAAGGAGGCGGGTCACGAGTTCGGCCTTTACCACCTGACCAGCCCGGCCTCCCGGGGCGAGTTCCAGGATACCCTGCGCAGGGAGGACCCCGACCTCCTGGGGTTCGTGACCATGACGCGTGAATATCCCCAGGTCAAGGAATACGTATTATGGGCGAAGGATGCCGTGGGTGTCCCCGTGATATCAGGGAGCTATCACCCGACCACGCTGCCCGAGGAGGTCATCTCGACTGAGGGCGTGGACATGCTCTGCCGCGGTGAGGGGGAGGAGGCCTTGCTGGAGCTGGTCAGGCGCATGGACGCAGGCGAGGATTACGGCGATACGGAGAGTATCTGGCTCAAAGAGGGAGCTACGATCCACCGTAATCCCGTGCGGCCGCTGATCGAGGATCTCGATGTACTGCCCCTACCCGATTTCGGGGTTTTCGATTTTACGAAACTGCTCTCTACACACATCAATACCGGGGTGGTAATACTGTCGCGAGGCTGTCCGTACAGCTGCACGTACTGCTCCAACAAGAAGATGAGGGATATCTACCCCAACAGGAACCGCTATTCGCGTTTTCACAGCCCCGGGTACAGCATCGAATACTTGCAGAAGCTGGTGGCGACATACCCCGGCGTGGAGTATCTCAACTTCCGCGATGATATCCTGCCCTGGAAGGGCGGATGGCTGGAGGAATTCACCGCGCTTTACCGCAGGGAGATCGGGCTGCCGTTTATATGCAATTACCGTGCAAATCTCGTTACCCCCGAGATTGTGCGCATGCTGCGCCAGGCGGGGTGCTACCAGATGTTTTTCGGGGTGGAGAGCGGCAACGATTTCATCCGCAATGAAGTCCTGAACCGGCATATGTCGAGAGAGAAGATAGTGGAGGCGTTCGATGCCTGCCGGGAGGTGGGGATAAAGACGGTGGCATATAACATGGTGGGATTGCCGTACGAGGACAAGTCCAGGATTCTGGATACCATCAAACTCAACGTGGAGATAGGCGCCGATCATTCGTTGAGCCCGATCTACTATCCCTACCCCGATACGGTGCTCTTCGAGACGGCGGTAAAGGAAGGTTGGGTTCCTGGGGTATACGACTATCGCGAGGACCGCTATGTCGATCAACCGAGTTTGCCCAGGGATCAGCTGTACTTCGCCCGCCATTACTTCCGCACATTTGTGCATATCTACAGGGGTATGCGAAAGCTGCCCGCTCCGATCTCCACATACCTGGAGAAGATGGTCGACGGCCTTTTCCTCAGCCGGCATCTGCCCCACCGTACACTGGTAGCCCTGGCGGCAAGGGGCGAGAGGATGTGGAACGATAGCAAGGACTTTTTCCGCCGCAGGTTCCCGGCCTTCTTCCTGTGGGTCAGGGACAGGGTGAGGGGAGTCGAGAAGGATGGGTAAGGAAAGGGAGTCGCGGCAGGCTGATCTGTGCCATGCAGCGAATATGATGCGGCCACGCGAACGGAGGGCCTGATGGCTGAATGCGTAAGTTGTGGAAAGGAAATCCCCGCGGGGAAGTTCTTCTGCGACGAATGCTACGTTAAGATGAAGGGCCAACGGGGCATGCTGAAGAAGGTGCCCCCGACATCCGCCGCGAAGCCGGATGTCCGGGTGAAGCCACCCGAGGAGAAAGGCGCCGAGGAAAAAACGGCGGAGCAGATCGTTCCGGCCGGGGTTCTGCCGGACAGGAAAGCCAGCGGCACCCTCACTCCAGCCGCCGGAAAGAAAGTAGTCTCCCTGAAGCCCACCGCGGACAAGGCGGCCAAGGAGAGGGAGGGAAAGAAGAGGTTCACCGTAACCATCACCTTCAGCGAGAGGACATATGCGGCCCTGGCACGCATGAAGAAGAGGAAAGAGCCCCGGCCATCGGCTGAGGGGTCGGACAAAGCCACCGCGCCACACGCCGGAGAGGGCAGGCCAAAGCGCAGTAAGGGCCCGCACGGCAGGCCCAAACTGAAGGCGGTAGTGGATGCAAAGAAGCAGGTTGATGAACACAGGAGTGGATTCATGGGAGTCATCGCATATCGTGACCGCAAGCTGGACCGCCGCGATCTGGTAGCCGCCGCCACGGCGTCTTTTGCCGTTCTGATGATCGTAGTTTTATGCTCCAGCTCCTGGGCCAGGGTTTCCTGGGGAGGAGGAGGGGAGGCTGCCTCGATGCAGACGGTCAAGATCAAGGGATTCGACCTGGGAGCCATGACCTATATATGCATAGCGGTCGTGTCCATCGCTTATCTGTACATGGTGGCCACGTGGGTTTTCAAGGGGCCTTTCACGAAGATAGACTACGGGGTGATACTGATCGTCGCCGGCGTGATATTCATCCCCTTGTTCTTCGCCGCCATCTCCTCTACTTCGAGGCTGTTGAGCATAGCACTCGAGAAGGTTGGAAGCAGTGGTGATGCGCTCCCCGCACAGTACGAACGCCAGACGTTATGGCCTGCATACATCGAGGTGCTCATGGGGGCGGTCCTGGCATTCTCGGGACTGGTGCGGTTATCGGAACGCAGACGCACCGTTGGCGCGGATGATCGATAGCTGGGGGGTATGAGGGACTTTGTCGGATAGCGCATACGACCTTTTGCAGCAAGCCAGGGGTCTGATACAGGAACGCAGATCGGCCGCGGCCGTGTCCCTTCTGGAGAGGGCGAAAGAACTCGAACCGGGGAGGGGTTCCATCCTCGAAGCGCTGGGAATAGCCTACTACAACAGCGGCCGCCCTGAGCTGGCGATGCGGGAGTTCGAGGAGGCGCTGGAGGTGGACCCCACCAACCACTACGCCAGATACGGCTTCAGCAGGTGCCTCTATCGCAGGGGCATGTTGCAGCGCGCCATCGGGCAGGTGAAGCTTGCGGTGGTCATGGCCCCGGAGATGGAGATATACGAGGAGGCGCTACAGCGTTACCAGAGAGACCTCTATCCAAACGGAGAGAGGCAAGATCTTGAGGGCTGATCATGGCCATAGCCGATAAATACAGTGATTTCCTGCTGGATATGGACGGAGTCATCTACCTGGGAAGACAGCCTATCCCGGATGCGGTCGAGTTCATCGCGCGGCTGAGGGGCATGGGTAAGAAGGTCCTCTTCCTCACCAATAATTCCAGATACACGCGGGCGGAGTATCGCGACAGGCTGGCCGCGATGGAAATTGAGGCGCGGGAAGAGGAATTCTTCACCTCTTCCGACACCACGGCGAGTTACCTGGAGGAGAATTTCGACCTCGCGGGGAAAACGGCATATTTTATAGGAGGCCGGGGGCTCGAGGAAGCACTGGCCGGGACGGGACTTGCGCTGCTGGCCGGCGAAGGGGGCAGGAATGCTGATTTCGTGGTCGTGGGATGGGATATCGAGCTGTCATACGACAAACTGCGCATAGCAACCCTGGCCTTGCATTCCGGCGCGGCGTTCATTGCGACCAATCGCGATGCCACGTTCCCTGCCCCGGATGGGCTGTGGCCGGGTGCGGGAACCATAGTGGCTGCGCTGGAAACCGCGGCGGGGAGAGAGGCATCCGTGGTTGGAAAGCCCAACGCTTACATGATCCAGGCTGCGATGTATGGCAGCGGCGGAAAGGCGGACACTACGCTCATGGTAGGCGACCGCCTGGAGACGGATATACTGGGTGGCTGGCGTGCCGGCCTCGACACCTGCCTGGTGCTTACGGGCGTGGCCACGCGCGAGGAACTGGAGGGATACAGCCCCCAGCCCGATATCGTCGTCGAGAGCCTGCTGGAGCTGCTGTGAACCGCGAGGCGTCCCGGCAATGGACCGCCGACCTGTACCGCAGGTATTTCCCCAGGCAACCCGACGCCTACACCACCTTCCTTCATCTCGCCGCAGCGGCGTGTCCCGAGGGGGCACGCATCGTAGACCTTGGTTGCGGTGAGGAGGGATACCTCTCCTGCCTCATGGAGAAGGCGGGGGAGATAATCGGCCTGGATGGCAGGCCCGTGCGGGGGCCATACAGTTCTTATATCCAGACGGACCTGTCAGGATGTATCCCGCTGGAGGCGCAGAGCATCGACCTGGCCGCCAGTAAGTTCTTTCTGGAGCATATAGAAGACCCGCCGGGCTTTCTGAGGCATGTGCACGATGTATTGCGCCCCGGGGGCCAGTTGGTGCTCATGACGCCGAACATCGCCTACTACCCCTATACGGTGAACTACATCCTCTCTCTCTTCCTGCCCCAGGAAAGGCGCATGCGCCTGGTGGAGCTCTTCAGCGGGAGGGAGGCGCAGGATATATTCCCGGTGTATTATCGTTGCAACACGCCGCGCAGACTGCGGAGGGAACTCGAGGGGGCGGGGTTCGAAGTGCTGCACTTGAGGACATACAGCGACTGCGAAGCCAGCGCCGTGTTCCGCCCCCTGGGCGCCCTTGCCGTGGCCTACGAGAGGGCAATAAGCGCGATGGGCCTCGACTGGGCAAGGGGGTTTATCGTAGTGGCGGCACGCAGGGATTAGGGGAGTGTGGCCGGCATGTTGCCTCTCTTCGATAAGAACCCCACACGCAAGACCCCTTACGTCACCCTCGTCTTGATCGCCATCAACGCCGCCGTCTTCATCTACATGCTCTTCCTGAGCACCTACCAGTACGACCTCTTTATCTACCGCTTTTCGGTGGTGCCGTGGGAGATCGTGCGCGCCGGACAGTTGCCCCTCCCGGTGCTGCAGCAGTTATTTGCCTATCCCCTGGCGAGCATACCCTCGAAACCGGTTTATCTTTCCCTGCTAACCTCCCTCTTCCTGCACGATGGCTGGCTGCATATCATCGGCAACATGCTCTTCCTCTGGATCTTCGGCAATAACGTCGAGGACGTCATGGGCCACCTGGGATTCCTAGTCTTCTATCTTGCATGCGGCGCCTTCGGGACCTTTGCGCATGTGGCCATGTATACCAACAGCCTCAACCCCCTGCTGGGGGCGAGCGGAGCGATATCGGGGGTCCTCGGGGCTTACCTTCTGTTATATCCGCGTGCTTGGGTATGGACCTGGGTGCTGATAGTCATCATCCCCATACCGGCCTATGTGGTCATAGGGTTCTGGATCGTCCTGCAGGTCTTTGAGGGGGTTACCTCGGTGGGTACGGGCATGGTAGGCACCGCCTTCTTCGCGCACCTGGGAGGAGTCGCTATCGGCATGATCATCGCCGGGATCCTCTACCCGGTACTGCGCCGGCGCAGGGATGCGCTGGCGAGGATGCCGGCGTTGCAGTGGTGGGAGAGGTCGTCATCTCCCGGACCGGGCTCTGGGCCTTTCTAACTTTGCCTCATGTGGTGTAACAAGTTTCTTTGCGTCCTTCACAAAGCCTTGTAATGATACGTAGCCTAGGTGAGAAGGGACGAAAAGAAATACGTTACACCACAAAGCTTTTCGGCATTGTTCAGGAACCACTGCCAAGTCCGGTTGGGAGCGTGCCTCCTGTAAGGTTTAGGGGAGGGGAGAGGGGTTGGAAAGAAACAGGCTTCACCCCAATGCAGTTCCGGCCTGGTTCA
>JAFGDU010000069.1 GCA_016931915.1 Actinomycetota bacterium
CACCGGCAATCGCAACGCCGTACGTGCCGCCTTCAAGTACCTGCTCATGGGCGCTCCCTCGTCCATCATGGTGCTGCTGGCCACGGCCTTCGTCTATTCCGCCACCGGCACCCTGAATATGGCAGACCTCGCGGGCCGTATCGCGGAGTCGGGATATACCGAGGTGCTCATCGTATCCTTCATCCTCTTCGTCATAGGATTCGGCGTGAAGGCGGCTCTCTTTCCGCTGCACATGTGGCTTCCCGATGCCCATTCCATCGCGCCGTCGCCCATAAGCGCGCTCCTCTCGGGACTGCTGGTCGAGGTGGGCGCCTTCGCCGTTCTGAGAATAACCTTCTCCGTCTTCACCACTGGCACGGAGAACCTCGTAGGCGGTACCCTGGATGCCGTGGGCATATTCGCGGCCGCGGCGGTGCTCTATGGAGGGATCATGGCCATCCTGCAGAAGGACCTTAAGATGATGATCGCTTACTCAACCGTCAGCCATATCGGCTATATCTTCCTGGGAATCACGGCACTCACCGAACAGGGTCTCACCGGCGCCATGTATCACATGCTTGACCACGGCCTGGCCAAGGCCTGTCTCTTCCTCTGCGCCGGCTGTTTCATCTATATGAAGGGATACCGGCGTATAGACGAGCTCAAGGGGGCTTGGAGGCAGATGCCCTGGACCTGCTTCGCCTTCGCCCTGGCCGCGTTGTCGGTGGTGGGCATACCACCCACGGCAGGGTTCATCAGCAAGTGGTACCTTATCCTCGGCAGCATCGAGGCCGGCAACTATCTCTATGCCGTCATCCTGCTCATCGGGTCCATGCTGGCTGCGGTTTACTGTTTTCGCGTTATCTATTACATGTTTTTTCAGACGGGCGAGGAGGGCGCCTGGGAAGCAAATCCCAGGGACGCTGCCCCCTCCATGCTCGTCCCCATCTGGGTCCTCTCCCTGGGCACCCTTTTCTTCGGGGTGTTCTCGGGTCTTATAATACCTTCGCTGTCCAAGGCGGCGCAGTACCTGTTGTGAAATAAAGGGGGTAGTCGATGTCGGATAACAGCACATTCTCGGTGATACCGCTCATAGCGATGCTGCTTCCGTTGGTATCGCTGGTGATCATCCTGGCCATACCCAAGAAAGCAAGACAGCTGCGATTATGGATTTGCTTTCTGGGGTCGCTGGCTTCCTTCGGGATGGTGCTGTCCATGCTGCCGGGCATACTGGACGGCAACACCTATACCATCAAGCTGGCCAGCGTGGTGCAGGGGCTGGAGATGCGCCTCACCGTCGACACGCTGGGGTATTATTTCTCGCTCATCCTGGCCTTTATCTGGATGATGGCTACCCTCTACTCCATCTCCTACATAGACCATAAGGAGAACCGCTTCTTCGCCTTCATGGCCATGTGCGAAACGTTCCTCCTGGGTTGCGCCTTCGCGTCCAACATGTTCACGTACTTCATCTTCTACGAGATGATGACCTTCGGTTCCTACCCCCTTATCATCCACGAGGAGACGACCATGGCGCGCCGGGCGGGGTACAAGTATCTGGTATATGCCATCGCGGCAGGCACCGTCCTCTTCTTCGCCGTCATCGCGCATTATTTCTGGGGAGATGGGCAGCTGGGCTTCGGGCAATACGGGGTGTTGAGCCTGGAGTTCGCGGGGCGAGCGGCCCTCACCACGGTCTTCTTCGCCTACCTGGCCGGATTCGGCGTCAAGGCGGCCATCATGCCCCTGCACGGATGGGTGCCCGATGCCCACCCGGCTGCGCCCTCGCCGGCCAGCGCGCTGCTCTCCGGCGTCATCCTGAAGGCGGGCGCATTCGGTATCATCCGGGTGGTGTTCAACGTCTTCGGGATAGAGCTCATGCGGGAGCTGAACGTGTTCATTGTCATGGCCGTCCTGGCCTGTATAACGATCGTCGTGGCCTCCGTCTTCGCCCTTACCCAGGACAACCTGAAACGCCGGTTGGCCTATTCCAGTATCGGGCAGGTCTCCTACATCATCCTGGGGCTGGCCATGCTCGCTCAGGACGGCGCCCTGGGAGGGGTCATGCACCTCACCCACCACGCCCTCATGAAGGGCTGCCTGTTCCTCTGCGCCGGGGTCATCCTGGTGAAAACGGGTAAAAAGAACATCAGCGAGATGAACGGGGTGGGATACAAACTACCGATAACCATGATCTGCTTCACCGTCTGCGCCCTGGCCATGATGGGGACGCCTCCTTCGGTGGGCTTCATCACCAAGTGGCTGCTGGGCAGCGGTTCCTTGCAGGCGGGATTGCCCATCTATATCGTGATCCTGCTGGTGAGCGCCCTCCTGAACGCGGCCTATTTCCTGCCCATCGTCTATATCGCCTTCTTCCGCTGGGAGGGGGACGAGGACGAGGGACACGGCGAAGGGCACCGGCCCAAGCTGGTTTTCGGCAAGGAGGCCGACCACAAGCTGGTGGTTCCGGTGGTTATCATGGCTTCGCTGGTCCTCATCGTCGGCATCTGGGTCACCGTCCCCGGCTTCCCGTACTCGCTGGTCAATCCGGCCGTAGAGGATATATACGGCAGCAAGGTATCGGGTTACGTCTACGAGGACGAGAACGACAACGCCTTCTACGATGAGGATGACCCTGGAGCGGAAGGGGTAACCATCGAGCTTGTCCTGGACGAAGAGGTCGTGGAAACCACCGAGACGGACGCGGAGGGGCTGTACGAGTTCGAGCGCGTCGAGGAAGGTACGTACGAGATCAAGCTGGTCACCGAGGCGGGTATGTCCGCCATCGGCGCATCGACCATCAGGGGGGTGAAGGTGACCTCCGACGAGGATGTTGAGGTGGAGAAACCATTGCTGGTCGTACCATGACGCGATGAGGTAGAAGGTTGCACGAGACAGAGGTAACCATACTCGCATACTCGGTCCTGCCCATACTGGCCCTGGCGCTTCCCGTAGCGGGGGCGGCACTGGCGGCGGTGGCGGGTGAGAAGAGGTCGCGCCTGCGCAACTGGGCCGCGGTGATCTCCAGCGGCGCCACCCTTTTCGTCGCGGTCCTGATCCTGGCCAGGGTGCTCTCCAGTGGGTCCGTCTACTTCGACCTGGATATCATGCGCATCGGCGGCCGCTTCATCTGCAACCTGGAGGTAGATGCCATCGGGGCCTTCTTCGTCTTCTTCGCGGCGGTTTTGTGGTTCGCCGCCTCCATGCACGCCTTCCGTTACATGGACCACGAGCACAAGCGCACCCGCTTCTTCTTCTTCATGCTTCTCACCGAGGCCGCCACCCTGGGCGTGTTCATGGTCCAGGACTACTTCAGCCTCTACCTCTTCTTCGAGGCCATGGGATTGCTCGCCTACGTGCTGGTTATTCATTCCGAGACGGACAAGGCACGCTCCGCGGCCGCCAAGTACATATGCATGACCGTGGTCGGGGGCCTGAGCCTCATCGGGGGCATATTCCTCTACCTGGGGGGAGCGGGAACGGTAGCCTTCACCCCCCTGGCGGGCAGCACCTGGCTCACGGGCCCCTTCAGGGTTCTCGCACTGATCTGCCTCATCGCCGGATTCGGCGTAAAAGCGGGTATGATACCGCTGCACATATGGCTCCCCGACGCCCATCCGGCCGCGCCCTCGCCCGCCAGCGCCCTGCTCTCCGGGGTGATGATCAAGGCGGGCGCGTACGGTATCCTGAGGACGGCACTCACTTTCTTCCAGCAACCCGCGGTGCACGGCGCGGAGACGGAGGTGGTCAGCGGCGGCCACGCGGCGGAGGGAGCGGTACATGCGGCATCCGGGCTGGCCGGCGACGTGCGCATGCTGGGATTTGCCATAATATGGATAGCAGTGATCACCATGTTCGGGGGGATGTTACTGGCCCTGGTGCAGAACGATATCAAGCGTACCCTTGCCTATTCCAGCGTGAGCCAGATGGGATATATACTCTTCGGCATCGGCTGCATGACCTACCTGGGGGCGGAAGGCGCCATGGGCATGGGCGGCAGCCTCTATCACATCATCAACCACGCCTTCTTCAAGGGATGTTTCTTCCTCGCCGCCGGCTCTATACTCTACTGCGCCCACGAACTGGACATGTTCAAGCTGGGGGGACTGTGGAGACGTATGCCCCTGACCACCATTTTCTGGTGTATAGCGGCCCTGGGCATCATGGGGATCCCCTTCCTCAACGGTTTCGTTTCCAAGACCCTTCTGCACCACGCCATCATCGAATCGCATGAATTCGCGGTGGGGGCCAGCCTGGCCACGGCCGGCTGGGTGAAGCTGGCCGAGATCCTGTTCATCATCACCAGCGGGGGGACCATCGGCTATATCACCAAGATGACCTATTACACCTTCTTCCGCCGCCCGGATGCCGAGCACGCACATCATACCGAGCATGTGAAGGAGGCACCGGCCTGGATGCTTGCCGGCACCGGGCTGCTGGCGGCGGGGGTCCTCTTCAACGGTCTCTTCCCGGGGGTGCTGCTCGGCAGGCTGGTGGGTCCCACGGTGCAGACGGTGCCCGGATTCGATGCCCACATGGCCGCACACGTGGCGGAGGTCCCCATATTCCTATGGGAGAACTTCAAGGAGATCCTCGTCCCCCTGGCCATAGGCATCTCCGTCTTCGTCCTGGGGGCATGGCCCGACCTCTTCGCCAGAAGGCGGCTAGGTCCGGACATCTTCCATCTCAAGCTGCCACGCTGGCTGGGGGTCGACTACTGGTACGTAAGGGGGGCAAAGGACTCTCTGGCGCTGCTCTTCGCGGGACAGAGGACCTATGCGCCCATCAAGACTCGGGTTGTAGCTATACTGAAACTGGGGGCGCATGAGACGGTACATACGATCCGGGACGTTATCTACCCCGTCCTCACGCGGAAGCCCTACGAGCTGATCAGGGATGGCGTGATCAAGCTGGTACGGGATACGCGCAACAGGTTAATGCCCAGGATAAGGGAATACCAGGGCGATCTCGCCGTGGGGGCGCTGGTTATCGCGGTGTCGCTCACCATATTCCTTATCATGAGACTGCTGTGAGCGGCGGAAGGGCGCAATGAGCGGGAGGTTATCCTGCGGTTTGAAGAAGCGATGAAAAGAATCGGGAGTGCGGAAACGGGATGATTGTAAAGCTTGGGTTACTGGCGGCAGAGGGTGGGCTGGGCAAAGACTTCTTTGCCATACTGGTTGCGGCCCTGGCAGGTATCGGGGTGCTCTTTTACGCGGCGGCGTCCGATCTCTTCGAGCTGAAGGTCTTCAAGTTCGATCCCTACTCCTTCAGGCTTCCCAAGGAAGTGCGTGTCGAGTACTGGTACACGCGCGCGGCCAGGAGGGTCTGGTCCTGGCTCTCCATCAAGCCGCCGAAGGAGACACGGGTTGATTACTGGTACACGCGGTCGGCGAGGCGCTTCGAGGCCTTTCTCGCCAGCGGCGGATGGAGTTATGCCAAGGCCAAGAAACAGGCAAAGGTGAGGACGAAGGGGAACTGGCGCAGGATGCGCAAGGAGACGCGAAGGATGCTGCCCGAAGCGGTAAAGCGATTGAATCGCGACGTCGCTCTGGGGGCTTTGGCGATAGCCATAGTGTTGGTAGTCCTGCTCGTCGTTAGCCTGGTATAGAAACGGCAGCATGCGGAATCGTTCGGGGCAGGTGTAGTATGCCGGTAAGAACGGGGGGAGATGATGAAAAAAGCGATACCTCTTTTAGTGGTTGGCATGGCCGTGCTATTGTTATTTGGAAGTATGGCCCCGGCTTTTGCCCAGGAGGAAGGCGATACGGGGGATGAGGGCGGAAGCAGCCTTCGCCTTATTATCATAATCGCAGCTATCTGGCTGGTAATCATGGCTGCCGTCATCACGGTGGTCGTAACGACGCGAAGGAGATCCGGAGAAGAGGATAGAGAGAGCCGCGAAGGTTAGAACCGGCACAAATGGAAAGGAATGGTGATATCGCATGGATGAAAAGTTGAACACTGCGTCCCGGTGGCTGGCGGCCCTGGCAATCATCCTGATACCCCTGTCGGTGATCGCCGTCGTCTCTGGCGCATGGGGTTTGAACTACCAGTTCGACACCGCACAGTGGACAAAGTACCTGCTGTTTGCTTCCTGGATACTCCTGACCCTGTCGGTCATCGCCGGGATAGCAAACCTCATCACCCCCCCCGAGACCGAGATGGAGAAGATCGAAACGGCGGTGAAGACCGAGGTCGAGGGCGAGACGGAGGACGATGAGGAGGAAAGCGCGAAGGGCGTTCCCAAGCCGGAAAAACCCGCCTTCAATCTGGGATATGCCTTTCTTCTAGCCCAGGCGACCACTCTGGCGCTGGGATTGTTGCTCTACGTAACCTATATATCCTGGATGATCCTGGGGCTGCAGCCCTACCCGGCGCTTACGAGCATATAGATCTCACGAGCTCATGGAGGAATACCTCCGCCGCTTTTACCGCGAGAACATGCGCGCGGAGGGCCTGGTCTCCTTTACCGTGACGATGAAAGAGAGTGACCTCTTCATCTGGGCGGAGAGAGACCTGTCCGCCGAGGCACGAGACTCCCTGGCACGCCATCGCGCCGACCTGGAGGACTTCATCATCCGCCAGCGGCGCTTCGGGACATCGTTCGGACCCTACGAGCTTCCGGAGGGCTCCCCACCGGTGGTTACCGTCATGGCTGCCGCGGCCGCCAGGACGGGAGTCGGGCCCATGGCGGCGGTTGCGGGGGCCATCGCGGAGGTGGTGGGCAAGGATCTGGCGCCCCTGTCGCCCGAGATCATGGTGGAAAACGGCGGGGACATCCATATCCGCTCCGCGCGGCAGAGGCGCGTTGGCGTATTCGCCGGCGCATCCCCGTTGAGCGGCAGGCTGAACCTTCTTTTGCCCCCTACGCCCGAAGAAGGGCTGGGCGTATGTACATCATCGGCCACGGTCGGGCCCTCCTTCAGTGCGGGCAGAGCGGATTCGGCCCTGGTCGTTGCAGAGAGCGCCTCCCTGGCCGATGCCGCCGCCAGCGCCCTGGGCAACCGGGCCAAAAGCCCCGAGCATATCGAGGAGGCATTGAACAGCGTAGCGACCATTACCGGGGTTACAGGCTGCCTGGTGATCATCGGAGACAAGCTAGGAGTGCGCGGCGACCTGGAACTGGAAGGCTGACCCCTGGCCAGGATCGTAAATCTCTTCTTGATGCGCATTCAACTTAATCCGGTGAAGGGCTCGTCTGACCGCTTGCGTAAGTGATTACGTTGAATGTCGCCACGTCGCTACGCTCCTCACGATAAATTACGGGCTGACCCCAGGCAATCATCAGCCCCAATACTCTCGATCTACCGATATTAAATCACAGCCAGCATACATATTCGCTTATCGCCATGCGTCGAAGAACTTATTTGATTGTGGAGAGCTGACTCCTAGCGTGGAGGCCTGACCCCCGACGTTGAAAATGGAGGGCTGACCCCAGGCGTTGATTATGGAGGGCTGCCTGAAGAGAGCAGCGCAGACACCGTATCAAGGAGTTCGTCGGGATCGGCGGGTTTCTCGAGGTAGGCAGCATATTCCATGCGCTTGCCCGTCTCCAGCTCATAGCGGCGTTTGCTGACTTCCTCCCGCACCGAGGTCAGGACGATCACGGGCGTGGCAGAGAATTGCTCGTAGCGCGGCTCGCGCAGGGTGTTGATCACGGCGAATCCATCGACGCGGGGCATGAGAAGGTCGAGGATAACCAGGTCCGGGTGTTCGTTTTCTATCCTCTCCAGCGCTTCCGCGCCGTCAGCGGCGGTAATGATCTCGTAACCCTCGTCCTCGAGGAGCATGGATACTACCTCGATGATGTCGGGATCGTCATCGGCCAGCAGTATTCTCTTGTTCATCGCCTACCTCCAGTGTCTATAGGGCCGGTCCCTTCGTATCGTCATCCAGCACGTAGCGGTCTTCTACGCGGCACGTGATTCCTATGGGTATGGAAAAGGAGACCAGTGTACCGGTGCGGCTTTCCGGCACCGGGCTGATCACCTCTATGTCGCCGTGGTGCATGTCGACGATGCGCTTGCATATGGAAAGGCCCAATCCCGTGCCCTCCAGGGATTCAGGATCGCCCTTGAAGAACTCATCGAAGACGTGGGGCAGCTGTTCGGGGGATATGCCCGACCCGCTATCCTCGACGCTCACCGTCACGGCGTCGTTTTTTCGCCTTGCGCGGATGGTTATCCGGCCGCCGCGCGGAGTATAGCGCACGGAGTTGGAGACCAGATTGAGGATGAGCTGCTGCAGTCGTATATCGGAGGCGAAAACCTCGGGAAGGGGGCGGTGTATCTCGGTGGTCACGTTGATACCCTGGAACGACGCAAGCTCGTGGGCCATCTCCACCGCTGCCCCAAGCACCTCCTCCCACGCGACGGTCTTGAACTCCGTGACTATCTGCCCGCTCTCCAGGCGGGAGAGCTCGAGCAGATCGCTTATAAGCTCCATCATCCCGTCCACGCGTTCGATGCTGCGGTGGATACCCTTGACCATGCGTTCGTCCAGGCAGTCGGCGCTCTTGCGCAGCAGCAGCTTGAGGTAGCCCTGCACGGCGACCAGGGGGGACTTCAGGTCGTGGGTGACCATGGAGAGGAAGCTGAGGAAGTGGCGCCTCTCGTCCCTGATGCGGGCCAGGTCGCGCCGGGCCTGCTCCGCGTCCCTCTCCAGGCGTTCCTGGTTCTCGGCGCTGCGCAGGATGCTGCCCCCGAGCTCGGCGATGGATTCGAGGAATTCCAGGTCCTCCCGGTCGAAGCTCATGGAGCGTGCGAAGAAGAGGCGCATGATACCTCGCACCTGCTGGCGGTCGCGGAAGGGCAGAAAGACGGCGGAGGCGATGCCTTCACGCTGCAACGCCTCCCTGTGCTTGATCCTGGGATCGCCGTCTGCATCCCATACGAAGAGGGGATTTCCCCTCAGCAACTGTTTCAGGGCATCGTCGGCCAGCAGCTGCCCTCCGCGCAGCAGGTCGTCATCGATACCGAAGCTTACACGCGGGACTATACGCCTGTTTTCTCCCTCGAGGGTGAGCAGGGAGCAGCCCGTTGCCTCCGTGCCCCGTGCGGTCGCTTCCACCAGGGCGCGGATGATGTTTTCCGCCCCGCCCGCTGCGATTACGGAAAGGGCTATCTCGCGAATGATCTTGTGTCGCAATTGCCCACCGTACCTTGGAAATGAAACTCGGCCCCCCGTGCTTTGGGATTTAGCATATATTATATACCCTGACGATATGCCTCTCACCAGTGGCTGTGGGTAAGGGCTTCGTGCCTGACCCCGGTGCCTGACATACCATTCATTCACCCACGCTTTTCGTAGAAGAACCTGATATATTACAGAGGGGCACTAGGTTAGGATTACCGCTATCAGACCAGAGAGCAGGAGAAACGTGGTATGGACCTGGAGGAGGCCCGGGCAAGGGCGGCAGACCTGCGCGAGGAGCTCAACTACCACAGCTACCGCTATTACGTTCTCGATGATCCCGTGATATCGGATGAGGAATACGATTCCAGTATGCGGGAGCTCGTGCGCATCGAGGAGGAATATCCCGAGCTGGTAACGGCGGATTCCCCCACCCAGAGGGTGGGAGCTCCTCCCAGCGCTGCCTTTCAATCCGTGCAGCACCGTGTGCGCATGATGAGCCTGGACAACGTCTTCGATCCGGACGAGCTGAAGGCGTTCATACACAGGGTTGAAAACCAGGTAGGGAAGGCCGACTATATCTGCGAGCTGAAGATAGATGGCGCGGGTATAGCCCTCACCTACGAGGATGGCTTGCTTACGCGCGGCGCTACCCGGGGAGACGGTATCACCGGCGAGGATGTGACCGGAAACCTGAAGACCATCAAGGCCCTGCCTTTACGGCTTCTGGACGAGGATACAGTCACCTACCTGGAAATACGTGGAGAGGTCTTCATGCCCAAGGCGTCTTTCGAGGAGCTCAACCGCCAGCGGGAAGATTCGGGACAGCCCCCCTTCGCCAATCCCCGCAACGCGGCGGCGGGTTCCCTGCGACAGCTCGACCCCCGCGTCACCGCCTCCCGCAACCTCGACCTCATCTGTTACGAGATAGGTTACGTGGAGGGGCGGGAGTTTACCACCCATAAGGAGGTGCTGGAGCAGATCGCATCGTGGGGTTTCCACGTAAGCGAGCACTGGCGCCCGGCTGCGGGTGCCGCGGAGATAGAGGACTTCTGCCAGGAATGGATATCCAAGCGGGATGATCTCGCCTACGAAGTGGACGGTGCGGTGGTCAAGGTCAACCGCCTGGACCTTAGGGACAGGCTGGGGACGACCAGCAAGGCGCCGCGCTGGGCCGTGGCGTATAAGTTCCCCGCGGAGGAGAAGACCACCCGCCTGATAGACATCGTGGTCAACGTGGGGCGCACGGGCGCCCTCACGCCCACCGCGATCCTGGAGCCGGTGTTCGTGGGGGGTTCCACCGTCTCCCGGGCCACCCTCCACAACGAGGACGAGGTCGGGCGCAAAGGGGTCAAGATCGGGGACGTGGTGCTGGTGCATAAAGCGGGCGACGTCATACCCGAGGTAATAAGACCCCTTGAGGAGCTGAGGGACGGAACGGAGAGAGACTTCGTGATGCCCGAGCGATGCCCCGCTTGCGGCGGAAAGGTCTACCACCCCGAGGGCGAGGTGGTGGCCAGGTGCATCAACGTGGACTGCCCCGCCCGCCTCTTCGAGAGCGTGCTGC
>JAFGDU010000070.1 GCA_016931915.1 Actinomycetota bacterium
CCTCGGGGCGCTTGTAGTAGCCCTTCATCACCAGGGGCCCCTTGATGACCAGCTCGCCTACCTCGTTCTCGCCCAGCAGCTTGCCCGCGTCGTCCATCACGCCTACCTCTACCCCGGGGTGGGCCAGGCCCACGCTGCCCTCCTTGTAGGGCATGTTCATGCGCTGGATGGTGGCGGAGGCGGAGCACTCGGTGAGGCCCCAGGCCTCCAGGATGGTGATGTCCAGGGCCTCGGAGGCGTCGTGCATGAGCTGGGCAGGCATGGCCGATGCGCCGGAGATGCCGATACGCAGCGATGAGAGGTCGTACTTCTCCCTGTCGGGGTGGTGGTAGACCATAAAATACATGGCCACAACCATGGGCAGGAAGGTCACCTTGTATTTCTCCACCACTCCGAAGACCTCTTCGGCGTTGAACGGATCGAGCAGCACGAAGGAGGTCCCCACGACGAAACAGCACAGCATCACCGTGATGCCGTAACCGTGGAACATGGGCACCACCATGAGGGCGCGATCGTCATCGTTCAATTCCAGCACTCCGATGATGGCGTCGGCGTGGAAGAAGAGGTTGCCCTGGGTGAGCAAGGTGCCCTTGGGGACCCCGGTGGTGCCCGAGGTATAGAGGATCTCCGCCACGTCTTCCTCGCGCACCTCGATATCCAGCGGCGCGCCCGAACCCTGCTCTTCCAGTTCCTGGAAGAGCAGCCCTTCCGCATATGGCTCGGTGGTGATAAGCCACTTGAAGAGGGGCGGCTTCTCCGCGATCTTCGAGAAGAACTCGGCGAAGGTGGGGGTGGCCACCAGGGCTACCGCGTCGCTGTCGCGCAGCAGGAACTCCAGCTCCCGCTCCTTGTAGAAGATGTTCACCGGCACGGCCACCGCCCCCAGGCAGGAGCAGGCGAAGAAGGTGACGATGAACTCGGGGCAGTTGTTGAGCATCAACGCCACCTTGTCGTCGCGTCCCACCCCCAGGTCCGCGAGGGCGTTGGCGAAGCGGTTGACCCTGGCTTCCAGCTCCCCGTAGCTGATGGGCTCATCCTTGTAGATCAGCGCGGTGCGGTCATCCATTTCGGCCGCCCGCGAGCGCAGCAGCTCCTTCAGGGTCAAGGCCACCACCTACCCGATCTTGATCAGGATCTTCAGGTATTTGCGGCGGTTCTCCTCGAAGTGGTCGAAGAAATCGATCATCTGGTCGAAGGGTATGATGTTGCTGATCACGTCCCCCGGGTGCAGCTCGCCCTTGCCCACCAGGTCCACGACCTCCTTCATCTCCACGTTGTAGCCCAGGGTTGCGAAGTAGGTGTACTCGGAGGCGAAGGCTGCCAGCAGCATGAGGGGATAGGTGGGCGACTCGTAGAAGCCGAAGCCCAGGATGCCTATGCGGCCGTTGCGGCGCGTGCTGTAGACGGCGGTATCCAGGGTTGCCGCCATGCCCACGCAGTCGAAGCTGACGTGCGCCCCCACGCCGTCGCAGATCTCGTGCGTCCTGGTGATGGGGTCCTCCACCTCGGGGTTGAGGACGTGGGTCGCGCCCATCTCCAACGCCTTCTGCCGGCGCGACTCCAGGGGCTCGCTGACCACGATCTTGCCCGCGCCCTTGTACTTGGCCACGTTGGTGAGCAGCAGCCCCACCGGGCCCGCTCCCACGATATGTACGCTCTCGCCCTCCTTGAGGCCGGAACGCTTGATGGCGCGGTAGACCACGGAGGTCGGCTCTACGGTGGCGGCCTCCTCCAGGCTCACGCCCTCCGGGAGCTTGTAGACCCCCTTGTAATGCAGGGGCACGTACTCGGCGAAGGCGCCGTGGATATGCATGCCGTGGGCCTGGGCGCTGGGGCACAGGTTCCACAGGTCCTGCTGGCAGTAAATACACTCCCAGCAGGGATAGTAGGGCAGACCGGTAACCGGGTCGCCCTTGGCCAGACCGGTCACCGCCTCGCCCACCTCCTCGACCACGCCCGAGAACTCGTGTCCCAGTGCGAGTGGCGGGTTGAATATCGTCTGCGGTCCGTAGAGGTATTCGAAGACATCGGTGTGGCAGATTCCCGCGTACGCCACCTTGATCTTCACGTCCTCCGGTCCCACCTCCGGCTCCGGGATATCCTCCAGCCTCATGTCTCGCTGCGCGTGCCAAACCGCCGCCTTCATGACGTCCCCCTTTCCTCTCCAGCCCTTCGGCTGCTCACCATTGTGGGGCTCGAACCGCTTCCCCGATTGTGGCTGGTGCGGGAAGGGTTTCGACCCCATCGCATTATTTCAATATCTGAAATAAATCTTTACCGTTCACCACGGGCGTTTCAGGTGTTCCAGGTATGAAACCCGGTCCTCGAGCGTCTCCACCACCGTGCGCAGCACGTTTACGAAACCGCCTAAGTCCTCCTCGCTCACCTTCTCCCATACCGGAAAGAAGAGGGCCTGTCGGTGGCTGACGATATTATCTATGAGCTTTCTTCCCCTGGGGGTGAACTTGAGCAGGGTCTCCCGCCGGTCGCTCTTGCCTTTTTCCCTCTTTACCAGGCCTTTTTTCTCGCATCTGTTGGCTACCTGGGTGAGGGTGGAATTATTGAGGGAGAGCAATTCCGCCATATCCTTCATGCGCAGGTCCTCGCGGAAGCGCATGAGCAGCAGCAGGTAGAACTCCACCTTGTCGACGTGATACAGGGACAGTTCCTTGGCTTCCCACAGGGTGGTTGTATAATCGAAAAGGGTATAGAGCTTTTCGATCTCGGGAAGATTGGAGAAGATCTCTTTACGTTCCAAGACAGCCCCCCGTAATTAATTCATATAATGAAATATAGTCCAACCCATCCCCTCCGTCAACCGTTATGCGACCCCGATCATTCCTTGACCCGACCCCCATGGGTTAAACTTTTATCCTGGACGGTAACTTTGGCGAAAGCCTGATGAAAGGGGATCGAGATGAAGATAGAGAGCCCGGAAGCATATATCGACAGCATGCGCGGCCTGGAGCGGAGGATCTACGTCCTGGGGGAAAGGGTGGAGAATCCCGTGGACCATCCCATGATCCGCCCCGCCATGAACGCGGTCGCGCAGACCTATGCCGTCGGAGACGAGCCGGAGGCGGAAGACCTCCTGTTCACGAAGTCCCATCTGACAGGTGAGCGCATCAGCCGTTTCACCCATATCCATCAATCCACGGATGACCTGGTCAAGAAGGTCCTCATGCAGCGCCTGCTGGGCAACCGTACCTCCACTTGTTACCAGCGTTGCGTGGGCATGGACGGCGTGAACGCGCTCTACTCGGTGACCTACGAGTGCGACGAGGATTGCGGTTCGGAATACCACGAGCGCTTGAAGGAATACCTGCGCTACATCCAGGAGGAGAACCTGACCGTGGACGGGGCGATGACCGACGCCAAGGGGGACCGCGGGCTGCGCCCGGCCGATCAGCCCGACCCCGACGTCTTCGTGCACGTGGTGGAGCGCAAGCCGGAAGGGATCGTAGTACGGGGCGCCAAGGCCCATCAGACCGGGTCCCTCAATTCCCACGATATACTGGTCATGCCCACCGCGTCCATGCGGGAGAACGAGGCCGATTTCGCGGTGTCCTTCGCCGTACCCGCCGATAGCGAGGGAATGACCTTCGTCCTGGGGCGCCAGCCCTCGGACACGCGCAAGTTGGAGGGTAGTCCCCTGGATGTGGGCAACCCGAAATACGGCAGCCAGGAAGCGCTGGTCATCTTCGACGACGTCTTCGTGCCCTGGGAGCGGGTGTTCATGTGCGGGGAATACAGGCAGAGCGGAAAGGTGGTGGAGAGGTTCGCTTCCTACCACCGGCAGAGCTACGGCGGCTGCAAGGTCGGCGTGGGAGACGTCCTGGTGGGTGCTGCTCAGCTGGTGGCGTTCTACCAGGGCGTGGACAGGGCGAGCCACATAAGGGACAAGATCACCGAGATGGTCCACCTCAACGAGAGCATCTTCTCCTGCGGTATCGCCTGCAGTTCCCAGGGCAAGGCCACGCCGTCGGGCTGCTACATGGTGGATACGCTGCTGGCCAACGTGTGCAAGCACAACGTGACCCGTTATCCTTTCGAGATCGCGCGCCTGTTGCAGGATATCGCCGGCGGCATAGTGGCGACCATGCCCTCACAGAAGGACTTCGAGAACCCCGAGGTCGCTCCGTACCTGGAGAAGTACCTCAAGGGTTCCGGAGATATCCCCACCCTGGAACGCATCAAGGTGCTGAAGTACATCGAGAACATGACCATAGGTGCCGGAGCCGCCGCCTACCTCACCGAGAGCATCCACGGCGCCGGCTCGCCCCAGGCGCAGCGCATCATGATCCAGCGGCAGGCGGACCTGGAAAACAAGGTCAAGCTGGTGAAGAAACTCATAGACTTGGACTGACGGGAGCCGCGCCCCTGGTGGCCTTACGCAATATCTCCAGCGCGATCTGCTTCTCTTGCGGGAGCGCTGCGAGATAATCGTCTATATCCTCTGCCGGTGCATGCTTCTTCGCGGCTGACCCTTTCATTTATATCCTCCGCCTCTGAGGTCTCCTCGCAAAGCCTCGGGGGCCATGTTCCAGATATTATCCGGCTGGGCCGAGGGGATCCCCTCTGGATTTGGTATGATAGGAAGGGGATAGGGAATATAGATACAAAGCTCGAGCCGGCTAGCGGGGAAAGTTATGGAAGAAGAGAAAGAGCAGCCGTTTATCTTCATGGGGCGCTGGAGGGGGCGCAAGTTGTGGACGCTGGCATGCGCGGCCGTCCTGGCCGCCGCGCTGGTGCTGCTCATGGTGTGGGCTATCCCCGCATCGCGGGGCAACGATGAGCGGGCCGAGGCGGCGCAGCAGGAAACGTCACAGCCGGCCGCCGCAGAGGAGCCGGACGCCGGGCAGCAGCCGGAATCCGCGCAGCCGGCAGGTGCAGACAGCCCCACGATCACCCCCGGAACGGGAGGTCAGACCCCGGGCGTAGTCGTTGATTTCCCGGATCCGGCGGGAGAAAGCCCGCAGGCGCCGGCGGCCGGTTACGAGGACATCTGCGGTCACTGGAGCCTGGACATGTCGGGATCAGCCTACGGTCTCACCAACTGCCATATCTTCCTCGAGGAGGACGGCACTATATCCTCGCCCCCCGATTACGACCAGGTATTCGAGATCGCTTTCAGCTCATATACCTGGAAAAAAGGCAGCCCCTCCTTTGCAGCGTCCCTGCAGTTGATGCTGAAAATGAGTTCCAGCCAGGTCCTTATACCGGTGCAGATCGAGCTCGCGGGCACCGTCTCGGACTCCCTTGCTGAGGTCAACGGCGATTTCACCGCCGAGCCACAGGGCGAGCCGTACGCACCCTATGGGCAACAGGGCACCTTCGTCATGCACCGCTGAGCTGGCCCACCCCATCCTGCGAAACCTGCCTCACCTGTCGGGGCGATAAAGGATTATAAACTCGCGTGACGGGGTAGAAGGATAACTGTGACCAGCAAAGAAATAATATTAGGATGGATTACCCGGGGTTTACATGGTCTCGGGGAGGAGTCGGGCTGGATTGATAGAAAGATAGCCCGTTGATATACTGATTGCGATAGTGCTGTTTTTTGAAGCCGTGATCGGATTAGAAAAGGGCATCAACTGGCGGATCGTGCGGTGGGGGAGGTGATGCTAGTTCCGTAAACAACGGGAGCGCACCAGCAGGGCAAGAATAGTCTTACGGCCAGTCGAACCACACAAATCCTACAAACGACCACCAGATGAACACATCATCGCAACAGATAAACGGCAGGATATGATTGCAAAGCTCCCTGATGCCAGATGATCTACCTTGTCCCGCATCCTATAGGATGAGAGGATCATTCGGGAAACGGACTTGTGAGTAGGGTAGGAAGATACTGAAGACAAGGGGGGTTGAGAACATGCGTACGAAAGCGATCATCGTACTGATCGTGGCCTTGATGATGGCGGTCACCCTGGGCCTGGCTTCGTGCGGCGAAGACGGAGGTGGGGGTGATGGGGGAGAGAAGGTTACAAAGAAGATAGGCCTCACGGCTCCTCTCAGCGGCGTTGCCGCGGCCTACGGTCAGGACATCGAGGCCGGGATCCAGATGGCAATCGAAGATATCAACGCTGACGGCGGCATCGCCATCGGCGATGTTACCTATGTATTCGAGCTGCTCGCAGCGGACGACGAGGCCACGCCGGAGCCGGCTCTCTCCAACGCCCAGCGTTTCATCCTCGAGGAGGATATCCAGGTGATCTTCGACCCGGTGGCCACCTCCATCCAGCCGCTCATCGGCATCAACGAGACGCCGGGCGAGGAGTTCCTGATGATGGCCTACACCAGCGTGCCCCTGTACACCCAGGTGATCAACAAGTACATGATCACCATGCCGCCGCCGTTTGCCTCATACATCGCGCCGTGGATCGGGCTGGCAATGGGCAAGGGATGGATGAAGCTGGGCATGCTGCAGACCACGGGAGCCTACGGCGACCTGTGGGGCTCCACCTTCGAGTCGGCCTGGACGGGCGCGGGAGGCGAAGTGGTGGCCAAGGCTCCGGCCAGCTACTACACCGAGTCCGACTTCACGCCATACCTGACCACGGTGCTCGCCGCTAACCCCGACGTCATCTTCTGCGGCGGGCCGTCGGACCCGACGGCACTGGTGATCGACCAGGCCAGGAGCCTTGGCTTCGAGGGCGGCTTCATCGTCATCGACCAGGCCAAGCTGGACTTCATCGCCGATAGCGTCGACATGGCGAAGCTGGAGGGCTGCATCGGCGTGCTGCCCGTCGAGGACGCCTATGACCTGTGGCCCGCCCTCGAGGAATTCAACGATGCGTATGTCGCCGAGTACGGCGGCGAGAGGACGACCTGGGAGTCGGCCATCGCATACTCGGGGATGATGATCCTGGCCAAGGCCATGGAGGAGGCACAGAGCGTCGACGACGTCGAGGCCATCCGGGAAGCTTTCAACGCGAGCGGCATCGCCGTACTCAGCGGCGATGAATATCCCGTCGGCTACGAGGGCATAAATCCCGATACGGGAGCGTTGTTCATGCCCGCGACGGCTACAATAGTGGAGAACGGTGTCTTCGTCGAGCAGGAGCCCGTGGAGTGGTGGAAGGAATAGGGTAATCAGTAGGGTCGAGGTAAGCAGTTAGAGATGGTTTCGAGGGAAGCCCCCGCCGCCGGGGGCTTCCCACTAAATAAAAACCGTTTCTTTGACGAAAAAAGAACAAATCGCTCGGCACGATCGGTGAATCCCAAAGGGAGAGGCAGTTGTCCTTTTTCTTGAACCAGCTCGTCATAGGTATTCAACTCGGCAGCCAGTACGTCATGGTAGCCCTCGGCCTCACCCTCATCTTCGGCATCCTGGACATCTCTCATTTCGCCCACGGCCATCTTTACATGATCGGCGCCTACCTGCTGTACATCGTCATGGTCCTGGGCGGGGTGAATTACTGGATCGCGCTTATCATCTGTATGGCGGCACTGGCCGTCGGGGGAGTCGTGGTAGAGAGATTGGTCTACAGGCCCCTGCGGGGACAGCCCCATATCAATACCTTCATCGCCGCCATCGGACTGATCCTCATGCTGGAGACCCTGGTGCGGGGCATCGAGCCCAAGGCCCTGAGCGTCCCCAAGCCCATCGATACCACGCTGCAGTTCGCCGGCATCAGCATGGAGGCGCAGCGCCTCATCGTCATCATCGGGGCCATCGTCCTCATTATCCTGCTGCAGCTCTTTATCAAGCGTACCCGCATGGGCACGGCCATCGAGGCGGTGGCCCAGGACCGCGAGGGCGCCGCGCTGGTGGGGATCAACGTCAACCGCATCTCCGCCCTCACCTTCGCCATCGCCACCGCGCTGGCGGGCGCAGCGGCGGTGCTCATGGCGCCGCTGGCCTTCATCTCCCCCGAGATGGGCAGCGTGCTCATCCTCAAGGCCTTCGTCATCGTGGTCATCGGCGGGCTGGGCAGCATCAAGGGGGCCATCGTAGGTGGGTATCTGCTGGGGATAGTCGAGGCTATGGCCATCGCGTATATCTCGTCCGCCTACAAGGACGTCTTCGCCTTCGCCGTACTCATCATCATACTGGCGATCAGGCCCACCGGCCTCTTCCGGGGGAGGGATTGAGTTGGCCAAGTACTACAAGGCGGGTGCTCTGGTCATTCTCCTGGGGTTGGCCGTGGCCATGCCCTGGATGAGCAGCAAGTACACCATCCGCATCCTGACCCTGGCCATGGCTTGGGGCATTGCCACCCTCAGCCTAAACCTCATCCTCGGTTACACCGGGCAGGCCTCCCTGGCCCACGGGGCTCTCATGGGCATAGGCGCCTACTCCTTCGGCATCCTGGCGGAGAGAGTGGGGTTGAACTTCTGGCTGGCACTGCCCCTGGCATGTTTGGTCTCCGCCTTCATAGGGCTGCTCATAGGGTTGCCATCCCTGCGTACCAAGGGTCCCTACTTCGCCATCGTCACCTTGTGTTTCAACGTCATTGTGTACAAGGTGTTCGAGAACTGGAACTGGCTTTCCGGCGGTATCCAGGGGCAGAAAGTCCCGCCGCCCTCATTCCTGACCCAGAGATGGGCGCGTTACTATTTCGTGCTCGGCGCCCTGATCGTGACGGTGATAGTCATGTACTTCATCGTCAAGTCCCTGCTGGGCGTCACCTTCATGTCCATACGCAGCAACGAGAACCTGGCGGAGTCGGTGGGTATAAACACCTTCCGCAACAAGCTGCTCTCCTTCGTGATCAGCTGTTTCTTCGTGGGTCTGGCGGGCTCCATGCTGGCCCTCGAGAACGGCCAGCTGGACCCGACTATCACCACCTACCTGTATTCCTTCTATATCCTCATCTATCTGCTCATCGGAGGAGCGGCGACGCTGTCGGGACCGGTGCTGGGGGCTGTCGGGTTGTACTGGCTGCTGGACTACATGAAGAAGATAGGCATAGAGGGTATCGAGGAGTTTCGTTACCTCATCTTCGGCTTTATATTGATCGTCGTGGTAATATACTTGCCCCGTGGCATAGCCGGCGGCCTCAAACAGCTCTGGGAATGGATAAAGACCAGCTACAATAATAGAAGGAAGACGGAAGAGGTGCTGGAATGACATTGTTGCGCGTGGACGGACTGACCAGGCTGTTCGGCGGCCTCGTGGCCGTGAACAAGGTCGACTTCGAGGTGCCCGAGGGCAGGATCCTGGCCATTATCGGCCCCAACGGCGCGGGCAAGAGCACCCTCTTCAACCTCATCGGCGGCACCATCCCCCCCACATCAGGAAAGGTCATCTTCGCGGGGAAGGATATAACCGGCTGGAAGCCCTACAACATCGCCCGCGAGGGGATCACGCGTACTTTCCAGACCACGGCCCTCTTCGAGGAACTGCCCCTCTACGTCAACCTGATCATAGGTCGGCGCATGCGCACCCGTACCGGCTTCTGGGACGTGCTCCTGCACACCCCCCGCTCGCGGCGGGAGAAGAAGGAGACCTCGGCCAAGGTCATGGAGGTGCTGGAGTTCACCGGGCTGGGGCAGTATGCCAATGCGCCGGCCGGTACCGTACCCCAGGAGGCACAGAAAAGGCTGGCCATAGGCGTGGCGCTCATGGGGGACCCGAAGCTGCTCCTCCTGGACGAGCCGACGGGAGGTGTGGGCATGGGCGAGACGGACAACATCATCGCGCTCATCGACCGCATCCGGTCGAAGGGCATCACGGTCTGCGTCATCGAGCACAAGATGCGCATGATCATGAGCCTGGCCGATCGCATCGTGGCCTTGAACTTCGGAGTGAAGATAGCGGAGGGTGAGCCGCAGATGGTTTGCGACGACCCCGCCGTAATAGAGGCGTATCTGGGTGAGTGCATTGCTTGAGATGCAGGACGTACACTGTTACATCGCGAAGCACGAGGTGCTGGACGGGATCTCCTTGAGCGTCGACGAGGGAGAGCTCATCTGCATGCTGGGCGCCAACGGGGCCGGTAAATCCACGCTCTTCAAGACCATAAGCGGGTTGATAAGGCCTTCCCAGGGCACCATCGACTTCGAGGGGGAGATCATCAGCAAAAAAGGCGCGGACAAGATCGTGCGCATGGGTATCTCGCTCTGTCCCGAGGGCCGTAAACTGTTCCCGCGCCTCTCGGTGAAAAAGAATCTCATGATGGGTGCGTATACCCGCCACAAGGAGAAGGCCGATATTACAGCGGCGCTGGACGAGGTCTACGAACTCTTCCCCATCCTCGGGGAACGCAGCGATCAGGACGCGGGCACGCTGTCCGGCGGCGAGCAGCAGATGCTGGCCATAGGACGGTCCTTGATGAACCGGCCGCGGCTGCTCCTCCTGGACGAGCCGTCGCTGGGACTGGCCCCCCTCATCGTGACCAAGATCATGGAGACCATCGAGGATATCAACAAGAGAGGGGTCACCATCTTCCTTTCGGAGCAGAACGCCAGGATGGCCCTGGAGATATCCACGCGCGGCTACGTGATGGAGAACGGGCGCATCGTGCTGGAGGGAAAGGCGGACGAGCTGGCCGGAAACGAGGAGGTAAAGAAGGCCTATATCGGGGCGTAAGGGTTTTGCCGCGAGGCGGGTGGACGGTTCCGGCGCCGGTTCCCGCCCCGGAGATAAAGTGTATCCGCGATAAAGTAGCCCTGACCGTACAGGCAGTAATACAGGATCTGACTTGGGGGGATGCGGCAATGAAAGTCACCAGGACATGTGGGGAATGCGGCGTTCCCCTGGGCATCGCGCGCAACCTGGACTGGAACGCCAACGGTACCATAACCCAGAAGGGCGATCCCAGGCACCGCCTCATCTTCTTCGAGTCCGGTAACCTGGACCGCCTCTGGAATCGCCTCTCGGAAATGCTCGAGGTCACCACCGATCACGTCTGGGAGGTGGTGATCGAATCCAAGAGCCGTGCCACCCGGGCCTTCCTGCACCGCACCCTGCCGTGGGGGGTAAGCTTCCTGGCCCGTTTCGTCGGTTATCGCTCCATGATCAGGACCATCGAATCGCAGGGGCTGGTGATGGGATACGGTAAGATCACCGTGGGCGGGCAGTATCCGCGCCGGGGAAGGCCGCAAAGGGTTACCGTGTATATCGAGGACCCCTACTCGCTCCCCTTCTTCTGTGGCGACTTCAAGGGCGCCGCGGAGGTGCTGGAGAAGCGATGGGCGAGTATAACGTGGCAGGCCCTCGATTCCCGGCGCCACCAGGTGGACGTCACCATGCGCGAGGAGCGCCTGGAGGATGAATCCTTCGTCCTCAAGGAGGAGATGGCCGGGAAGCCCGGGGACATGGTGTTCGAGCGCTGCGCTGTCTGCGGCACTCCACTGAATATGAAGAACTTTGCCTGGGACCTGGAGGCCGGGGTCATCCTCGACGATCGCAGCGGTCGCAGGCTGGCCTTCTTCGGGACATCGGGCATGCTGGCCGTCTTCGATGAGCTCGTGCACGAGCTGGGCGACCGCGTGATCGACGCCATCATCGAGGCGGAGCGGGAAAACGCCCTTGCTTCCCTGAGCGTGGAGGAAGCCCGCAGCGGCTACGAGGGACTGCGCTATCTGGCAGCCATCCGCGGCCTGGGCCTGGTCACCAGCCTGGAGCTGGGAGAGGACAGGATGAGCATGCGCATGTCCAACCCCTCGATACCAGGATATATAGTCGGCCTCGCACTGGCCATCTTCGAGCTGGCGACCGGAAAACGCGGCCGCCATACCTGGAGTTTAGAACCCGACGGCGACCTGGTCGTGGACATCATCGAATAAACGAGCGTAGAGAGACGGGTTCGCGAGAAACGGGCTCCCGGGAGGGAGACCGTTTCTCGTTTATCGTTTTCAGGGCATTGCTGACGATATCCCCGCCTCCAGCTGCGATATAAGTGAAGTATAGCCGGATACGAGCGAGCTGACGGTGGATGAGAACTGCTGCTCGGCCGAGGCGATGGACGCGTCTATCTGGTCCGCCAGGGATGCAAGTGCTGCCTTGTCGCCGGAGGCCAGTGCCTGGCCCATCTGCTGCGAAAGGGCGTCGAGCTGCCGGGCCAGGGCATCCATGCCGGAGCCGTAGGAGCTCAAGGAATCCGGTGCCGCCGTGCCCTCCAGGTTGGCGAGGACATCCTGTACCGCCTGGCCGAGCTGGGCGCTGAGCTCGCCGTACTGCCCGGCCGCCGGAAGTTGCTCCAGGCGGTCCACGAGGTTCTTTACCTGCTCGATCTCCTGCACGGTCGGGAGCAGCGTGAGGAGATACTCTATCTCGCACACCGCCTGCTCGCTGAGCTCGTAGAGGTAATCGTAGTACTCGAAGATGTAGGCATACAGCTCCTCGTAATCTTCGCATACCTCGACCACGGCGTTGGCAGCCTCCCCCAGGTCCGCGAGGAGCTGGTTATAAACGGTCAGCGCTTCCTCGAGTTCCTGTTCGTACACCTCCGGGTCCGAGGCCGCCTCGACGGACTCCAGGTCCTCCATCTCGTCCAAGGCGGTCTCTGCCTCCTGCTTGATCTCCTCGTAGTACTCGATCATCTCCTCTTCGCTCATCGTTTCGCTGGCCGCCGCTTTGTCATCCCCGCCCCCGCCGCCCCCGAGGGTGACCGTCAGGGTGACCGCCGCCGTTATGACCACCAGGCAGATGGGGATGACCAGGGCGAGTATCTTCCCCTTCGTCCAACCCGTTCCGCGCTTCTTTTCCTTCACTTCCGCCTCCTTATCTTGCGGTCTTTCCCTCGTGAACACCTATCCATACCTCACTTGTAAGGGAGATCTATTAATGCCCTATAATGCGCCTGTTAAGTTTCCGTTAATACGCAGAATCCGTGTTAAGACCCCGTAAGGGGAGAAAGCCCCGTCGGCAACCCACATGGGGGCACGGAACGTTCTCCGCTTGTGCGCTTCCGCCATGGGGTATATTAGGTTTGTTGCGGCAACAGCGGCACCTTTAAAGAAGGCGAACAGGAGGTATGAAGAGATGGGTAAGAGATTCGTAGACTTAAGCATAGCCATCGAGGACGGCCTTCCCTCCGACCCCCCGGCCATGATCCCCAGGATAATGTACATGGAGCACGAGGCCGGCGCCGCATCCATGGCTGAATATTTTCCCGGCATCGACCCCGCCAGGGACCTGCCCGAGGGCCTGGGTTGGGCGGTCGAGATACTCACCCTGGCTACCCATTCCGGCACCCACCTGGACGCCCCCTGGCACTACCACCCCACCATGGATAAGGGGAAGCCAGCCTTCACCATCGAGGAGGTGCCCCTGGAGTGGTGCATGGGTCCCGGTGTGGTACTCGATTTCCGCCACTTCCCGGACGGTTACCGCGTCATGGCCGCCGACATGGAGGAAGCTTTCAAAAAGATGGACTACGAGCTCAAGGAGGGGGACATAGTCCTGGTGATGACCGGCGCGGACGAGTACTGGGGGAAGCCGGAGTATCTCCTCAAGGGCTGCGGCATGGGGAAGGAGGCCACCCTTTGGCTGCTCGATCGCGGGGTTAAGGTGACCGGCACCGATGCATGGTCGTGGGACCGCCCCCTGCCCCTCATCGCCAGGGATTTCGAGGAGAGCGGGGATGCCTCGCTGATCTGGGAGGGGCATTTCGCCTCCATCGAGAAGGGGTACTGCCATATAGAGAAGCTGACCAACCTGGACCAGCTGCCGCCCCATGGTTTTACCTTCTTCTGCTTTCCGGTCAAGATAAAGAAGGCCAGCGCGGGCTGGATACGCGCCGTGGCCCTGGTGGAGGAATGAGGGGCGGATGCCGTGTCTGACACCCGGCTGCATTATAATATGCGCACAGTGACTGGTCGGAAGGTGGGGATGAATTGAACGCGGAAAGAGAGTTGGACGGGCAGCTTAAAGAGCTGTTGGAGAGGAGCGAGGAGATACTCTCCTCACACCCGGCTGCGGTCTATCTGCCGTGTTTCTACCGCTCCGCACCGCCACGCATCTTTCTCAGGCGGGAATCCGTGCAGGTTCTCATACGGGGGCCGAAGATCCTGCATTACGAGGTGGAGCCGTTCGACCTCGAGGAGAGCGGCTACGAGGAGGTGGAACGAGGGAGATACGGTATGGTCTACGAGTTCCTTCCAGGTAAGCCCTTCCGGCTCGAGCTACGGGGGACCATGATGGAGAAACGGCTGCAGCCCGGGGGCCTTGCCGAGGAGATATACGAGATCAGGGAGCGCCTGGGTGTATATGACCTGGTGCCGCTCCTGGAAATACACCGCCTGGAGGATACGGGGGACGGCGGAGTGCCCCTGCGCATACGCAGGCTGGACCACTCGGTCTCCGTCCCTTCCTATGCGCATCACGGCGACGCCGGCCTCGACCTGTGCAGCGCCGAGGACGTGGAGCTGGCGCCGGGGCAGCGGGCCATGGTCAGCACCGGTTTCGCCATGGCCCTGCCCGAGGGATACGCCGCCTTCGTGCAGCCGCGCAGCGGCCTGGCGGCGCGCAGCGGCATCAGTATCGTGAACACACCCGGACTGATCGACTGCCACTATCGCGGGGAGGTGAAGGTGATCCTGGTGAACCTGGGGGAAGAGCACTTCCGGGTTAAAAAAGGGGACCGCATCGCACAGATGGTCATCCAGAGAGTCGAGACGGCCCGGGCCGTGGTGGTGGAGGAGCTGGACGAGACGGCCAGGGGGGAGGGAGGATTCGGTTCCACGGGCCTCTAACCCTTGGCCGGGGCTTGAGTATTAAGGGTTGAGTATTAAGGGTATTGAACGTATGTGGCCTTACCTTTACACTGTTCGGGAAGTGTTCATATAATTATTGCAGAGCCTAAATCGGAAAAAGCGAGCCGGTGGACCGAGGGGGGTGAATATCTGTTACATACATCCGCTCATGTCCGCTCATCATCATTACCCTATGATGGTGTGATGATTCCGGGTCTATGGCCTGGATAAAGGGGGTGAGAACAAGGATTGTATTTAAAATATTCGATCCGAGGGCAAAATAATTTCGATAAAGGGTGGGAGAAACCTTAGCAAGGAGGTCATGTATGAGAAAAGGCAAGTTACTGGTCATCCTGACCGTGGTCCTGGCCTTCGCCATCGGCGTTGCCATGATCTACGGCGGATGCGGGGAATCGGATGAAGGTGGAGGAGGCGGAGACAAGATGGGCGGTACCTTCAACTACTGCCTCAACGCCGAGCCCGTATCCCTGGATCCGGCACAGCTGCAGGAGTCGGAAGGTATAGCGGTGGGTAAGTCCATCTACGACGGTCTCATGGACAACGATCCCGAGACCATGGAGCTAATCCCCGCCATGGCCGAGTCCTTCGTGCCGAACGAGGACGCCACGGTGTTTACCTTCACCCTGAAGGAAGGCGTCATGTTCCACAACGGCCGCGAGTGCACGGCGGAGGACTTCGTCTATTCCTGGAACCGCGTCTGCGATCCAGCGACGGCCAGCGAGGTCTCCTATCACCTCGCTCCCATCATGGGCTACGATGAGTTCCAGGCTGGCGAGGCCACGGAGCTGGAGGGTTTGAAGGCCCTGGACGACTACACCCTGGAGGTCACCCTCTCGTATCCCTACGCCGACTTCGTGTACCATACCGCCCACCCCGTTACCTCGCCCATACCCAAGGAGGTAGTGGAGGAGGTCGGCAGCGAGAACTTCTCGGAGAACCCGGTGGGAACCGGACCCTTCGCGTTCGAATCCTGGACGCACGAGCAGCAGGTCGTCGTGAACAAGTTCGACGACTACTACGGCGATCCGGCATACCTGGACTCCATCGTCTACAAGATCTACATGGAGGAGGAGACCGCCTGGCAGGACTTCAAGGCCGGTACCCTCAACGACTGCCAGATTCCGCAGGGGCAGTTCGAGACCGCGGTCAGCGATTACGGCGACCGCGCCCTCTTCGTGCCCATGCTTGGTATCTACTACTACGGTTACAACATGAACACCGAGCCTTGGGCGAGCAGCAAGGACCTGCGCCAGGCGCTCAACTATGCAGTTGACCGCCAGACCCTGTGCGACGTGGTCATGGAGGGACAGCGCGACCCGGCCACCGGCATGGTGCCCCCGGGTATCCCCGGATACAAGGCGAACCAGTCGGACTACACCTACGATGTAGAGATGGCTAACACGCTGCTCACCAACGCCGGATTCCCGGGCGGAGCGGGCCTGCCCGAGCTGACGCTGGGTTACAATACCGGCGGCGGGCACGAGGACCCGGCCCAGTTCATCCAGGGTAACCTGGCGGAAGTTGGCGTGAACGTGACCCTGGAGGGTTACGAGTGGGGTTCCTACCTCGACCTCATCCAGGCGGAGGAGATAACCTTCTTCCGTTTGGGCTGGCTGACGGACTACCCCATCATGGACAACTTCCTCTACCCGCTCTTCTACTCGGAGAACGCGGGCGTGGACAACATGACGCAGTACAACAACCCTGAGGTGGACGCGCTTCTGGACCAGGCGCGCAGCACCGCCGACGAGGACGAGAGGCTCGCCCTCTACCAGGAGGCGGAGCGCATGATCCTCGAGGACGCCCCCGTGATCCCCTTGATGTACTACAAGACGTCGAGGGTCTACGGAGACAACATCGGCGGATACATCCGTACCGCCGACGACCTGACGCCCATGGAGCGGGTATACTTCATGGAGCAGTAGGGATAAGCGGCTGATTTAGGTCAGTTGGGGGCTTGCAAGCACACCTTGCGAGCCCCCTTTTTACTGTGCTAACTTTACCTTGCCCTCAATATCTGTAGGAGAGGTCGATCGATTAGATGCTTATATTCATACTGCGCCGGCTCTACCAGACCGTAATCGTCATCATCGGGGTCATCCTCCTGCTTTCCTTCCTCATGACCATAATCCCCGGGGACGTCGCCAGGATGCGCGCCCCCAAGGGCACCAGCGAGGAGGGGCTCGAGATCATACGCAAGAAGTTCCACCTCGACGAGCCCTTTTTCACGCGCTTCTGGATCTACCTCAAGGGGCTCCCCACCTTTGACCTGGGGGATTCCTTCACCTACAAGCGGCCGGTACTGGACATCATCAAGGAGAGCCTTCCCTGGTCCATCAGGCTTGCCATAGTCGCGGAGATCATCATCGTCATCTTCGGCATCCTGGCCGGCATCATCTCCGCCGTAACCCGCTATTCCTTCTGGGACGTGCTGGTGACCATCAGCACCACCATCCTTGTCGCCATGCCCATATACTGGATCGGGCGATTATTGCAGTTGGTGTTCTCGCAGTGGCTGAGCTGGCTGCCAGCCGCGGGTGCCCCGCCACCCGGGACGGCTTTCATACCGGGCTTGAAGTATTACATCATGCCCGCCGTGGCCCTGGCGGCCATCTCCACCGCCTACGTCGCGCGCATGCAGCGTTCATCCATGCTTGAGGTCATGCACCAGGACTACATACAGACCGCCCGCGCCAAGGGGCTATCCAACTTCAAGGTCACCTACAAGCACGGCCTCAAGAACGGTCTCATCCCGGTGGTCACCTACATCGGCATCGACTTCGGCGTGCTCATCGGGGCCGCGGTGCTCACCGAGATCATCTTCAACTGGCCGGGCATCGGGCACAAGGTGTACAACGCCGTGCTGCAGAGGGACCACACAATGGTCATCGGTACCGTCTTCGTCCTCGTGCTCATCTTCGTCTTCATCAACCTGCTGGTGGACATCTCCTACGCCTTCCTCGACCCGCGCATCCGCCTGGGCGGAGGGCAGGAGGTGACCTGATATGCCCGACCACAGGGACCCCGAGGACTTCATGCCCGGCGGGGAGCAGCCCGACCTTTTCGGCCCCGAGGTCGAGGAGTTCGAGCTGGAGCTGGAGAAGGAGAAGGTCCACGGCCGCACCGCGTTGTGGAGGGACGTATGGTACCGGCTCCGCCACAACAAGCTGGCCCTGGTGGGCATCGCTATCATCATCCTCTTGGTGCTGACGGCCATCTTCGCCCCCCTGCTGGCCAACTGGGACCCCGAATACCAGGCCATTCAAGACCCGGAGCTCAACTCTGAAGAAAAAGCCGAGCTAAAAAAGCAGCCGCCCTCGACCGAGCACTGGCTGGGCACGGACCAGCTCGGGCGCGACATATACTCGCGGCTTATATACGGTAGCCGGGTATCGGTGGAGGTGGGCATTGTCGCCGTGCTCATCTCCCTGCTCATCGGCCTCTTTTTTGGCGCCCTGGCGGGTTACTTCGGCGGCTGGGGCGATTCGGTGATCATGCGTTCGGCGGACATCTTCTTCGCCTTTCCCACCGTGCTGGGGGCCATCGTCATCATGACCGTGCTGGGCCCCGGTCTCATCAACGTGTTCATCGCCATCGGGGTGCTGGGATGGGCCACCATAGCCAGGATCTTCCGTGGCTCCATCCTCTCGGTGAAGGAGAACGAATACGTGGAGGCGGCCCGCGCCATGGGAGCAAGCCATCCGCGCATCATCTGGAAGCACATCATGCCCAACTCCATCCAGCCCATCATCGTCTACGCCACCATGGGGGTTGGGGGCGCCATCCTGGCCGAGGCCTGGCTGGCCTTCCTGGGCCTGGGACAGCAGCTTCCCAAGCCCAGTTGGGGCAACATGCTCACGGAGTACCTCGTCTACTACACTACCGATCCCTGGATGATGTTCATCCCCGGCACAGCCATAGTCCTGAGCGTGCTGGCCTTCATCCTCCTGGGCGACGGCCTGCGGGACGCCCTGGACCCGCGCCTCAAGGGGAGCGTGTGAGATGAGCGCGAACGGCGAGAAGCTGCTCGAGGTCCAGGGCCTCAAGACCTGCTTTCACACCCAGGACGGCGTGGTGAAGGCGGTGAACGGCGTCTCCTTCGACGTGCGCAGGGGAGAGGCCCTGGCCGTGGTGGGGGAGTCGGGCTGCGGCAAGTCCGTGACCGCCCTCTCCATCCTGAACCTCATCCCCGACCCGCCGGGGAAGATAGAGGAAGGTGCCGTCCTCTTCGAGGGGCGCAACCTGCTGGACCTGGGCGACAAGGAGATACGCCAGGTGAGGGGAAACAACATCGGTATGATCTTCCAGGACCCCATGACCTCCCTCAACCCGGTCTTCACCATCGGCAGCCAGATCAGGGAGCCCATCCAGGTCCACCTGGGCCTCCCGCGCAAGGAGGCGAAGCAGCGGGCCATCGAGCTGCTGGAGATGGTGGAGATACCGCAGGCCGAGAAACGCTATAAGATGTACCCCCACGAGTTCTCGGGCGGCATGCGCCAGAGAGCCATGATCGCCATGGCCCTCTCATGCGAGCCCATGCTGCTCATCGCCGACGAGCCCTCTACGGCCCTGGACGTGACCATCCAGGCCCAGATCATGGAACTTATCGCACGGCTGCAGCATGAGATAAACCTGGCGGTGATGCTCATCACCCACGACCTCGGCGTGGTGGCCGGGGTGGCGGAGACGGTGCTGGTGATGTACGCGGGCAAGGTGGTGGAATACGCAGAGATCGACCGCATCTACTACAACTCGCGCCACCCCTACGCCTGGAGCCTGATGCGCTCCGTGCCCCGCCTGGACGAGAAGAGGGAACAACTCCTGACCATCGGAGGCCTGCCGCCTTCCCTCATCAACCTGCCACCCGGTTGCAGCTTCTCTCCCCGCTGCCCCTTCGCGGAGGAGATATGCACGCAGGAGGAGCCGCCCCTGGTTGAAGTGGAGCCGGGCCACCTCTCAGCCTGCCACTTCGCCATGGACTTCGAGAGCCACGGGCAGGGGGTGGAGGACTGATGGCGGCGCTCCTGGACGCGAGCGGTATCGTCAAGCATTTCCCGGTGGGCAAGGGCCTCATCCTCTCCAGGCTGGGGGGGACGGTCAAGGCGGTGGACGGCGTATCCCTGCAGGTGGAGGAGGGCAAGACCCTGGGCCTGGTGGGTGAATCCGGCTGTGGCAAGTCCACGCTGGCGCGCCTCATGCTGCGCCTCATCAAGGCGGACAAGGGCGAGGTCATGTTCGACGGCCGCGACATCCTCAAGCTGCCCAACAAGGAACTGCAGTCGGTGCGCCGCAGCATGCAGATCATCTTCCAGGACCCCTATGCATCCCTCAACCCGCGCATGACCGTGGGCGCCATCGTCATGGAGCCCATGGTCATCCACAAGGATGGGAGCAAAGAGGAAAGACGCCATCGTGCCATCGAGCTCATACGCCTGGTGGGGCTGCAGCCGGAGCATTTCACCCGCTACCCCCACGAGTTCTCCGGCGGGCAGAGGCAGCGCATCGGGGTGGCGCGTGCCCTGGCCCTCAACCCCCGCCTCATCATCTGCGACGAGCCGGTATCCGCCCTGGACGTCTCCATCCAGGCCCAGATACTCAACCTCCTCAAGGAGCTGCAGGGGGAGTTCAACCTCACCTATATCTTCATCGCCCACGACCTCTCCGTGGTGCGCCATATCAGCGACGAGGTGGCGGTGATGTACCTGGGGAAGATCGTGGAGAGGGCGGAGCACGAACTGCTCTACAGCAGCCCCAAGCACCCCTACACGGTGGCCCTGATGTCGGCCGTGCCCCTTCCCGACCCGGTCAAGGAGAGGGAGAGGCAGCGCATCATCCTGGAGGGCGACGTGCCCAGCCCCATCGACCCGCCGACGGGATGCAGGTTCCACACCCGCTGCTGGAAGAAACAGGATATCTGCGCCGAGGAGGAGCCACCCCTGGAGGAGAAAGCCCCCGGTCACCTAGCCGCCTGCCATTTTCCCGAGAACGTATAATCTTTGTTCCCGAGACCGGGCTTCGCTTCCAGATAAATTTCCGCCCGGGGCCTCCAGGTAACGATCCCGCTCCGCAAAAAGCTACACGGAGACCGACCTGGTAGTTCCCCGGGCTGGTGGCAGCGCAGATCACGGGTGCCAGGCCCCCACATTCGGAAATGTGGAAGCGACTTGCACCGCACCGCCCTTCGGGCGGCACTGTCGCTTACGCGATTCAAACCGGCGTAGGGGATTGCTCAGACGGATGGGGTTCGCCAGAGGAAGTGGCAGCGCATATCACGGGTGCCAGGACTCCATGGTTAGAAGACGGGTATCAGGACTCCACATGGAAATGTGGAGGCGCTGACACGCCGGACAATCAATGGTGGAGGCGCTGGGACACCGCAGCGTCATCCTTCGGATGCCGCTGTCGCTTACGCGATGCAGGCTGTCGAGTGTTTGTTTAACCTCCGAGGGCTTCTTCCAGCTCGGGCAGGCCGCGCGTGAGGGGGAAGCAGAGCAGCGCCAGGAAGAACCCGACCACGCTCAGCCACACACCCAGGGACGTGATGCTGATGCGTTCCGCCAGGTAGCCAACGACGAGGTAGCCCAGGGGAATGGGCAGCAGGACCACCGCGTCCATTACCGCGAAGACCCGGCCGCGGTAGGCGGACGGCACGACGCGCTGTCTTAAGTATTCGTAGGTGGTGAAGCCGAAGGCATCGATGATGCCCAGGAGGAAGCAGACCAGGATGGCCAGGACCAGCACCGTGCTTCCCGTCAGAAGGAGCACCCCGGCGGCATAACCCGCGAAGCTCGCGAAGACGAGGTTCAGGGGCTTGATGCGCCCCAGGAGGCGGTAGGTCATCAGGCTTCCCAGGGCCAATCCTGCGCCAGTGGCAGCACTGACCAGGGTATAGTAGTCGACCTGGCCCAGTTTTGCGTCGCAGAAAAGGGGCAGGTAGACCTCTAGGGCCCCGAAGATGGGCATGAACATCAGGTGCATGAGGGTCAGGCTCCGGATATGGCGGTCGCCCCGCATGATCTTGAATGTCTCCTTGAGCCCCGCTAGCTCGTAGGCCGCTCCCGCCCTCAAGCCCTTGGTGGAGGCGGCGCGCGGAAGGTCTCTCCTCAGCAAAAGGAAAGCAAAGCTGCACACGACCAGAAGGGCGGAACAGACAAAGAGGATATTCGACTTGCCCATGGCCTTGATGAGGAAAAAGGCGGTGGAGGTGCTCAGGAGGAACATGGCGGAGCGCAGGAAGGAGTATATGGAATTGGCCTTGGCCAGATTGAGCAGATCCACCATCTCCGGAAGCAGCGCGGACATGCTGTTGGCGATGATGACCCCAAAGACCGAGGCGGTAAAGGCGACAATGTAGATCAGCCATGCGGCGTGGGTAAAAGGCAGGACGAAGACGGTCATGCCGTAGAGAAAGTTGGTGATCACCAGGAGGTCACGGCGGGAGAAGCGGTCCACGATGGAACCCGCGAATGGTCCGGCAAGGGTGTAGGGAGTGAATCCCAGGAAGAGCGAGATACTCATGGAAAAAGCGGATCCCGTGCGCTCCAGTACAAAGAGGGGCAGCGCAACGAAATAGATGGCGCGAGCCACCAGGCCGATGGAATGCACGGAGAACAGGGTTATCAGCTGGCGGTTGGCCCTCAGGGGCGGTCTGGTCGCGGACGCGGCGCCCATCGCCGCTACCGTGGGAAGACGAGGCCGGCGAAGGTCACCGCCGAGGCCTCGCCCTGATCGTACCAGTGGCAGTGGTCGATGAGCTCGCCCCGGCGCCCGTCCAGGGTCTTGGTGAGCGCATAGATGGGCGGCAGGCCGCAGATATGACGCGAGTCCTTCTCCTCGGCGATATAGGAGTAGAAGCCCTCGGCGTCTCCCTCCTCGACCTTCTGCAGCATCTCCCTGTCCTTGGCGATGGTCGAGGAGAGGAGCACCGCGTCCAGGGGTATAAGGCTTCCGAAGCGAAGGCCTACGTGGGCGAGGTCGGCGGAGGCTATGAAGATAGCCCTGTCCTCCATGGCCGAGAGCAGTCCCTGCAGGGCGGTGATGAAGGACCTCACCTCCGGCACCTCGAGGGGCGATCGGCCTTCCTCGATACAGGAATGGAAGGAGTTGCAGGTAATGGGCAGCAGGCGGAAACGGTCCGTGCCGCCGAAGGCCACGCTCAGCAGGGGCAGTTGCACCTCGATGGAATGCTCGGAGCGGTGGGAGAGCTCGTCCCCCAACCCATCCATTCCCGCCGCCTGCGCGATGCCCTCCGCCAGCCCGACGTCGGTCTCCACCAGCCCGAAGGGGGTGAGATAGTTCTTGCGCGTGAGCGCGAAGGGGCCCTCCATCTCCCCGTGGCAAGTCCCCAGTATCACCACCAGCGGCTGGTAATCCAGGTCGAAGGTCTGCGCGAGGGCGGAATAGAGCTTGCCGTAACATTCCCTCCCGCGCTCCAGGTCGATATGGGGGGCTACTACGCCCGCCGGCATGCCGTCCAGCTCGCGCGGCTTCCCGGCCTCCTCCAGCATCGACCTTATCTCCTCTACGAGCGCGCGCGGGTCGGCGGCGTAACCGCTCCCCGCGCTGGTCATGGGGCGGTTGGGCAGGGAGAGGTATTCCTCGTCCAGGGCCCGCTTATAGGCGCGGAATCTTTCGTCGTCCAGCAGGAGCTTACCGGCGAGCTCGTTCAGGATAGCCTGTACCTGGTCGCTGGTGATGATATCGCCGAAACGCCTCACGTAGGCAGCCTGCAGGTCACGCACGGAGCGCGTGCCGTCGCAGAGGGAGGCGATGTAATAGATGGGTGGCGGCAGCGCCACCAGGCCCTTGCTGTAGCCCTGGGGATCCCGCAGGGCGATGATATCCCTGCCCTGCTGTTTGGCCGGAATCGCCTCCAGGCGTCTCAGTCTCGGGTATTCTGATGCTTCCATGATACGGCGGGTCTGCCTATTTCCAATCGGTGCGTTTCTTGGATTCCCGTTCTATGCCTACGTCCAGGGCCAACCATGCCTTGGCGCGGATGAGGTCGCTGGTGGCTACGTCCGCGACAAGCGCCATCATGGCTTCTATGCCCCTGGGGTCAGCCATGCGGGTGAGGGCTTCGATAGCCTCGAATACGGTCTTGTCGTCCTCATCGTAGAGAAACTCGATGATGGCATCGACGTCCCGTTCCCTCTCCAGCTTCTTGATATCGCGTTTTCCCAATCCGAATTTCGGCATACTCATCACCGCAACCAATTGTAGCCAGTTTCCGCCCGCCTCGCTAGCGGCTGCATCACCTCTTTGCCCTATATTCTCCCCAACCCTGCCCCCGCACTAACCCGATGTGGAGAGGCGGTACAGATCGACCAGGGCCTTCCCCGTCTTCTCGGGGGAACTCCAGGCCACAACCCCCTGCTGCTGGGCATCTGCGATTTCCTGGACCAGGGCGCACGGGGTGATGAGGCAGATGAAGACCGGTTTG
Source organism: Actinomycetota bacterium (assembly GCA_016931915.1). Lineage (GTDB taxonomy): Bacteria > Actinomycetota > Geothermincolia > Geothermincolales > RBG-13-55-18 > SURF-21. The sequence goes on from JAFGDU010000070.1 coordinate 24,110, forward strand.
CCGTGCTTGCGCCCGATGGCAGCGTAATCCCGGGAGGGGAAGGAGGGGCCCGCCCCTCCACCGGTGACGAAGACGGCGACCGCGCAGTGGATGTCGTCCTGTGCCAGGGCCAGGTCCGTTGCCCTCAGGTAGAGGGAAGTGTCGGTCCACGCGAAGGCGAACATGTCCAGGGGATTGGCCGCGACGGCGTGCTCGGGGATGAACTCCGAGATGGCCCGGGCTGTCTTCTCTCTCAGAGGGGGGAAGCGCAGTCCTCCCCTCTCGCAGATGTCGCAGATGGCCACCACCGGCCCGGCGGAATGGGTGGAGATGAAAACGCCGTTCCCCGCCAGGCGCGCCCCCATGGAGACTGCCTTTGCGGCGGCCGCCATCTCCGAGCTGGAATGGACCTGAAGCAGGCCTGCCTGGCGGAAGGCGCCTTGGTAGACGGCTTCCGAGCTGGCCACGGAACCGGTGTGGGAGAGGGCGGTCCTGGACGAACTCTCGGTGTAACCGCGCGTATAGACCAGGATGGGCTTGCGGCGGGAGGCCTGCCGCGCCTTTTCCAGGAAGGCGGCGCCGTCGTCGAGCCCTTCGATGAAGAGGCATATCACGCCGGTGTCGGGATCCTCGGAGAGGTATTCCACCATGTCCGCGAACTCCACGTTGGCCCGGTTCCCGATGCTCACGAACTTGGATATCCCCACCTGCTCGTCGATGATCTCGTTGAGGATGCTGTTGCCCATGCCGCCGCTCTGACTCACCAGGGAGATATCTCCTTGCGGGAACCAGACCAGGGGGCTCGCGAAGGTTGCGTTCAACCTCGCCTGCATATTCACGATACCGATGCAGTTGGGCCCGATGAGTTTCATCCCGCCCGCGTCCGCGATGGCTATGAGCTCCTCCTGCAGGCGTTTGCCCTCCGGGCCCGTCTCCCGGAAGCCGCCGGCGAAGATGACCCCGGCCTTTCCGCCCATCTCCACCGCCTCGCGCACGGAGGCTACGACCTGCTTCTCGGGAATGGCATACACGAAGAGGTCCACGCCCCGCGGCAGCTCGGAAATGGAGCGGTAGGCGCGCAGCCCCTGTATGCGCTCCCCGGCCCTGGGGTTGACCGGGTAAACCTCGCCCTCGTATCCGGAAGTGGTCACCGCGGTAAGGGCGTGGAAACCCAGTTTGAATGCGTTGTCCGTCGCGCCTACGACGGCGACGCTGGCGGGATTGAAAAGCGGCCGATAGCGGTCAAGGATCTCAGAGGACATAATCGCCACCTTTCTATTGCCTGTGCCTTCCCGGCACCGCCCGCGGCACCGGCCTGGGCATGGTTATACGGTCTTTAAATAGTAACATCAACCATGCCCGCTTGTTGACCTCCGGGGCGAGCGGCACGAGCGGGGGAAGACGGTCGGGTGAGAAGGATGGCATAGTCATAGGTTCCCGGTTTGAAGCCGGAGGCCCGGAAACCGATTGCAGATAGAATCAATACTCTGCCCTTCGTATAGCGCGAGGGCATTGGATTGAAACCTACGCTTTGGCGGGGCCCCTGTCACCCTGCATACCCGCACAGTATACAGTTGAAGGCAATAGAGGGCGGCAGCGGAACCGGCCCGCTGCCGCTCTGGAGAAATCGGGGAAAACCCGGGCGGCCCGTCTCTCAGGCTTCGTCGGCGCCGGATAAGAGGTTCGGGCGGTACGTGGCCTTGCGCATCTTGTTGAAGACCACGCTCATCGAGCGCGAGAAGACGTTGGGGTCCAGGTTCTCGATCATCTGGGTGACGAAGCGCTGGTTCGTGTTCATGGCCTTCGCCATGGCGGCCGCGTCGAGGTTCCTCATCACCTGGGACATGAAATCGGGATTGCTGTTTACGATCTTGGCCAGTATGGCGGGATCGAGATAGGACATGGTGTTGATCATCAGATCGGTGTTGTCGTTGACGGCTCCCGCCACGACCTTGGGATCGATCGCAGATATCATGCCGGACATGAGATCCTGGTTGTTGGCCATCTTTCCGGCCAGGGCTCCCAGCTTTTTGAACAGTTCGCTCATGTTTACCCCCTTCGGTAACCAATTCTGACTAATAAGTCAATAACAATTGTATAACTACATTAAAGATTGTACTATGAAATAGGGGTAGATATAAACCCCAATTTTCCAGGTAATTCAAATACGGATAGTGTCAATATCATATCAGTCATTTACACTTTCTATTATTTCCAGCCCCAATGTCGCCTTTTCTCCTCACGGCATATCACGGGACGATGTGGAGGCAGCGGGATGTCTTCGAGCGAAGGATCGTAAATAGGATTTTCCACCATGCAACGGCCTGGAGGCATGCGGGGCGCGGCCCTCAAGAACCGGTTCAAGCACTCTCGCAGTGGGCAGGTAAGCGTTTATAAGTTAGTGAGTGCCAGGACGGAGGACAGCGCGCCAGCGGACTATAAAAACCTTTAAGATGGCTCGCACAAGTTTATGTTTACACCCTAAGGCGGCGGGAATAATGAGTGCTGAGGCAACGGGGGCTGAGGAGAAGGAGTTGGAGATGTACGAGGATTACCTGGAGGTCGTAGAAGGAGAGAACGGAGGACACGAGCTGATCCTCTTCGCGCTCTCGACGTGCGGATGGTGCCGCAAGGCGAGGACTTTTCTGGACGACAACAAGCTCAAGTACCGCTACGTCTACGTTGACATCCTTGAGGGTGACGCCCAGAAGGAGGTCTTCGAAGAGGTAAAGGCACGTAACCCGCGCAAGACTTTCCCCACCCTCGTGGTCGACAGCGAGGAGGTCATCGCGGGCTTCAACGAGGATAAGTACAAGGAGACGCTGCTTTGAGTTCCGAGTTCCCCCAGGAAGTCCTCGACCTGTATGCGCGCCTCGATGAGGATGCTGAGGCGGGCGGTTACCACCTTAACCCCGACCGCGAATCCGTGCTCGTGCTTGCCGAAGGCCTCAACACCAACCTGCAGAGGTACGGCTACATGCTATGCCCCTGTCGTATGGGTGAGGGGGAGAGGGAGAAGGATCTGGACATCATCTGTCCCTGCGATTACCGCGATGCCGACCTGGAAGAGTACGACCAGTGTTACTGAGCTCTTTACGTAACCCAGGAGGTCCTGGAAGGCAAGAAGAAGGTAGAGGGGCAGATACCGGAGAGAAGGCCCGAGCCCGAGGAGCTCGAGAAGCTGCAGGCCGAGAGGGAGGCCGCGGCTCGCAAGCACTCCGTAAAGGGCAAGAAAGGCCTCCCGGTATGGCGCTGCAAGGTCTGCGGTTACCTGGCCGCGAGGGAGAGCGCCCCCAAGGTATGTCCCATATGTAAGGCCGGCCAGGAC
>JAFGDU010000071.1 GCA_016931915.1 Actinomycetota bacterium
AACGTGCATAATTCCAGTGATGAACCTCCCTGCGCCAGAGCTGTCCACGATGCGACTCTCCGGCGCTGGGGTTAGGGTTGGGGGAACCCGCAAGCTTAGGGGTAAATAAACGCAAAAAGTGACCCCAAGTAACCTTTGGCACTTCCTTCGGAACTCCCTTCGAGCTTCCCCCTCCGGCTTTCGCCTTCCGGTTCTTCTCTCCGCTCGACCCGCCGATCTTACCTCCAGCTTCTCGGGGCCACTTACTACACTACTACTTTGGTATTAGTACGTCAATAGCTATTTACATGGTATTTTATAAAAAAGTCGGGGACCTTTAATACCTCGGTACGACGGACAAAAGCGCTTGCTTTCCTTAAACATGCACCTTGAGCGTATGCGCCTGGCCTCGCCCCTTTTGAGATGGTTCCGAGCCGTCCTGGAGCCAGTGGCGCGATAGATGATTCTGGCGGATCAGGGAATGCCTCGTTCCAGGTATCCCATGACCACCTGGCGGGATTTCAGGGGTCGATCCAGGAAGCTTTCGGAGAAACGGAATGCTGCCGTCAGCACCTCCCTGCATATACGCGGGTCCTCGCTGCGGCAGGATATGGTGGCCATATCCTCGTGCAGCAGGCAACGTATGAGGGAAAGGCAGTCGTCGCTGACGTTCTGGCGGTTTTCCACGCCGGGAAGGCATCTCGAGCATACGATACCGCCGCCAGCGAGGTCGAGGCAGACCTTCTCCCCCTCGATCTTCCTGCCGCAGTGCAGGCAGCAATCGAGATGGGGGTGATAGCCGATGAGGGAACAAACCTTGAACTCGAAGGCCGCCAGAAGCAGCGCCGGTTCACAGACATCGCCCTCCAGGACGTCGAGGGTGACGCGCAGGGCATCGAAGAGGCGGGGGATGATCTGGTACTCGTGCAGGGACTTCTCGATCATCTCCAGCATGGCTTCGCCGAAAAGGAACTTGGCGTAATCGGCGCGTACGGGCTCGTGGGAACGGATTATCTCCACCTGTACCACCGTGTCCAGGTTTCTCCCTTCGTGCAACACCGCGTCCAGGTGAGTGAAGGGCTCGAGGCGACCCCCGAACTTGCTCTTGGTGCGTTTGACCCCTTTAGCGACTGCGCGGCGCAGGCCGCGGGTGGCGGTGATCATGGTCAGGATGCGGTCAGCCTCGCCCAGGTCGTATGCACGCAGGACGACGGCCTCTTGCTTGTAGGTGGCCAACTGAGCCTTATTCCCCCTGGATGCTGCCGAAACGGCGTTCCCTGTTCTGATATTCCCTTATGGCGTCGGCGAGGTTCTGGCGGCGGAAGTCAGGCCAGAGGACCTCGGTGACGTAGATCTCGGTATAGGCGAGCTCCCAGATGAGGAAGTTGCTGATGCGCATCTCCCCCGCCGTGCGGACCAGGAGGTCGGGGTCGGGGACTTGAGGGACATAGAGGTAGGAGCGGAACTTCTCCTCGTCTACTTCCCCGGGCTCGACCGTGCCCGAGGAGATATCTTCGCAGAGGCCGCGGACGGCGTCGATGATCTCCGGCCTGCCCCCGTAGTTGAAGGCGATATTCAAGGCCATACCGGTGTTGTTGCGCGTGAGCTGGACCGCGTTGTCGATGGCCTTCAGGGTGGAGGGGGGTATTTTCTCCCTCCGTCCCATGTGGCTGATACGGATATTGCGCTCGTGGAACTCATCTACCCTGTTGTTCAGGAGATTGCGGTTGAAGCTCATGAGGAACTCCACCTCGTTGTCGGGACGGTTCCAGTTCTCGGTTGAGAAGGCAAAGAGGGTAATCGCCCCGAGTTCCCACTCCGATGCAGCGCGTACGATATCCGTGATAGACTCCTCACCGGCCTTGTGGCCGGCTATGCGTGGAAGGTTGCGCCGCTCCGCCCACCTGCCATTGCCATCCATGATCAGGGCTATATGTCCGGGAAGTATACCCTCCGGTTTCTGAACATCGGTCTCTTTCATGTCATATCATCCTCGCTTGCCCGCTCTTATCAGAGATCGCCTGGTGTCGGCGGCAGGTTCACATCGCTGGCAACCGCATCCCCGGGTTTCCCCTGGGCTGCTTCGTCCTGCTGCTTGAAGATTATCCTCTGCAGAGCATAAACGCCCAGAATGGAGATGGCACAGCTCTTTTGCGCGGGCATCTTCGAGGTAGGGATGTACAGCGCGCACTCATCGTTGCACGGGGAGAGCGCACCGGTTATGGCGGAGACGCGGAACGGGCAGTATGCGCCGGGGACGTTTCCCATAAGTACCTCCTAGAGAAGACTTTAAGCCACGCCATTAGATTATCGCATTATCATAAGTCTACGCCACAAGCAGCGAGCAATGAATGATGCATGTTCCCGGGGGTAACCACGCAGGGCATCACGTGTTTATAATAACGGATATAGCGGACTGAACCGATTGTCTGCGGGAAGGAGTGCGGAGGTTTGTCTGGAGGAAATCCAGGGGAGAAGACCTATCATGAGGACGGTGCCCTGGTGCGCCGGGCGAAGGAGGAGAGGGAGGCTTTCGAGGCCCTCTACGTCAAGTACCTCAAAAAGGTCTATACCTATGTCTACTATCGCGTGGGCAACGTGGACGACGCCGAGGATATCACCGAGAGCGTCTTCCTGCATGCATTCATCCACCTCAACCGTTACCAGGACCGGGGCATACCATTCTCGGCATGGCTGCTGCGCATAGCTCACAACCTGGTGGCGAACTGGCACCGCAACTCGAGCCGCCGCCGCGCCATCGACCTGGACTCGGTGGAGCCGCTGCAGGACTCTAATCCCACACCCGAGGAGGTCGTGGAGAGACATGATGAGATCAGCGAGATACGCGCCCTTCTCGCGACCCTTCCCGAGGAACGGCAGCAGGCGTTGATCCTGCGCTATGCGGAGGGCATGAAACATAAAGAGATAGGAGAGGTGATGGGCAAGAGCGCCGGCGCGGTCAAAGTGCTCATCCACCGCTCACTCATCAGTTTGCATCGAGGCCTTTCCGAAAAGGAGGACAGGCAATGAACGATAAGCCGGCGAAAGAGAGAGGACGAACCGGGGAGAAGCTTCACTACCGGAATACGCTGAGGGCGCTCAAGGAGTATCTCAAGCCGGTAGAGCCCGATCCGGAGTTCTCCGAGCGGCTGGAGGAGCTCTGCGAGAGCATGGGGGCTTACGAGCTCTTCCAGAACAAGGGCGAGATAGGGGAGGATGGTGGCCACAGGGGGATCATCATCGGCGGGGCGATATGTTCCGCGCTTCCCTTCGTCGGTGTCGCAGCCTATGCTATAAGGAGGCATCTGCTGCGCCGCCGCATCGTGCCCATTGGTGTTTGATCGCTGACAGGCCTGGAAAAGGGTTTATCACCCGGCCTACCTTCTGTTATTGGCTACCCGGGTTTACACCCGCCGAAGACCGGAAGCGAGGAGAAATGCAGCGAGACGAGGTTTTTGCCGTAGTTCGTGCGGCCCTGGCGGAGGCACTCGAGCTGCCGGAGGAGAATATAAGGGAGGACTCCAGATTCAAGGAGGACCTGGAGGCGGATTCCCTGGACCTGGTGGAGCTTCTCCTGGAGATGGAAAAGGTATACGGGTTTAAAGTAAGCGACGAGGAAGCGGCGGAGATCCTTACCGTAGCGGACGCAGTAGGCCTCATCCTGGACAAGGCCGCCGCTTGAGACCGATAGACATGGGGAGAGACATGAGAGTAGGCATCCCGGGCGGGTTGTTATATTACCGCTATGGAAGGCTCTGGAATTCGTTCCTGCACGCCCTGGGGGCGGAGGTGGTGGAATCGGGAGAGACCACCCGCTCCATACTTACCTCGGGCGTGAGCAAGGCGGAAAACGAGAGCTGTCTGGCGATAAAGGTCTTTTATGGCCACGTTCTGGCGCTGAAGGATAAGGTGGATGCGCTGTTCGTGCCCCGCCTGGTGAGCGTGAAGAAAAGGACGCACACCTGCCCCAAGATGCTGGGGCTACCGGACATGGCGCGTGCTGCGGCTGGAGACGGCATCAATATCATATCCCCGACCATAGATTTTCAGTCGGGATTCTGGCACAACTACCGCGCCGTCTATTCCCTGGGGCGCACCTTCACCTCAAACCCTTTGCGCATTATCGGGGCTGGCATCACGGCGTGGAGGGAACACCGCCTCTATCTCGAGAGGCTTACCCTTGGATTGGACCAAAAGAGAGCCCTGGTAGGCGAGGCGGGCAATCTCCTCTGCGAGGGCCGGGAGCTGCGCATAGGGGTCATCGGCCATCATTACAACGTTTACGACACCTTCACCACCATGTCCCTGCTGGAGCGTCTGGGCTCCATGGGTGCGGACGTCATAACCGCGGACATGGTGCCGGAAAAGCTGCGTGATGAGGAATTGAAGCGGCTGCCCAAGCATATCTACTGGAGCTACGAACAGGAGATCGCGGGGGCTATCCTGGCCTGTACGAGGCACCAGCTTGTGGACGGTATCATCTTCATGATCTCGTTCCCCTGCGGCCCCGACTCCATCATCCGCGTCCTTTGCGAGCAGGAGAACAAGGTCATGGGCAACGTCCCCATGCTCACCCTGATCATGGACGAGCACACCGGGGAGGGAGGTTTTCTCACCCGCATCGAGGCCTTCGTGGATATGCTGCGGCGCAAGAAGAACAGGGTCGAGGAGACGCGCGAGGCGGTGGCGGTATGAAGATCAGCTGGCCGCATATGGGCAGCCTGGAATTCGTCATGGGCAGCGTCTTCGAGGAAATGGGCGTGGATTACGTGCTGCCTCCCCCCAACTCGCAGCGCACCCTCGAGCTGGGTGCTCGCTACGGGCCCGAGTTCGCATGTTTCCCCTTGAAGACCACCTTGGGCAATTTCATCGAGGCGATAGAGAATGGGGCGGACACGCTGATCATGGTGGCTGGGAAAGGCCCCTGCCGCTTCGGGTACTATGCTGAAACGCAGCGCCGCATTCTCGAGGATGCGGGTTACGAATTCCAGATGGTGCCCCTGGAGTTTGAGCCCTCCAAGATACCCGGGACCCTGCGCAGGCTGAACCGCCTGAAGCAGGGGAGATCATGGCTCTCGCTCTACCGTGCCATCAAGTTCGCCCTGACCAAAGCTCACCTCATCGACCGCCTGGAACAGCAGGCCCTGCACCAGCGCCACATGGACCGGGAGAGGGGCGCCACCACCGCGGCGATGAAGCGCTGCTACGAGATGGTCTGGGATGCCGGCACATACTCTGCACTGAGCCGGGTGGAGGAAGATGCTTTCGACCACCTGCGCTCCGTGCCCAGCATGGAGTGCGATGAAGTGAAGATAGGCATTGTAGGGGAGTTCTACCTGGTCCTGGAGCCCTTCTTCAACCTCAACGTGGAGGAGCAGTTGGGTGACCTGGGCGCGTATGTCGAGCGCAACATCTATCTCACCGACTGGCTGCGGCCCTCGGGCGAGAGGCCGGTGTTGGGGTATCACGAGCACGATTCAGAGCATCTGGCCACGCCTTACCTCACGCACAGGGTGGGAGGCGAGGGCATTTTCTCCGTCGGCGATACGGTCCTCTACCAGCGGCTTGGTTTCGACGGGGTGGTTCAGCTCATGCCCTTCACCTGCATGCCCGAGACCATCGCCAAGAGCATCCTCCCCGAGGTCTCGCGTGCCCTGGGGATACCGGTGCTCTCGGTGGTGATAGACGAGATGACCGGGCGTGCGGGGGTCGCCACCCGCCTGGAGGCCTTCACAGACCTGGCGCGCTCGCGCCGCCGTATGCGCGGCAGGGAAACGGACCTAACCCTGCAACCTGCCTTCTAGGGGTCAGCCCTCCACATTCAACTTGATCCAGCGTAGATCTCGTCTGATCACAATCGTAGGCGATCACGTTGAATGTGGAGGGCTGACCCCTGGCGAAAACGATGCGCTTCTCTTGATGTGCATGCCGCACTATACGGGCAAGATCTCCTTGATCGATTCGCATGCCTTCAACTTAAACCGGCCAAGGTCTCATCTGATCACGTTTGTAGGTGATTACGTTGAATGTGGAGGCATAGCCCCCGACGTTGAGGCCTGACCCCCAACGTTGAAAATGGAGGGCTGACCCCTGGCAAATTCTTCTTCCATAGCAGCGGCCGAGGATATAACATATAGTCATTTAATCGACCGATAGTGACCCTCGACAGCCAGAGGTCTGGAATGCAGGACGTCGCGAATATACATAAGCTCAGCAACGACGAAGTCTACGCAGCATTGAAGACCTCGCCACAGGGGTTGAGCGCGGAGGAGGCCGCAAGGCGCCTCGAGGAGTACGGGCCCAACGAGATCCGCAAGATAAAGGGAGTTCCCCTGTGGAAAAAACTCATATCCCACTTCACGCATTTCTTTGCCATCCTGCTCTGGATCGGCGGCATCCTGTCCTTCGTGGCGGACCAGGCCGCGCTGGGTTATGCAATCATCGCCGTTATCTTCATCAACGCCATCTTCACTTTCATCCAGGAGTACAAGGCGGAGAAGGCCACCGAGGCGTTGAAGAAACTCCTGCCGCCCATGGCGACGGTCATACGTGACGGGACGGAGCAGGAGATAGAGGCCGCCGGACTGGTGCCGGGGGACCTCATGATCCTGCGCGAGGGAGACCATATATCGGCCGATGCGCGCCTTATCAGCAGCGCCGAGCTGCGCACCAACAATTCCGCCCTCACCGGTGAATCGGAGCCGGTTCGCCGCAACGCCTACCCGGTACTGGAAGAGGACCTCTCCCTCAGCGACCTGCTCAACCTGGTGTTCACGGGGACCAACGTAACCATCGGCACGGGCAGAGCCGTGGCCTACGCCACGGGGATGAACACGGAATTCGGCAAGATAGCCGCCATGACCCAGTCGGTTGAGGACGAGGAATCCCCCATACAACTGCAGATGAAGAGGATAACCAAGTTCGTGGCCATCCTCGCCGTAAGCCTGGGCATACTCTTCTTCCTCCTCGGCCAGTACGTGGTCAAGCTCCCCTTCACGGACAACCTCATCTTCGCCATCGGTATCATCGTCGCCAACGTGCCCGAGGGGTTGCTCCCCACCGTGACCCTCGCCCTGGCCATGGCCACCCAGCGCATGGCCAGGCGCAACGCACTGGTGAAGAAGCTCTCCAGCGTGGAGACCCTCGGTTCCACCACCGTTATCTGCACGGATAAGACCGGTACCCTCACCCAGAACGAGATGACCGTGCGCAGCCTGTGGCTGCCGTGGATGGAGGTGTCGGTGTCCGGGGTGGGCTATGCTCCGGAGGGGGAGTTCCTCTCCGGAGGCAACGGCAACGGCAAGAAGGGAAAGCAGAAGAAGCTCTCCAGGGAGGAGATGGAGAGGCTGGAGCCTGCGCTCAAGGCTGCGGTACTCTGCAACAGCTCGCGCCTGGTCGAGGGCGAGGAGAAGGGCACCTACAAGATAATCGGAGACCCGACCGAGGGCGCGTTGCTGGTCATGGGGAGCAAGGGCGGGGTGGAGCCGGGCGAAGCCGCCGAGAGGATAAAACGCCTGGCGGAAATACCCTTCGATTCGTCGCGTAAGATGATGAGCGTTGTCTGCGAGGAGGAGGGCGAGCGGGTAGCCTACTGCAAAGGAGCGCCCAACGTGGTGCTCGAGCGCTGTTCGCATATCCTCACCAGGGAGGGAATCCGGGAGCTGGGCCCCGAGGACAGCGACCGCATCAAGGGGGTCAACGATCGTTACGCGCGTTCCGCGCTGCGCGTCCTGGCCCTGGCCACGCGCGTCATGCCGGCCGGAATCACCAGCTACGGCATCGAGAATACCGAGAGCGACCTGACCTTCCTCGGCCTGGCGGCCATGATGGATCCGCCGCGCCCGGAGGTGGAAGAGGCCATAGACAAGTGCCGTACCGCGGGTATCAGGGTGATCATGATCACCGGGGACTATGGCCTCACGGCCGAATCCATCGCCCGGCGTATCGGACTTGTGGGGGGGCAGCCCAGGATCATAACCGGAATAGACCTCGAAGGCATGTCGGACGAGGAGCTCGCCGCGCACCTCGGCGGAGAGGAGGTACTCTTCGCGCGCGTCGCACCGGAACACAAGATGCGCATCGCCCAGGTGCTCAAGGGGATGGGAGAAGTGGTGGCCATGACCGGAGACGGGGTCAACGACGCCCCCGCCCTCAAGGCAGCCGATATAGGAGTAGCCATGGGGGTCACGGGCACCGACGTGGCGCGTGAGGCGGCGGAGATGATCCTGGTGGACGACAACTTCGCCTCCATCGTGGCAGCGGTGGAGGAAGGCCGGGCCATCTTCGACAACATACGCAAGTTCATCACCTACATCCTGGCGTCGAACATACCCGAGATCGTGCCCTTCATCCTCTTCGTGATGTTCAACATCCCCCTGCCCCTGACCATCATCCAGATCCTGGCGGTGGACCTGGGTACCGACCTGCTGCCCGCCCTGGCCCTGGGCACCGAGAAGCCCGAGCCGGGGATCATGACGCGCCCCCCGCGCTCCAGGGAAGAGAAGCTGCTCAACGTGAGGGTGCTGCTACGAGCCTACGGCTTCCTGGGCCCGCTGGAAGCCCTGGTGTGCATGCTCGGCTACCTGTATATGTTCAACTGGAGATGGGGCGAGGAGCTGAGGGCTTACGCGGAGGCGAACCCCCTCGTCTATGCCAAGGCCACAACCATGTCCCTGACCGGTATCATGATGACCCAGATAGGAAACGGCTTCGCCTGCCGTACCAACGTGGAGTCCGTCTTCAAGGTGGGGCTGCTCAAGAACCGCCTGTATCTACTGGGAATTGCGACCGAGGTCTCGCTGCAGGTCCTCATCGTCTACGTCCCCTTCCTCAACCGGGCCTTCGAGACCGCTCCCATAGCCTGGTCGGACTGGCTGTTCCTGGTACCGTTCATCCCCATCTGCATGGTGGCGGACGAGATCCGCAAGCTGATATTACGCACCTATCTGAGGCGCCGTAAAAAGGGCAGGGAGGGGTGAGGGCATGTTCCTGGGGTTTGCAGGTGGTTGGTGCTACTATCGTTTTAGGGAACTGGACGCCCGTTGCAAGTCGGGTTGTGGAGGAGTTGGTGTGAAGATGATACCCGCGACGTGGGGGGTGAAGAGATGCACGTAGTCATAGGCGGCTGCGGCAGGGTTGGTTCCTACCTCGCCTACATGCTCGAGCGCGAGGGGCACACGGTGGCCGTGATAGACAAGGACCCCGAGTCCTTCGAGAACCTGTGGGAGGGGTTCTCGGGCAAGAAGGTAAAAGGGGTGGTCTTCGACCGCGATGCCCTGATGGAGGCGGGCATTGAAAGGGCGGATGCGTTCGCCTCGGTTACCAGCGGCGACAACAGCAATATCGTAAGCGCACGACTGGCCAAGGAGTATTTTCGCGTGCCCAAGGTCATAACCCGTATCTACGATCCGCGCCGGGCCGAGATATACCGCCGTCTGAACATTCCCACCATCGCCAGCGTCGCCTGGGCGGGGCACCGCATGCTCAGCTTTATCTCCCATGGAGAGCTGGACAGCGAATACCAGTTCGGGAACGGCGAGGTGGATCTCATCAGGCTGGAGCTCCCCCCCCAGCTCGTAGACAGGAGCGCGGCCGACCTCAACATACCCATGGAGGTGCAGGTGATCTGCCTGGTGCGCGGAGGAAGCGCACGCCTGGCGACACAGGGCACCATCTTCAGGGAGGGGGATATACTGTACATCGCGGTGACCAAGGAAAGCTCCGGCAAACTCGAACGCCTGTTGGGGCTGAAGTGAGGGGATGAACATGCGCATTATAGTCCTGGGCGGAGGCATGGTCGGGCTCCACCTGCTTTCATCTCTTCAGGAGGAGAACCAGGTTATCGTGGTGGAGAAGCGCCGGGAGAGGGTGGAGGAGCTGAAGGAGAAGTTCCCGGGCGCGAACGTCATGCACGGCGACGCCTGCGAGCCCTCGGTATTGGATGCCGCGCAGGTCGCGGGGGCCGACGTGGTCGCTGCGGTCACCGGTGACGACGAGGACAACCTGGTGATATCCTACCTGTCCAAGTTCGAATACGGCGTGCCCCTGGTCTTCGGGCGGGTCAACAATCCCCTCAACGAATGGTTGTTCACGGCCGACTGGGGGGTGGACGAGGCCGTTTGCAGTGCCTCGATAATAGTGCAGCTCGTGCGGGAGGAACTGACGTTGGGCGAGATGGTCACCCTGCTCAAGCTACGGCGCGAGAGGCTGGTCCTGGAGGAAGTGGTGCTCGAGGAGGGAAGCCCGGTGGTGGGAAAGGCAATCAAGGACATGCAGCTGCCGGAGGAGACGCTCGTGGCTACGGTGTTGAGAGAGAGCAGCAACCTCATACCCCGGGGAGACCTGACTTTCATGGCCGGGGACAAGGTGCTTTTTATAACCGATCCGGACAAGGTCGAGGAGCTGAGAGAACTGCTCGGCCTGGAATGAAAAGCGAGTAAGATGCGGGTTATCATCGCCGGTTGCGGAAGGGTCGGCTCGCAGTTGGCCCTTCTTCTGTCCAGCGAAGGCCACAACGTAGTGGTGATCGACAGGGATCCGGAGGCCTTCCACCGCCTCGAGGTCTCCTTCAACGGCGAAACCCTAACCGGTATGGCCTTCGACGAAACCCTGCTCAAGGAGGCCGGCATAGAGAATGCCGACGCGTTCGCCGCCCTCACCAACTACGACAACACCAACCTCATGGCGGCCGAGATAGCCGCCAGCATCTTCGGGGTGCCGCTGGTGACGGCCAGGGTCTATAACCCGGACAAGGAGATGACCTACCGCAATATGGGCATCGACTACATCTGCGGAAGTACCGTGCTGGCCGAGATATTCCACCGCACGGTCACGGCGGCGGGGATCATGAAACACGCGGATTGGGGCGGCGGCCTGCAGGTGTTGGAGGTGGAGGTGGGGCCGGAGCAGGAGGGGCTGGTGGTAAGCGATCTGAGGAGTCCGGGAAGCGGCAGGTTGATGGCGGTGATGCGGGGGGAGAGGCCGGTGTATTTCTCCCGCGACACACGTCTCGTGCAGGGCGACCGCCTGGTGCTGGCGGCGGATACGAGCAGCCCCACTTATATGGAGAAGATAATGCCCATCGGGTTCAGGCGGCACCAACCGAGAGCGGACAGCGGTGTGCCTCACAGGCGTCATCGCAGGGGGGAATGGAGGGTAGTCGTCGCCGGATGCGGCAGGGTGGGTGCGCAGTTGTCGGAGATGCTCTCCCTCGACGGTTTCCACGTCACCGTCATAGACCGGGACGGCGAGGCGTTCGAGCGCTTAAGCAAGACCTTCCAGGGAGAGGCCGTGCGGGGAGTGGCTTTCGATCTCGACGTGCAGGAGGAAGCCGGCATCGGGGATGCCGACGTATTCGCAGCCCTCACCAATTACGACAACAGCAACCTCATGGCGGCTGAGGTGGCCAGGGGTATATACGGTGTCGACAGCGTCTTCGCCCGCCTCTACAACCCCGACAAGGAGAAGACCTTCCAGGCCCTGGACATCGATTATATCTGCGGTACGACCGTCCTGGCCGAACAGTTCATGCAGAGGATAGTGCGCGACAGGCTCAAGGTCCTGGCCTGGACGGCCAACAACCGCGTTCAGCTGGTGGAGTTCGTATGCCCCCCACGCTTCAGCGGCAAGCCGGTGGGCAAACTGGAGAGAGAAGAGCTGTTGCGCGTAGGCCTGATATCCCACGGGGGCGAGACGGTGGTGGCGACGCGAGGGACGAAGATGCAGCGGGGGGACAAGGTGGTGGCGGCGGTGCTGGCGGGACGGCTGGACAGGGTAAGGAGGATGATGGAGCCGGGCTGGATCTGGGGAGCAAGACCAAAACCGGAGAAGGCACCGGCTTCGTGAGCCTGCTTGATATATTATTGATGGCAAGAGCATAGCGAAAGGCGGGTGAACGGGGATCAAGATAGTCATCATGGGAGGGGGCAAGGTGGGCGCTTTCCTGGCCGAGGCGCTCGATGCCAAGGGTCACCAGGTGGCTGTGATCGAGCGCAGCCAGGAGCTCTGCGAACGCCTGGCGGCCTCCACGTCCGCGGTGATCATCCACGGCGACGGCTGCGACCTGCGCTACCAGGAAGAGGCGGACGTGGGAAACTCCGACGTCTTTGCCGCGGCATCGGGAGACGACGACGACAACCTCGTGGCCTGCCAGTTGGCAAAGACCTATTTTCAGGTGCCGCGCACGGTGGCGCGGGTCAACAACCCCAAGAACGAGCGCATCTTCAACAAGCTGGGCGTGGACGCCATCTCCAGCACCACCATCATCGCCCAACTCATCGAGGAACGCACTACCCTGGGGGACATCATCACCCTGCATACGCTGAAGAAGGGCAAGCTGGCCGTGGTGGAACTCGACCTGCCCGAGGACCGTTGCCGCTCCTGCGAGATACCCCTGCGAGACCTAGGCCTTCCCCAGGGCTGTGTCCTCGTATCCATAATCAGGGGCGAGGATGTGATCATCCCCCAGGGCAGCGCCGTCCTGCAGCCCGGAGACACGGTTATCGCCGTGACCGAGCCGGAGAAGGAAGCCGAGCTGAAGAACATCCTCACGGGGTAGGAACGCCCTTTGCACGTGCTATAATCGTACAAAATCCTACTGGTTACACCTGTCCGGCGAGGAGTGCCCATGGGGTCTGGGAAGCGAGAGGCACGATATACCGGACTGATACACCACGATCCGCACCACGCATTTATCCGGGCTGAGCACCGCATGCCGATTGCGCGGGAAACACTCGACGCAGGGTGGTGTTCTATCGTGTAACGGCACAGGACGGGGAAACGATACGAGGGGAAAGACGGACGCCAGGGGCGGCAAACCGTCTTATTTGTTGTCGGTTCAGGTGCTTGAAATCGGGAGTCAGAAAATATAATATTAGGAAGTCTGAAATTATTATTTCAAGACCCGAAATTATACTTGAGAAGTGCTGAAACTCAGTATACGATGAGGGAGCGGAGGCAACCTGTGGCGGCCCCGTGCACGCGGTAGAAACGGCGCGGGTGGACCGCTCGTACAGGCGGGAGGATACTGCATCATGAGCTCGATGGTGGATAAGCTGCGCCAGGTCAAAGAGGCGGAGGAAAAAGCGGAGCAGGTCATCGACTATTACCGCAACATGGCGGAGGAGAGCATCGCCAATGCGAGGGAGAACGCCCTCAAGCTCAGGCAGGAGGGGGAGGCGAAGGCCCGCGAGGAGGGCGAAAACGAGATGCGCGAGATCATCCAGCATGCCAGGATGGAGGCGGAGGAACTCCGCGTGGAATACATGTACGACAGGATGAGGCTGCTGGCGGTGGTGGTCGAGAGGCGCAAGGACGCGGTAGCCTACCTCAAGGACAGACTGGAAAAAGGGGACTAGACGGCAGAAAGGAACGTGGGAGTTACGGATGCCCATAGCTAGGATGAGCAAGGTCTCGATACTGGCCCCCCTGGACCAGAGGGAGGAACTGGTCGACCGACTGCAGCACCTGGGAGCCGTGCATATCAACGATTTCGCGACCGCCGCCGCGCAGGACGACGAACTGAAGCATTTTCACCACCACTTCGAGCCCGATACCAGGCCGACGCGCCTGTCCATCGCCAAGACCGAGTTCATCCTGGAGCTCTTCGAGCGCTTCGACGAGGCCAAGGGAGGCCTCGTCTCCGGTTTGCTCAAGGGGCAGGTGCACCTGACCCTCGAGGAGTACCTCCAGGTGGAGGAGGAATTCGACCTGGAGACCGTCTACCGCGAGCTGGAGGAGATGGACGTCGAGCACAGGCACGCCGAGGCCGCCATCTCGGAGCTGGAGGAAGACATCGAGACCATGCTCCCCTGGAGGGAAATGGATTGCCCCCTGGGTGAGGTGGCGGAGCTGGGGAGCACAAGGCTCAGGGCGGTCATCGTGAATGACGGTGTCCTGGCAGAGTGGGAAGCGGAGATGGATCAGCGCTGCCCCCACGCCTACTGGGAGGAGGTCGGAAGGGAGAGAGAAAGCGTCTACGTGGCGGTGATGGTGCACGTAGGTGACCTGGCGGAGTTCGACCTCCTCGCCTCGGAACGCGGCCTGGATCAGGTGCAGCTGGAGAACGGCAAGACTGGTACGGTGGAGGGGGAGATAGCCTCGGCCAGGGAGCGTCTCTCCGAGCAGAGAGAGAGGAAAAAGGACCTCGAGGAGGGGATAAGGGAGAATTTCTCCCGCAAGCCCCAGGTGCTGGCCCTCAACGACTTCTACCACAACCAGCTGGCGAAGGAGGAGGCCAAGAGGAGCCTCCTGCATACTGAGAGGGCCGTGGTGCTGGAGGGATGGTTGGAGGAGAGCCGCCAGGAAGATGTTCTCGACAGCATGAAATGGTTGGGTAAGAGCGTGGACGTGGACTTCTCGCCCCCCGGCGAGGAGGAAAAAGCGCCGACCCTACTCGTGAACCGCCGCCGTATACGCCCTGCCGAGACCCTCATCGAACTATTCGGGCTGCCCAACCGCGCGGAGACCGACCCCACCCCCTTCGTCGCCCCCTTCTTCATCCTCTTCTTCGGCATGTGCATCGGCGACGTGGGTTACGGCCTCATCCTGGCCGGGGCCTTCTGGCTGGCTCTCAGGAAGCTGGACGTGAGTGACAACGTCAGGAGGTTCCTGCGTGTCTTCATGTACTGCGGTATCGCCTCCATCGTGGTGGGAATCTTCACCCGCGGATATTTCGGCATAGACGGTTATCTTGCGGTAGACGACAAGGCACTTCCCGCCTTCATGAGATTCCCGGGCACCATGGATATTTTAAAAGAACCCAAGCCTTTCATGCTTATCTGCCTGGCCCTGGGGCTCATCCACATCTCCATCGGGGTGGCCATCGAGATGTACGACAATATACGCCATAATTCGGTATGGCTGGGCATCTGCGAGCAGGGAACTACCTTGCTCTTCTGGTTCGGCATCGCAGTAGCCGCCTTCGGATACGGCATAGGATTGGAGCCGGTGGGCCTTGTTGGAGTGCTTGTTGCGGGAGCGGGGATAGCCGGCGTCATTTTCCTTTCCAATATCACCAGCAAGAGCATCCCCGGCAAGTTCTTCGGCGGCCTTTATAACTTCTACGGCCTCTTCGCCAGCACCATAGGCGATGTGGCCTCCTATCTGCGCCTCTACGCCCTGGGGCTGGCGACCATAGCCATAGGCATGGTGGTGAACATCATGGCCAGCCTTGTATGGGGGATCCCGGTACTGGGGATAATAGCGCTCCTTGCTATCCTGCTGGGCGGCCACATCTTCAACCTGGCGGTGAGCTTCCTCAGCGCCTTCGTGCATCCCCTGAGGCTGCAATACGTGGAGTTCTTCAGTAAGTTCTACGAGGACGGCGGGGAGCCGTTTTCGCCCCTCGCCATCGAGACGCGCAAGACCGTGATAGACAAGGAATAGAGGAGGTAGATATGGACGTAGCTACTTTCGGCGGGCTGAGCGGCCTGCACTGGGCCCTGCTGGGGGCTGCGGTGGCGGTCATCGGGGGCGGGGCCGGCTCCGGCATGGGCATCACCTACGTCGCCAACGTGGCCGGGGGCATTCTCACCGAGATGCCGGAGCGCTTCGGGCCCCTGTTGCCCCTGGTGGTCATCCCGGGCACGCAGGGCATATACGGTTTCATCACGGGGGTGTTGGTGATCTTTATCATGCAACCTTCGGATGCGGCCGGAGGCTGGGCGGGTCTTTCAGGCGCTCTGGGATTCCAGATCTTCCTGGCCTGCCTGCCGGTGGCCTTCGTCTGTTTCGTCACCGGCGCCTATCAGGGTTTGACCGCCGCGGGGGCGGCGGGGATGGTGGCCAAGCGGCGCGAGGAGATGGGGCGCTCCCTGGTGCTCCCGGCGCTGGTGGAGACCTACGCCGTGCTCTCCCTCATCGTCACCATACTGATGTTCTTTATCGTGATATCGCCCGAAATACCATGACCTGCTGGTTGATGATTTGAGATCACTTGGAAGTAGAGTATAGAGGAGCAAAGAATGTCCTTCGAGAGCCTGCTCGAGAAGATCGATGAAGACGCCCACCTGGAGGGCCGCGCCCTCGTCGATGCCGCCAAGGAAGAGGCGGCGCGCCTGGTGAGCGAGGGCGACGAGGAGACGCGCCGTACGGCCGAGTCCATACGCGCGTCCTTTCGCGAGCGCGGGGAGCGGGAGAGGACCAAGATCATGAGCGAGGCTCTGGCGGAGAGCCGCGCCAACTTCCTCTCCGCCCAGGACAACCTCTTCGAGGAGGCCTTCATGGAGGCCCTGCGGGACTTCATGGACCTGCCCGAGGAGCGTTATCGCGCCTGGCTGAAGCGCGTCATCCTGGAGAACGCCTCCGGCGGCAAGGAGGAGGTAGTCGCGGCGCCCTACGACCGCGGGCTGCTGGCGGACGGGCTGCTGGACGAGATAAACCAGGCACTGAAGGAAAAGGGCAGCAAGGCGTCGCTGAAACTTGCCAAGGAGGAGGCCGACTTCGAGCGCGGGGTCATCCTTGCAAGCGGCAACTTCATCAACAACCTCTCCCTGGAGACCCTCATGCGCGAGGTGAGGGACCGCCACGAGGAGAGCGTGCTCAAGATACTATTCGGCGAGGTGGACGTGCGAGGTGCTGCCAGATGAGCAGGATGGGCAGCGCCGGCATCAATCCCATCAAGGCGGGGGCCTCCCCGCATTTCAGGGAGGGAAGGGTGAAGAGCCTTCCCCCGTTCCTCAGCGTCGATCTCAAGCGCATCAAGCCCTTCAGCGACGTCACGCGCTACGGCTACGCGGTGGGCAGGATAAGGGTGCTGGAGATGCAGATGCTCAACAGCCAGCGCATGGAGAGGCTCATCGACGCGGATTACGAGGGGGCCTTGAACGTGCTGGACGAGACGAGCATGGGGGATTTCCTGGCGGAGGCAAGGACGGCCGCTGAGGTGGAGGCGGGCATCACCGCCTTCCTGCGCGACGTCTACACTTCCCTGGAGGAAGCCCTCCCCCCCGGTTCCTTCCTGCTGGAGTTCTTCCTCTGCCGCTACGACTTCCACAACCTCAAGGCGCTGCTCAAGGCAAGGATGGAAGAAGAGGAGCCCCGGGGCCTGCTGGAGGGTCTGGGCACGGTAGGCCTGGAGGCATTGAGAAAAGGCTTGGAGAATCCCGCTGATATGCCCTCGCCTTACAGGGAGGTAGTATTGGAGGCTGGGGAGGTGGGCTCACCCCAGGAGCTCGACACCCTCGTGGACAAGCATTACCTGTCGCACCGCCTCTTCCTGGCCGGGCG
>JAFGDU010000072.1 GCA_016931915.1 Actinomycetota bacterium
AACGTGCAGGCCTGGCACCTGCAGGGCTCGTTCAGGCTCTTACCATGCGGGCTATGAACATACCTTCCATGTGATGAACATGAGGCCATAACTGCGCGTAGCCCTCGGGACTCAGCGCGTCGCTGCAGGAGGAGGGAAGGTAGGGCGTGAGCGATTGTAGTTGAAAATCACTGCTGCTCTCTAGAAACGCGGAGATGACATCCACCGTCTCCTCGCGGCTGTAAGTGCATACCGAGTAGACGAGCGTGCCTCCCTTGCGTACATTAGCGGAACAACGCTCGAGCAACGAAAGTTGAAGCCCAGCCAGTTCAGCGAGGTCGTCGGGCAGCCTGCGCCATTTAAGCTCGGGGTTGCGCTGCAACGTGCCCAGGCCGGAACAGGGTGCATCGACGAGCACGATGTCCGCTGCGGTGGTGACGTATTCCATCAAGCGGGTTGAATCGCCCTTCTTGATCTCGATATTGGCGAGCCCCATGCGATGTATGCTGTTTCGCAGTGCCTCGAGGCGACTCGCATTTATATCGACAGCGATAACGCTGCAATCCTTTCCTCCCAGAACGGCGAGATGGGTAGCCTTTCCGCCGGGTGCCGCACAGGCGTCGATAGCGACATCTCCAGGGCTGGGATCGACAGCACGCCCGACGAGAATGGAGCTCTCGTCCTGCACCACGCAGCATCCCCTATCAATTAAACCCAGCAGGTCATGGTAGGGAAGGCTAACGTCCGTCAGCGCTTCCGCAACATGTGCGGACAGGGATCCTCTCCCGCCGCTTGACTCTATTTCCAGCAGCAGTGCCGCGGCGTCTATTCTGGTGGTGTTTGCACGCAGCGTGAGGGATGGTATCTCGTTCTGTGCGGCGCAAAGCCTTTCCGTCTCCCGTGGACCCAGCAGCCGCAGCAGGTAGTCAACCAGCCAGCGTGGATAGGAATGGATCACCTCGAGGTATGATGGGAGATCTTCCCGCCCCGGCCAGCTGACTCTCTCCGGGCCTCTGGATGCACTGCGCATGATCGCGTTGACAAAGGAGGCAGCGGCGTGGCCTACACGTCTCTTCGCCAGGTTTACCGTCTCGTTAACCGCTGCATGTTGGGGTACCCTCATCTGCGAGAGCTGATACATGCCCAGCCTCAGGATATCGAGTACCTCGGGGTGGATATCATCCAGGGGGCGACGGGAGAAGGTTCCGATCATGAAGTCGAGCCTGTTGCGATGCCTCTGTACCCCGTAAACCATCTCCACGACTAAGGCGCGGTCGCGGGGAGCGAGGTCGCTGCTGTCCATACCGTAGCGCAGCAGCAGGTTCAGATAACTCCCCCGGGCATTGACGCGGCGGGTCATGTCGTAGGCGATGTCTCTGGCGTTGGTCAATGCGCTCACCCCTCACGCAGCGGTTGTAAAGCGGTCGTGAACGGTCATGGTCCAGATCTCAAGCGAGTCCCTCTCCCGACCTGGGGCGGTACCCATGTAGAAAATCGGCGGCGCTCATGGGCTGTTTGCCCTCGGGCTGAACCTCCTCGAGTTGCAGCGCTCCTTTTCCGGTGCCCACCACCAGGATATCCTTGCCGGTAACCTCGAGTATGCCGGGGTGGAGTGGGAGGGCGTCCCTGGCGCAGGACGTACTCAGAATTTTTATCCTTTTGTCGCGAAAATGCGTGTAGGCACCCGGTTGCGGGCTCAAGGCCCTCACCTGGTCATGGATGCGTGTAGCGGATCGCTGCCACATGATATGCATCTCCGGTTTTCTAATGGGATCCGCGTACGTAGCGAGTTCATCCTCCTGCGGCCGGGGGACGATATCACCGGCCAGATAGAGAGGGACGGCATCCACGACCATGCGCGCTCCCCGCGCTGCAAGCTTCCTGCGCAGCGTGAGCGCATTATCCCCGGCCTCCACCACCACCTCCTCGCGCGCCAGGATATCGCCGGTGTCCATGCCCTCGTCCAGTAGCATTAGGGTTACCCCCGTAACGCGCTCACCGTTCATGAGCGCCCTCTGGATGGGAGCAGCTCCGCGGTAACGCGGAAGAAGAGAGGGATGGATATTGAGGCAACCTCTTGATGGAAAGGCAAGTATCTCTCCCGTCAGTATATGGCCGTAATCGGCTACCAGCAAAAGTCCGGGTCGTTGTTCTTCCAGCAGGGCAAGGAATGCCGGGTCTGTGGGACCGTCCGGCTGGTGGACGACCATGCCCCACTGAGCGGCCAATGACTTGACGGGGGTCGGGCGCGGGCGCAATCCCCTTCCCGCCGGACGATCCGGCCTGGTGATGACACCGGACAGGCTGAAGCCTTCTCGCAGAAGGTCTGAGAGCATGTCGCATGCGAAATCACCGCTCCCCATAAAGATGATGTTCAATGGCCTGCTCCCGAGCCGTCTAAAGCCTGGTCGGGCCCTGCTTGTGTTCTGATGGTACGGGCCGCTCGCCCCTGAGGATCTGCAGCGCCTCGACCCGGCTCTCCCTGTCGGTCCGCTCCAGGATGAGCTTTCCGTCCAGGTGATCGATCTCGTGCTGGAAGACGCGGGCGATCCATCCCTCTGCCTGGATGGTCTTCGTCTCTCCATCGAGATCGACATATGTAAGCTCCAGCGCGAGATGCCTCGGGACCGGCATAACCGCGCCGGGAATGCTGAGGCACCCCTCGATCTCCTCCTCCGTCTCCTCGGAGGCGGAGACGACAACAGGATTGATGCAGGCCGAGATCTCGCCTTCGTCTTCGTAGACGAACACCCTCTTGACCACGCCGATCTGATTGGCTGAAAGCCCTGCCCCCCCGGGTCTGGGCAGAGAGTCGATGAGATCCTGGACCAGGCGTTCGATGTCCGGGGTTATCTCGTCGACTTCCTGGCATCGCTCTTTAAGTACCGGGTCCCCGAAGGTCCTTATGGGCAGCACCGCCATTTCGCTCCACCTCCCGAGTACGGATAAAGGCTAATACCGCGTGCCTGCCTCCAACTATATATTACCCCTACAGGCCAGCTTCATTACGCAGCGCTTCCGCCTTGTCCGTATGTTCCCAGGTGAAATCCCTGTCCGTGCGGCCGAAATGTCCGTAGGAAGCCGTCTTGCGGTATATGGGCCTGCGCAGCTTCAGGTCTCTGATGATGGCCGCCGGTCGCAAGTCGAAGTGCTCCCGCACCAGTCCCTCGATGGTGATCAGGTCGACTTTTTCGGTACCGAAGGCATCTATCATCACGGATACGGGATGCGCTACGCCTATGGCATAGGCGAGCTGCACCTCGAAGCGGTCGGCCAGGCCCGCGGCCACGACGTTCTTGGCGACGTAGCGTGCAGCGTATGCGGCTGAGCGGTCGACCTTGGTGGGATCCTTCCCCGAAAAGCAACCCCCGCCGTGACGCGCCATGCCGCCATAGGTGTCCACGATGATCTTGCGCCCGGTAAGGCCGGTATCCCCCATAGGTCCACCAGTGACGAACTTGCCGGTGGGATTGACCAGTACCCTGAGGCTTCGATCGACCAATTCGGGCGGCAGAACGGGGTGTATGACGTGCTCGATGAGGTCAGGCTTCATCAGATCCTCGATATCTATGTTGGGGCGGTGCTGGGCCGATATAAGCACGGTATCGATCCTCACCGGCTTGTCGCCTTCATATTCCACCGTAACCTGGCTCTTGCCGTCCGGCCTCAGATAAGGCAATATCCCCGC
Source organism: Actinomycetota bacterium (assembly GCA_016931915.1). Classification (GTDB taxonomy): domain Bacteria; phylum Actinomycetota; class Geothermincolia; order Geothermincolales; family RBG-13-55-18; genus SURF-21. The sequence goes on from JAFGDU010000072.1 coordinate 3,668, forward strand.
CTTCCTCACCTCGGAGAGGCGATGGCACAGCTTATGCGCCAGGAGGATGGACATGGGCATCAGTTCCGGCGTCTCGTTGCATGCATAACCGAACATCATGCCCTGGTCCCCAGCTCCCAGGGAATCGAGCATATCGTCATCAACCTCGCCCTTCCTCTCCTCCATGGCATGATCGACTCCCTGGGCGATATCGGAGGACTGGGGGTCGATGGAGACCATCACCCCGCAGGTCTCGAAATCGAAACCGTACTTGGCACGCGTGTACCCTATCTCCTCGATGGTCCTGCGGGCGGTATTGGGAATATCCACGTAAGTCGCGGTGGTCATCTCTCCGGCCACAACCACCAGGCCCGTGGTTACCAGGGTCTCCACGGCTACCCTGCCGAAGGGATCGTCCTTGAAGACCTCGTCGAGTATGGCGTCGGAGATCTGGTCCGATATCTTGTCCGGGTGGCCCTCGGTGACAGATTCCGATGTAAACAGATGGCGGTTCGACACTTGCACTCCTTTCCTAGTTGCATCATCGCTTGCTGCGCGCCAGGCTTTCTTCCTGACCGCATTATTATACACTTCATCAGGCGGATTATCTCCGCTTCCCGCTTCGGAATCACGGGTTTAAGGCGAGACCTTGCGCCGTGCGGGCCCGACTCCTATTGTCCGCTTTGCCGTGCGACGGCAGTGTCTCTAAACGACAAGTTTAGAAAAACGTGTCATCGGCAAAGGGCACGGTCAGCCCCATATAGAATTATGGTGAGGTTACTTGTAGATGAATATAAGGATCAGGGTAGAGATGACAAAGGTGACGGCACTGATTATGGTCATGCGATCCAGGTTCTTCTGCACGATAGTGGTTCCTCCCGCGCCGCCCATGGAGGATCCGCCAAAAAGACTTGACATGCCGCCTCCCCTGCCCGAGTGCAAGAGCACGAAAACGACCATGGATATGCTGGAGATAAAGAACAACCCCAGCATGATGTACTTGAGAACGTCCAATAGTATTACCTCCTTTACCAGGGAGATATTTTACCATAGCGGGTAGCGAGGAGCGAGGTCCACCCCCCGAAATCCTGAATGGAGGCACCATCCACCGCTCTGGCGCGTCCAGCGCCAATGCCCGTCGCGCGAGCGCGTGGAAACTAACGCAACAGCCCGTGGCTCAGGCCTTGAATCCCGCGATGGCGGCGAAATCGGCGGCCTTGAGGCTCGCGCCGCCCACCAGTGCGCCGTCTATGTCCTCCAGGGCCATGAGTTCGGCCGCGTTACCCGGTTTTACGCTGCCGCCGTAGAGAATGCGCACGGACGCAGCGGTATCGTCTCCGAAGGAAGCGGCTATCCAGCGGCGTATGGCGGAGTTCATCCCCTGGGCGTCGTCGGGCGTGGCTGTCTTGCCGGTGCCTATGGCCCAGATGGGCTCGTAGGCGATGACCATTCCGGCCACCTCGGCTGCTTCTACCGCTTCCAGGTCGGCCGCCAGCTGGCCCTCTACTTTGCGCGCAGCGTTGCCGGCCTCACGCTCCTCCAGGGTCTCTCCCACGCAGAGTATAGGGGTCATGCCTGCATCCAGGACCGCACGCACCTTGGTGGCCACGAAGCCGTCCTTCTCTCCCATGAGCTCTCTGCGCTCGGAGTGCCCGGCGATAACGTAGGTCACTGCGAGCGCCTTGAGCATGGGGGGCGATATCTCCCCCGTGAACGCCCCCTCGTCCCCGGGGTAGACGTCCTGTGCGCCGAGTGCGATAGAGCTGCCGGAATCCGCGATAAGGCGCGAGACATCGGCCAGAGCCGTGAAGGGCGGGCACACGGCCACCTCTACGTCATCCAAGTCCGCGACCAGGGGAGCCAGCTCACGCACCAGCTCCAACGCCTCGTTGTTGTTCTTGTACATCTTCCAGTTGCCGGCTATAAGCGGCTTTCTCATGCCAGTGACCTCCCTAGTCTTCCTTATCCTGCAGGACCGCCACGCCCGGTAGGGTCTTTCCCTCGAGCAGTTCCATGGAGGCACCCCCACCCGTCGATATGTGGTCGAACCCGTCCTCTAGTCCGTATTTCTCTATAGCCGCGACGGTGTCTCCCCCACCGGCCACCTTGACCGCTTCAGATCCAGCTATGGCTTCGGCAACGGCGCGCGTCCCTTCTTCGAAGCGCGGCCATTCGAAGACGCCCATGGGCCCGTTCCAGAAAATGGTCTTCGCTCCCATAACGGCGTCGACATATGCATCAATGGTACGCGGGCCGATATCGAGTCCCATCCATCCTTGTGGTATGTCCGAGGCGTCGACCACTCTGCTCTCCGCATCCTCTTTGAACTCGGATGCTACCACCAGGTCCTTCGGAAGCATTATGCTGGCGCGTTTCCGTTCCGCATCAGCCATCACCTCACCGACCTCGCCCAAGAGCTCGTCCTCGCACAGCGAGTTCCCGATCTGCATGCCCTGGGCCTTGAAGATGGTGAAGCACATCCCTCCCCCGATGAGCAGCGTGTCCACCAGTTCCTGGAAGTTGCCGAGAACCTTGAGCTTGTCCGAGATCTTGCTGCCTCCGAGCACGGCCACAAAGGGGCGCGCGGGATCGCTAAGCAAGCCCTGCAGCACGTTCAGTTCTCTATCCATGAGCAGGCCGGCCACCGAGGGCAGCAGTTCCGCGACTCCCGTTACCGAAGCGTGCGCGCGGTGCGCGGCACCGAAGGCGTCGTCCACGTATATATCACCCAGGCCGGCGAGGGCGGCCGCGAAATCGGGCTCGTTGCTCTCCTCGCCGGGCTCGAAACGCAGGTTCTCGAGGAGCACGACCTGCCCCGGTTCGAGTTCAGCGCAGGCACGCGCGACGTCATCGCCCACCACGTCGTTCATCTTGCGCACCCCTGTACCGAGGAGCTCCTGCAGCCTGGCGGCGACCGGCGTCAGGCGCATGGCCTCCACCACCTTGCCCTTGGGGCGTCCCAGGTGGGACATGACCACAAGGGATGCTCCGTTGTCGATAAGATATCGCAGGGTAGGCAGCGCGGCTCGTACGCGCGTGTCGTCCGTGATCTCGCCCGCATCGTCCAGAGGAACGTTGAAATCCACGCGCACCAGTGCCCTTTTGCCGGAGACATCGACGTCCCTGACGGTCTTCTTGGCCATATCGCCTCCTGTTCAGGGAAGCAGGATATCCAGCAGGTCCACCAGGCGGTTGGAGAAGCCCCACTCGTTGTCGTACCACGAGACCACCTTGCACATGTTCCCCATGGTCATGGTGGTCTTGGCATCGAATACCGACGAGTGGGGGTTGCCGATCACGTCGGAGGATACGATGGGATCCTCCGTGTACTCCAATATACCCGAGAGGGGGCCATCGGAGGCCTTTTTTACCGCGGCGTTGATCTCGTCGGCGCTGGCCTCCCTGCCGAGCAAGGCAACGAGATCGACTACACTGCCGTCAATCACGGGAACGCGCATGGCCATACCGTCGAGCTTGCCCTTCAAAGCTGGAATGACCAGGCCGATAGCCCTCGCTGCCCCGGTGGAGGTGGGGATGATGTTGCTGGCGGCCGCCCGGGCACGGCGCAGGTCTTTGTGGGGAAAATCGAGTATGCGCTGATCGTTGGTATAGGCGTGAATAGTGGTCATCAGGCCCTTGACGATTCCGAAACTGTCGTTGAGGACCTTGGCCACCGGAGCCAAGCAGTTGGTGGTGCAACT
>JAFGDU010000073.1 GCA_016931915.1 Actinomycetota bacterium
TGCGAAATGCCAGCTCAAGATGCCTCATAGCAGAGGGATTATTCGCCGTGTTCGCGAAGTATCTTGCCAAGCACAGCGCCTTTCGAGTCATGTGAGCTTTACATATATTACCACATCTACATACGACGCTGCAGAGCACTAGAGAAGCATTGAAAAGCCTAGGGGCCTGAGAGTCGACTTACAGGCTGGTTGCCTGCAAGATCCCCGCTCAGGATCCGGTGGAGTAGCATTTGCCGTCGCCGACGTCGTCCGGGTCCAGCATCTCCTTTATCTTCTTCTGCCATGAGCAGTAGATCTGCGCGTCGGATCCGTAGATGCGGTCCCTCGTTTCCGTGTCTATCATGAAGGCACCCAGGCCTACGCCGTAGTGCTTCTCCCTCGAGATCTCCATCGTCTCTATCCCATAATCGGCCATCCCGCTGAGGTGGCGGGGGTTGCGGTGGTCGAAGAGGGCCAACTCCTCCTGGTGACCGTAGAGCGCCGTGCTCTCATAAACACCGCCCCAGGCGTTGTCGGCGAAGTCGTCATATAACTTATCCTGATCGATGTAGGCCTGCTTCAGTTCGGCGGCATCGCGGGACTGGTTGATGCAGTTGTCGAAGGCCTCGCAGGTCCCGAAGGAAGTCCCGAACATCCCCCCGAAACGGAAGACCATCGGCGGCATGGCAGCCCGCACAAATCCCCACCACACCCCTCCGCCGAATTCCGGCATCAGGCCAAGGTCGATCAGCACGCCGCCGGTCTCCTCCGCTATCCGGCGCAGGACCTTCTCCTGGTACTCGAGCTCCCCCGGGGAGCTGGCGCCGATCATGAACTGGAACATGTGCCGGGCTGTGTTGAGCGCGTTCTTCAGGCTCTGGGCCCGGATAACCTTCCTGAGCAGGTGAGGCGTGTAGGTTGCGAGCATAAGACCGATGGCGTTCTTGCAGATCATGAAGCCTATCTCCGCGTCGCCGATTCCGTAAGCGAAGTCCCCGTAGGCCTCAAGGGACGGGAAGAGACATATATATACCTTGAAGTTATCGGGGATCTCGGCCTCGATTTCCGACATGGTGCCTTGTACATCGGGTTGTGGCGGGCCGTTCCAGGGAAAGAGCTTGATGGCGCACTTGGTGTATACTCCCAGGGCGCCGCGAGCGCCGAACAGCCCCCGCATGATTCCTCGCAGGGAGGGACCGGGTCCGTCCCCGCAGAACCATCCCGCCCCACTGCCCAGGCTACCCAGCCGCAAGAGCTCTCCGTCGGGCAGCACCCACTCGGTCCCCAGGAGGTTGCGGGCATTGTAGCCGGTGGTAAGCCCCGTCCACCCCGTGCCGTCCATGGAGGTGCAGCTGGCCAAAGGGGAGGTCCCGCAACCGGCCCCTACGATGTGCAGGTTGAGGTCCTTCTTCATCGCCTCCGCCTGTATCTGGGCGCAGATCGCGTAGGGCTCCACCACCGCGACCATGTTCTTCTCGTCTATCTCCAGGATGCGGTCCATGCGCCGCAGGTCCATCTGGACGACATCGTCCCCACCCACTCCGGCGTGGGCTCCCCAGCCTGTCGAGAAAGGCTTGACCTTTAGCCCGAGCCGGCCGCAGGTCTTGATCACCGCCTGCACCTCCTCGGTCGTGGAGGGAAGGACCACGGCGACCGGCCTGTGCATCCAGGGGAAGTTTTCCACGTCGACATTACCAAAGCTCTGGTAAGCGTAGCCGTCGAGGATGGCCGGCTCGGTGGATACGTACTCCTCGCCCACCGCCTCCGCCAGTTGCTTGTGGATTTCATTCCCCTGCATCCCGCTCTCCTTCCCCTTCACTCGATAGCCCATATTGGTAATACCAATTGGTATGATATATTAATTACAACAGCTCCGTCTATGTTGTCAAGTTATCGAAAGCATTAGCGCCGGTTAGAGAGAATATGATTGGATAATGGAGAGGCCTCTCATGAGTTTGGCTCGAAAAGTGTTTTGAGGCCTGAAATCGCTCGGATCTACTTGTCGCACGCGTTGACGGTGCTGCCAAGCGAGGGGAGCTTGAATGGCGAACGGTTTGCCCCAGACGGTTTCGAAAGAGATAACGATCAAACTCCTGCGGAGGATAGTAAACGGGGTGTATCCTCCGGGCTTGCGCCTTCCACCCGAGCGGGAACTGGCACAGGAATTCGGGGTAACTCGCCAGGTATGCCGGGAAGCGCTGAAGCGGATCGAGGCGCTGGGCCTCGTCTCGATCCATCAGGGATCGGGCATCTGTGTGGAACCGGTTCACAACGGAGAGGTCGATATCCTTTATGTGTTGCTATACAGGGAGGATGGCGGTATCGACGCGGAATTCCTCCGCGACCTTATAGAATTTCATCTGATTCAAGCAGTAGAGGTAGTTAGGCTTTCGATTCAAAGGATGACAGGCGAAGAACTCGATCAGCTGAAAGGTTTTGTGGAGGAACGGATGACACTTCTTGGTGACAAAGATGGGCTGGCCGAGAATTTCTTGAGAATCGCCGCACTGATCGTATCCGGAGCTCATAACAGGTACTACGACCTGCTCTTCAGCACCTTCATGAAGATGACTCAGCTTTTTCAAGGGCTAGCCAGGTTTTCCGCTGCCTTTCCTAATAAAGTACAGAGGCAGTTCTTCAAATACCTTGTCGCAGCGTTCGAGAAAAGGGACAAGCAGGCGGGTGCGACGTTGACCGCCAAGATACTCGAGGAGAACCTTCCCCTCTATATAGATATCGTTGAGCAACTCCTGGCCGAGGACATCGATACAGGCAAGTCATCACTGAAAACAGGCACAATGTAGACACAGCCGGGAAAAGAGCATCTTTCTGACTAGAGAGAACAAGATACCAAACCCAAACAGAAAGACCAGCTCAAGATATATATCAACAGAGAGTATAGGATACACATCCATGAAGCCCGTGGTAAAGCACAGCGCCTTTCGAGGACAAGTGAGCTTTGCCCAGTGGGCTATTTAGGGTAATCGCGCATCATGCCAGGGGATCACGAAGGTGGATTATTCCTGACCGAGTCGCGCCAATGCATCCTGAGCCCGGGTGAGCCAGTGTGAGTCGGGGCCGACCTTCATCTCCAGGTACATATCCTCCGCCTTCCTGAGGTTCTCCAGAGCTTCTTCTCTTCGGCCTGCTTGCTCAAAGATCTCACCCAGGTAAAGGTGCCCACAGGCGATTAGCGGCCTCGACCTCATCTCCCCGGCCAATGACATCGCTTGTCGGATATATCTCTCCGCGATATCGATGCATGACGAGTCAGCTCCCGCCGACATCCGACCGAGCGTTAACAATGAACCACATTCGAGGGACTTAGCCTTATGATCACGGGAAAGCTGCAATGCCTCCTCGGCGCTCCTCGCCGCTCCCTCGAGATCCCCTACAACCATACGGTAAAGGGATAAAAAGACTAAACAGAACGGTATGTTGATAGGGACGCCGGCTTTCCTCTGGAGCTCGAGCCCCTTTACAATATTTGCCTTCGCCTGTTCGTAACTCCCCGTATACAGATATCCAAGCCCCAAAAAAGACCAAGCCGTACCGAGGACTATCTCGATGCCGGTTTCCTCGAAGCTCTCGATTGCCTTGCGGGCATGGTCTATCAGACCCTGGCCGTCTCCTTTGAAATGCAATGCAATGCAATGATTATATTCAACCCAGCCGATCCCAAAGGCATCATCGGCCTCGAGGGAGTTCAGCAACCCCTTCTCAAAAGCCGCCTTCTCTTCCCCGAACTCCCCCAGGGCCCCCAAAGCATCTTCATACCATCCACTGAGCTGAGAATACGCCGTCCACCCACCTACGACGGCCCGGTGTTCCCGGTGCTGCTCCTCGAGTAGCTTGAGGGCCCTGTGGCTCATCTCAGCCATCTCGGAGATCTCGCCCGCGTGCAAGCGAACTGAACACGTGCCGGATGCGATCGTGGCCATGGCGTCGACGTCCCCTAACCTCTCCGCCGCATTGAAACATTTCTCCGCATACATCAGCCCCAGAGCTATGTCCCCCTTGACGGAATGATATGCGGCGAATCTACGGTAGACGGCGGTCAAAATCTTGTCGTCCCCGAGTTCCTGCGCCAGCCTTTCCGCCTCCTGGAGTACCTCCATACTTCCTTGCGGATAGCTCAGCAGCATCATGGTGTCTATGACGGAGCGGCATATTCCCAGCTTTTCCCTTTTTATCTCCTCGCTCTCCGGCTGTGCGTCCAGGAGGTTGATGGCCTCCTGGTAAAAGCGCACGGCTTCCCAGTTGGAATAGTTGCTCGCGGACTTCTCCCCCGAGAGCTTCAGGTAGTGGAGGGCTTTTACAGTGTCATCGCTACAGGAGTAGTGGTAGGCGAGGGTTTCGTAGAAGTCCTCCAGGGTGTCGGGATAGACGGTCTCGATGGCCTGTCCTATCCTGGCGTGTATCTCCCTCCTCTGCTTGAGCAGTAGGCTCTGGTAGGCTACCTCCTGGGTGAGGGCGTGCTTGAAGATGTACTCGGGCTCTGGGAATAAGGTCTTCTCGTAGACGAACTCAAGGGACTGCAGCTGAAGGAGGTAGGATTTCAGGGGTTTGCTCACCCCGGTAACCTCCTGCAAGAGGTGGGTGGAGAACTCCCGGCCGATGACGGAAGCTATTTGCAAGACATCCTTGAGCTCCTCCGGCAGGCGGTCAAGGCGGGAGGCAATGATGCCCTGGATGGTCTCTGGAACCTGGATCTCTGAGAGCTTAATAGAGAGGATGTAATGCTCATTGTCCTTTGCAATGGAGCCGGCCTCCAACAACCCACGGGTGAGCTCCTCGATGAATAGGGGATTGCCGGCAGCCTTTTCCACGATGAAGCCGGCGACCTCAGAGGAAACCTGGCCATGCGAAAGCATTGCCTGCACCAGCTCTGTGCTGAATCCCTCAGGGAGTTGGTCCACCCGTATCTGGCTGTAGAATGTCTTGCTGGTCCAGGTAGGATTGTAATCTGGACGGTAGAGCAGGATGAGAAGGACGGAGGCTGCCGGTATGAAGTCGATGAAGTAGGACAAGAACTCCTCCGAGGTCTGGTCCATCCATTGCAGGTCTTCCAGCGCCAGGACGAGCGGTCTCTGCTGGGATTCGGCCATGAGAAGGTAGCGGATGGACTCGAAGACCCGCTCCCTTCTCTGGGCGGGCTCCAGGGAGAGATAGGACTGGTCCTCTACTGCGAGGGATAAGAGCTCCTGCAAGGGTGGAAGGATTTCCTCGGGGTGACCACACAAACCGGCAAGGCTCTCCTCGACCTTCCTCATGCTTGCTTCCGCGCTTTCTCCCTCGTAGATGTCGAAGTAAGACCTGAGGATGCCCAGGATGGGGAGGTAGGCCATGGACTCACCGTAGTGGATACATTCCCCCTCCAGGAAGGTGTATTCACCCTCGGGAAGGAGCTCGCGGAACTGCAGGAGCAGGCGGGACTTGCCCACCCCGGGCTCGCCTACCACCCCCACCACCTGGCCATGTCCTCCTTTGGCCTGATGGTAGGAGCGTGCGAGGATGTCCAACTCCAGTTCCCGACCCACGAAGGGAGTGAGGCCCCGTGACAGAGCGGCTGATATTCTTCCCCGGGTGGGGAGGGCTCCCAATACCCGCCAGGCATGTACCGGTTCCTCTCTGCCCTTTACCTCTATCTCCCCCAGGTCGGAGAAGTCGAAGTAGCCCTCCGTGAGCCTGTAGGTGTTCTCGGCCACCTGCACCGTTCCAGGTTCGGCCGCGCTCTCCATGCGCGAGGCCAGGTTCACCGTATCCCCTAAAGCTGTGTATTCCATGGTCAGGTCGTCCCCGATCCGCCCCACGATGACCAGGCCGGTGTTTGCCCCGATGCGCAGCTGGAAGCTGATGCCCTTGTCCTTGAGCTTCTCTCCGTATTCAGACAGCCGTTCCTGTATGGCAAGGGCTGCATAGAGTGCCCTCTGGGGAGCGTCCTCATGGGCCAGAGGGGCTCCGAAGAGGGCCATGAGCCCGTCGCCGGTGAACTGGGCGATGGTGCCCTCGTAGCGATGTACCTCCTCGGTCATGATGTCTATGGCGGGCCTGATGAGTTCGTGTACCTCCTCGGGATCGAGCCGCTCCGAAAGAGAGGCAAAGCCGACTATGTCCGCGAATAACACCGTGACCTGCTTGCGCTCTCCTTCCAGGGAGGAGCGGGCAGCCAGTATCCTCTCGCTCACATGGGCTGGAGCCTGCGAGGCGGGGGTTTGCAGGATGGGGGATAAGGAAACGGCTTTATCCCCGGGCGAGATGCCCATGGAAATCAAGCCCTCCACAATGCGGGGGATGCAGGAGGATACCTCCTCTTCCCCCACCAGCAGAATGGCCGTTTCACCCAGGGCGTGCCTCCACTCCGGCTGACTTTCCTTGAGTTTGGAGGGCCGCACCCCCACGAGCACGGGAATAAGAGGTATCCTGCACTCGAAGGCCCCCACCACCTCCTTGCTCATCTGGTCGGAGGAGAGGGCAGCCGGGGTCACCAGCAGTACCAGAGCGTCACATGCCTCTATGGCCCGGGTTATCTGGATGAGGTAGGAGGTGCCCGGGAGGACGTCCCGCTCGAAGTACCAGGCGGTGTAGCCCGCCTCCTCCAGACCCTTCGCTATCTCCAGCATGATGGGCTGGTCCGTAATGACGTGACTTATGAAGATGTTTCCCATATTTACTTCACCTTGATCGCTCAGGCAGTGCAGGCTATTTAAGAGATGGCCAAGCAAGCAAGGGAACGGCCTTGCCAGCAAACCTTGAATAGCAGGAAACCCTTTTGCCCCAAAACCTAGCACTATAACCATGATAGCACTTCGGAAAGGAGCTCATACTCAGTGGGTATGTCATTTACGGACAATAAAATCGTGAGTGGGGTTGGCAGACGATATGGGTTAGAATCAAGGAAAGGCAACCGATGCAGGATTTCGTCTATACTGAACATGCGCTTGTTGTGCTCGAGGAGCGCAAGATAAAAGACATTTGGGTGCGTTTGGCCCTGGATGACCCCGAGAGAAAGGAGCGGAAAGAGGACGGAACGGTGGATTATCTGAGACCGATCGAGGAATTCGGTAATCGCTATCTGCGCGTCGCGGTGAATCCACATAAACAACCGACTACGGTCATCACCGTCTTCTTTGACCGTCGACTTGGGAGGAAGTCATGAGGTTAAGAATCGACCAGCAGAACGATGCGTTGTATTTTCGCCTCGACGAATCGGAGATCGTTGAATCTGAAGAGGTTCAGCCCGGGGTGATCCTGGACTATGACGCCAATGGCAATGTCATCGGCATCGAGATGCTCGATCTTAGCAAGAGAGTATCGAGCGAAAACCTCAAGAACCTGCAATTCGAGACTTCCTAGTTGCTGTATTCCACCTCAGCAATTTGCTGGCGCAGGCTCATCCGGAAATGGGCACAATATGGACACAGCGATGAATCCGGCGCTTTCCAGACGCCTTTGAAATCAGCGATCTCTAATAGAAAAAGCGCAGCTCAAGTTATTGATTGCAGAGTTGGATCGGTTGCCTTTCACGCCAGGACTCCTTCGAAGAACGCTGCCTTTCGAGCTAGGTGAGCTTGGTATTATATACCATACTACGGGCAGATGGAGATGCGCTGTGCAAACGTCATTTGGTCCAGGACAATAGCAGAGCATTAAGTTCCCGTATCCTCCAGGATGGAGGATATATCGGATTTGAGGGCAGGCAGGTTCTTCTCCACTGTCGACCAGACCTCGTCGATATCCACTGAAAAGTAATCGTGGACCAGGATATTACGCATGGCGATTATCGCGGGCCATGGAACCTGGTCATTTTCCGGAACGTACCTCCTCCGATAGCTTCCTGGCAGCCTCCCCGATGATCTGGATGTGGTGGACCACCCATGTCTGAATCAGCTCATCACGTTCGAATTCATCGCGGCCTTTCGCGGTATGACGTTCAATCCTCTCGATGGCCTCGAGTATGTCCCGAAGGCGTTCCCTGTCATCCCTCAAATCGGGATCGCCTCCTTGAGCACGCGATCGCGGATCCCGGGGCGTAGGCCCTTTTCGGTCACTACGTCCACCTCGCGGCCAAGTAGCTGTTTGAGCTCGAGATAGAGCGCTGCATGGTCCAGGAGAGTGCGCCCAGGCTCTAGCTCAATGAGGAAGTCCACGTCGCTATCTGGGCCAGCCTCGGAGCGGGAAACGGAGCCGAAAACGCGCACGTTTAGAGCGCCATGCAAGGAGCTGCGATTTCCAGTATTTCCTTTCGTTTCGATTCTAATAATCCGCTGACGTCCATCTTCAATTCCCAACTAGTCTCATCGCCTGCCATCTTGCAGTAATTATACCAGCTCGAAGTGACGGCCGAACTCGCATATTATACGCCTGAAATGGGCACAAATTGGACACAGCCGTCGATTCAAGTGCTTTCCGATAACTGTCTACGCGTTGTAATTGGCGAGGAAAGTGCCAGATAAGGATATGTGTTGGCAATGAGGGTGGTATGCGATTCCACAGCACCTACAACAGAGCCCAGCGCCTTTCGAGGCGGATGTATTTTACAGACATTTCCTTTATAACTCATGTGTTCCTAGTCCACCTTCAATTATGGATATAGATGTGCCTTGGCATGGGCTCAAATTCAGAGAGAGCCATAAGGATGGCCATGATATATGTACCTGCATGCTAGGCAGAGAATTACTCCGCTGCGTATAATTGAAGTGATAGAGCGGTCAATCCAAGGCAAGTGGGTTGCGATGGTTCAGAAGGCCACCACCAGGTGTCTATTACTGATCATATTCTTACTCAGTCTGCCCCTTATCATACCCTGCGGATGCAACGGCAAGGGCCTGTCGGAGAAGAACAAAGCGTTAATGGAATCACTGGAGAAACAGGGTGTCGGCAATCCAGCCAACCGCGATAAATACAGCAGTGAGGAGTATCGCGACGGATACGATGCCGGTTACAAGAACGGGTATACCGAAGGGAAGGGGGACTACGCGAGGGGAGAGGACTTTACCCCTTCTTCCATGATTGTCAAGACCGGCAATACAAGGTATGACGTGGGATTCGTGACCGGTAACCTGGATGGATATTATGACGCTTACGAGGATTGCATCCGCATCGCGGAGGAGGCCGAGCAGTTGGCTGCCTCCGAGGAAGATACGGCCGAGAAGGACAAGAAACCCGAAGAATACACTTTCGGACCTGAATACGATGAGGGATACGAAATCGGGTATGATCGGGGGTACAAGACCGGAAAACGGGATAAGGAAGCCGGAATATCTTATAACCCATCTCCTCGCACTTCAGATGTCGGGGGCAGCGAGGAACGACAGCAGGGAGCCGCTGACGGCTATAAAGAAGGCTACGAAGAGGGCTACGAGAAAGGTCAAGACGGTACCTAAACGAATTGCATGAAATGAAGCTCTATGGTACCAAGTCCTGCCTTTCTAAATACCCGTAAGGCTCCTTACTGAAGTCATAATACTATCCCCCAAAGGGCAGATTGAAACCTCAATGAAAACAGCTTCCCGCTTCACCCACCATCACGGCGCCTTTCGAGTGTGAGTTTAGATAACCACATTACCGTCGCGCCCACAGTCTAAGCTCTCAACCGGAATACCCGTCGCACCAGGTCCTGGTAGGCTCGGGTCCAATCCTCGCTGGAGAGAGACTCGGTGCCCCTCAGACCTTCCATGCGAGCACTCACGGCGGAGATGAGAAAAGCCGCGGTCGCCTCCGGGAATGGTACCTCTACCGAACCTTCCTCTATCGCGTCCATGATCACGCTGGCCAGCAGAGGTATGAACTTATCCTTCATTTTCTGGCTGAAGCGGGCGCGCAGATGAAGCAGGTGGGGCTTGTTGACCTCCTTGATCCACCACTCCGACATCTCATATTCACTGCCCACCGCGAGGATACCCATCAATTTCTCGATGGCGGGCATTTCTGGATCCTCTAATATCTCGGCAACGGTTTCGTATTCCTGTGCCACGTAATGCTGCGCGACCGCATCGAATATATCCTCTATGCCGCTGAAGTAAACGTAGAAGGTGCCGTGGGAGGTACCTGCCTCCCGGGTGATGTCGGAAACTGTGGTGGCGACGTAACCCTTCTCCATGAAGACCTTGCTTGCCGCGTCGATAAATTCCTCTCGACGCTGCTCGGAGGACTTCTTCTTGAACTTCGTCAATGCCGTATCCTTCCCTCATGGATGCCGGCGCGTTGCCCCTCTTCTGTAACGTACATCGGGCTATAGCCCAATACTACTGCTTTCGAGCCATAGACCGAACGGCGTTGCCTTCATTCAGGACTCCCGTGCGGCTTCGGGAGCGATCTCTACGGGCTCGCCCCGGTGTCTTTCCATCGCCTTGGTGAGAATCACGAGCGCGCTCGGCAACACGAACAGGGCGCCGAAAAGCGCGGCCAGCAGCCCCACGGCAGTGGTCAGGCCGAAATGGCGCATAGGGACCATGCTCGAGACACCGAGCAGGCCGAAAACTCCCGCCGTGGTAATAGCCCCTGCCACCAAGGCACGGCCGACGTGGAGCACCGTGGTCCGCACCGACTCCTCGAGAGACAACCCGTGATCGTGGCGCTGCTCCCTGAATCGGTGGGTCACGTGGATACCGAAATCGATGCCGGTTCCTATGATAAGTGATGCCACGGTAACCGTCATGATATCCAGCGCCCAGCCCATGGTGTAGAGGAACACCATCTCTGCCGCCATGCCGCACACCACAACGAGGAGAGTTACGAACCCGTAAGAGAACGACCTGAAGATGATCGCCAGTACCAGCAGGCACAACAATAATGCCAGCGCGGATGACTCGAGCTGGGTGGGCACGATGTTGCCCATCAGGTCGGCGACGAGGACACTGTAACCCGTCGCCACCGCATTGAGCCCGGTGCTCTCCTCCAACCTGGATGCGGCGTCCCTGAGTATCCGGGTCTTCGTGTCCGTCACGCTCTGGGACTCGGGCGTATCCGAGCGTATCATTATCATCGCGGAGTTACCGTCCTCGGAGACGAAACTGCTGGTGTCCACCACTTCCCCCAGCTCGGCGACGATATCCTCGACCTCCCCGGCCGAGCCGGGTATGGTTCCCCCGTTGGAGTATGCTACCAAGTCGGCGATGGAGATGTTCCCCTCGCGGGTGAAAGCCCCTTTCACCCCTGAGTCGTTACGGCCGTCGGCTACCACATCGTCCTCCAGCTTCAAGTACTCCTCGAGGTTCTCGGGCTCGAGCACATCGCCCTTCACCAGTATCACGTCAGCGTCCTGCGCACCGAAGTACTCCGTCAGCACATCGTTGGCCCTCGCACTCGGCAGGCCTTCTCCCATCATCGTCCGGATGTCCGCCCCGGTCTGCAGGTTGGCTATCGCGAACCCCGCGAAGACTATTAAGGCCACCGCCACACAAGCGATGAGGTAGTGAAAACGGTACGCGGTCATCGCAGCGTTGACCAGCCCCCTATCGACCATCTTGCCGTAACGGGACTCCCTGCGCCTCTTACGCATATCCTCCAGGTGTGAGTCCAGCTTCTCCGCCTTCTTGCGGCGGTCCCTGATCACGACCACCGCGGGCAGCAGGGTGATAGATAGAAGAAAGCTGAAGACTATGCCTACCATACACACTATCCCGAAGTCCCTCAATGGAGGGATGTCGGTTATAAGGAAGGAGCTGAACCCGAACACCGTGGTTATCGCAGTCATGAATACCGCTATCCCCACCGTCTTGATGGAGTTGGTGGCCGAGTAGAATATGTCGCCATCCGCCTCGCGTTCCTCGTAATAGCGGGAGAGGATATGTATGACGTAGGCGATGTTGATGCCCAGCAAGAGAGGCATCACCGCTACCGACATGGTGGTATATGGGATGCTCGCCCAGCCCATCAGGCCGATCACCCATGATATGCCCACCACGATGACGAACAAGAGCAGGAACACATCGGAAAGCCTCCTGAAGGTGACGTACAGTATCAGCATGACGAACAACAGCGCGAAGATGAGCAGCCTGCTGCTCTGTTGTGACATGAAATCCTGGGCATCCGTGTGCATTGATGCCAGCCCGGTCACGTAGACCTCGGCGCCAAGGGGCTCGAATTCGCTGCTGAAGTACTCCCTCAACTTCTCGCCGGCCCCTGCGATCTCACTCTGGGTCACGCCCGAGTTCAGCTGCAGCCTGATCACGGCCGCCTTGTTGTCCTCGGTGATGGTCTTGCCCACCACCTGTGCCTGCGCATATGAAGTCTGCAGGAACTGGTCTACCGCTATTGCCAGCGCCATACCTTGCGTGGGCACCTGGGCCCCCCGGGCCTCCGCCGCATTTCTCAGGCCGTCGAGGTAGGTCTCGACCCTGATGACCTGCCCCTCCGGAATGCCGGCCTCCTCCAGCGTCTGCGTGGACAACCCCATGAACGTTGAAGCCAACCGAGAGGAAGTGACATCATCCGCCACGATAAGGACGTTCTCATACAACAGGCCGCCGAACTGGTCCTGTATCTCCTCGATCGCTTTCACGGACTCGTAGTGGCCGGGCAGCATGCTTTCCTGGCTGAAGTCGGTCTCGAGGAAAGCAATCCCGCTGAGCAGGAATATGGTGACCATCGCCACGAAAAACACGACCAGCCACGGCCGCTTTTCGGATGAGGCCGCAAGGAAAGTGAAGATCTTTATCATGACGAAAAATCTCCGTTCTTCGTCTCCGTTTGTGAACCACCATATCACACTTTGACATATTGTCAAAGTAATATTCGGCAAGATCGCCCTTTAGCTTGATGCTTCACCAGTTACCAAAAGCTCCCAGCTCAATTCCGCAAGTATCTTATCGCGATCGGTAATGATAAGCGGACATGATCCGGATGCAGCCAGGAAACCTGCCGTTCAGGTGCAAAGAGGGCGGATCTATCGGCGCGGGTATATTCACGGCTCTCTCATATATCGCGGCCAAGAGGATCGTGCTTATGTCCAGGATAATTGTTGCGAGGCATTACGCTATACGAGGTGGATCGTTGGCTGCAGGAGAGGCTTCCGCAGGGTATTCGGCAAGCTGATGGCCTCAGGCATTCAGGTCCTGGGTTGAACGGTCATGCTCAGAACGTTGTTCTCAACGGAGAAATCGTTGTCGCATTCCTTCTGGTGCCAGTTCTCCCATATTCCCGCCAGGCGGCCGGCAACAAGGGAGGGGACGTAGACGTTGGCCATCGTCAAGGTCAACTTTTCCCCATCCTGCTCCATCTTCTGCAACATGCCCGTGCCGTAAAGAGCGAGATAGTCGCGGAGCTCGCCCTCGCCCCATGCCTTTCCCGCCAAGCCCGCTTCGACCAGGTTCCTCTTGGTGCTCTCCTTCTCTATGCCGCACGAGATGTGGTCGACGGAATCGCCCAGCTCCCTCTCGAGCTCTCTGAACATGGCGTTGAAAGACCCGATTCCGCCCAGAATGACCCTCTCCCCACCCTGCCTTTTTACGATCACGCCTCTAGGCAGATCGAAGGAGAGCAGCTCTCCAAGCTCGCGGGGCACTCCGCATTTCGGGCAGGATTCAAAGGATGCGGCGGCAGAGGATTCCCTCGGAGTAAGCTCGGCGCCGCTCAAGCGCTCGAAGACGTCCTCGATCTCCGCTTTTCTACTGGAGGGATAGAAATCCACCTCCGTAACATCCTCACTCTTAACGATCCTGTACGTATAACGGGTCCCGTCGACTGCTTGCAGCGCTCCCGCCACTATCGCCAGGCACTGGATCAGGTTGAAGGGATAGTCGATATAAGCCCTCGCATACTCGCTCTTCTTATGCACACAAAGGTCGATGCACCCGGTCCCGATGGACTTGAAGATGCCGCACATCAAGCCCTCCACCATGCGATAAAAGGGCGCGCTGAAGGCCAACTTGCCGAGCGTGGGGTGGGGAACAAGCATATCCGTGATAACGCTCCTGGAGGCGTGTACGGAGGCATTGTAGATGATCGGGTCAAGGGAAAAACCGAGCTGTTTTCCCATCTCCTCCACGAAGGTGTTGTGATTGTATACCTCGTAGATACACAGAGCGACCCTTCCGCTGGCCTTATCTACTATACAGCCGTCCCTCCAGACGTGGGTCTTGCCGATCGTTTTCGGCACCCCGCACGCCTTGCATTGCGCTCCCATCCTCACCCCCTCTCCGTTCCGTCAATCCTCCCCTTCGTCCTCTTTCTCCAGCTCTTCCATCCTCCGGGACAGGAACTTCGACATCACCGGCTGTCTCTCCATGGCCTCCCTGACGGCCTTCTTGGGGTCCAGCGAGATATAGAAGGCCGCATCACTAACATCGTCAGAGTCAAAGGTTCTCTTTATCCTGCGCACCCATTTTTGGTAGTTGAATATCATAGGCCCGAACAACTCGGCGTTTATGGAACCCAGAGCGAAGCCCAGACCCGGGCCGAGACTATGCTCCACCGTCTTTTCGAAGGTGCCGGCCATGTACTCCTCGGCGCTCTTCATCTGTTCCGGGCTGCGCGGATTGTACAGGTACAGCTCCTCCTGGTGACCGAAGCAGGTGCTGCCCTCGTAAATACCGCCCCAGGAATTGTCGGCCAGGTCGTCGATCATGTCCCCTTCCTCGATGAACTTGCGCTTGAGCTCGGCCCCCACCAGGGACTGCAGAACGGGGTGATCCCACGACTCCAGTCCCCCGAAGGAGGTTCCGAAGCTGCCCCCCAGCCGGAAGATAAGGGGTGGCATGGCCGCCCTGACGAAGCCCCACCAGAACACGGGGAAGAGTGGGGGCAGCGAGCTCAGGTCCAGCATTATGCCCCCGGTATCCGCGATTATCCTCTCCAGCACCCGCTTCTGATAAGAGAACTCCCCCGGGGAGTTGGCCGCTATCAACACCTGGAACATATGACGCTGTACGGTCAGGGCAGCCTTGACGGCGGGGTTCTTGACCACTTTTTTCATCAGCCTGGGCGCCATGGCCGCAAGAAGAGCGCCGATGGAGTTCTTACAGTGCATGTAGCCTATCTCGGCATTGCCTATCCTGTAGGTGGCCTCGGCGAAGCTCTCCGGGTCGCGGAAGACACAGATGTAGAAACCGTCGCTTTCGGGCACCTCGGTCTCGACGTCGAAGATCAGCCCCTCCACCTCCGGATCCGCCGGTCCCGGCCAGGGAAAGAGCTTGAGTGCGCACCTGGTGAACACGCCTAGCCCCCCGCAGGCGCCGCAGTAACCCCGGGCCGCACCCCTCAGGGAGGGGCCGGGACCGTCGCCCGAGAACCAATCCAGCCCGGATCCGGGGGTGCCTATCCTAAGCAGCTCGCCGTCGGGCAGGACCCACTCCGTGCCCAGCAGGTTGCGGCCGCTGTATCCGGTGGTGAGTCCCGACCACCCGTATCCCACCAGGGAAGTCGCGCTGGCCAGGGGAGAGGTGCCGGAACCTCCCCCGATGATGTGGCAGTTCAGGCCCTTCTTCATGGCCTCGGCCTGCAGCTGGGCGCAGATAGCGAAGGGCTCGACCACGGCGTACATGTTCTTCTCGTCTATCTCGAGTATGCGATCCATGCGGCGCAGGTCTATCTGCACCACGTTCTCCCCGCCCACCATGTTCCACACGCCCCAGCCTACGCACATGGCCTTGAACTGCATGCCGTGCCGGTTGCATATCCTCACCACAGCCTGTACATCCTCGGTGCTCCCGGGGAGCACCACGGCGGCGGGACGGTAAGGCGTCCAGCCGTTCCTCATGCCCACCAACTCCGTGAAGGCCTGCCAGGCGTAACCATCCAGTACGGCCGGCTCCCTGGATACGTTCTCCGGCCCCAGGGCTTCTACCAGCTCGCCATAGGCGTACTCGGAAAGCATTATTACCGGACCTCCTTAACAGCCTGTTTCGCTTACACCTTATTATAAGCGCAGAAGACAGCAAGTTCCGGATTTATCCCGGAAAGGGGAAGTCTAAGCAAACGGCGCGCATATGACGATATAAATATGACAGATGCTTTGAGGGCAACTCCCGCTATTACTGACCGCAAAAACACAAGGTTGCTGAGTACTCGCATTCACGCATGCTTCAGGAGATAAGGTTGAAGGACTGGAGAGCGAAGGCAAAGTCAAAGCAGGACCGGGAACGCCTCGAGGAACTGGTCGAGGACCACACGCTGCAGCTGGTGATGACCAACGAGCGGCTGCAGAACGAGATCGCCGAGCGCGAGGTGATCGAGGCGGAACTCCGCTCCCGCAACGACGAGCTCGAGACTTTCGCGCATACCATCTCCCACGACCTGCGCAGCTCCGTCGCGGTCATCAAGGGATACGCCCAGGTGGCCCTGGAGGGAAACCGGGAGTTGTTGCAGGAATGCCTGGAAAAGATCGTCTATCTCTCTCAGCGCATGGACGGTTTTATCGCATCCCTTCTGGCGTACTCGCAAGCGGGCCGCCCGGAGGGAAAACCGGAACCGGTTAGACCGCACGAGGTGCTGGAGGAAATAGTGGCCGAGAGGGAAGCGGAGATAGCAGCGAGGAAAATCGAGGTGGAGATCAAGGAAGAGCTGCCCGATATATGCGTGGATCCCGTAAGGCTGCAGCAGGTCTTCATCAACCTCCTTGACAACGCCTTCAAGTACACCGGCGACAACCCCGCGCCAAGGGTCACGTGCGGCGCGAGAATGAAGCAGAATGCCGCGATCTTCTTTATCTCCGATAACGGGGTGGGCATCGAGCGGGAGGAGTACGAAAAGATCTTCGAGCCCTTCGAGCGCCTTGGGAGCGAGAACTATTACGGCCTGGGGATCGGCCTCTCCACGGTAAAACGTGCGGTGGAGGGATGGGGCGGACGGGTGTGGGTTAAATCGATCCCCGGGCAGGGGTCCACTTTCTATTTCACCGTTCCGTGCAATGCGGTGGAAACGGTATGAACATACCCTTGACGGATATACCTGGTTTTTCGTTCACCGCCTCCATGACCGGCCGGCAAACCTACCGCTACCGTCACTCTTTTCCTCTGCTCTAAGCCCACATTTATCATATCAAATCCCGAAGGACTACTTGCTAGTTTTGCTTAACAATGCATCAGAAAAGGCTCATCGGTAAAACAGGTATGTCATAAGGAGAAAACCCTATGGGTGAAGGCGAAAACGGGCGACTGAGGCTTGCTTTCGATGGCCATCTGAGGCTGGAATTCAGGGGTGCCAAGGTCACCACCGACGCGGGATTGCTGGCGGTGAGGGAGCTGGACGAAGCACTGGGTCTGACGGAGATGGCGGGGGTGATGATAGAGGATGCAAGGACTGGGAGGAACATACGGCACCAAATGGCGGGGCTGCTACGCCAGTCCGTATACGCCAGGCTGGCAGGGTACGAGGACGTCAATGATCAGGAGGCGCTTTCACATGATCCCGCTATGCGGGCGGTGATCGGAAGGAAGGCACTCGAGCGCAACGCAGCAAGCCCCCAGACCGTAACCCGATTCGAAACAGAGACCCTGGCCACGAAGGAAAACGTAAGGGCGCTATCATCCATCAATCACGCCTGGGTATCCAAGGCGATGCGTTCTACCGACACCAAGAAGGTCATCCTGGATATGGACTCATCGGAGTTCCCAGTGCATGGCAACCAGGAGGGATCGGCGTACAACGGGCATTTCTGTTCCCGCTGCTATCATCCTCTCCTCGTCTTCAACCAGTTCGGGGACTGCGAGGGGGCTAATCTGAGACCGGGGAACGTTCATTCCGCCAATAGCTGGAGGGACCTGCTGCAGCCCGTAGTGGAAAGGTATAAGGCAGCGGGAAAGAGGATCTACTTCCGGGCCGATGCCGCTTTCGCCTCCCCGGATGTATATGAATACCTGGAGAGCGAAGGCATCCTTTACGCCATGAGGATAAAGGCCAACAGCAGGCTGTATGAGATGGTGGATCACCTCATGACCCGCCCGGTGGGGAGGCCGTCTGCCAAGCCCAAGGTCTTCTACCACGATTTCTCGTACCGAGCGAAGTCCTGGAGGAGACAGAGGAGGGTAATCGCCAAGATAGAGTGGCATCAGGGGGAGCTCTTTCCCAGGGTGGGCTTCATCGTCACCAACCTGAGCGCCAGGGCGGAGAAGGTGGTGCGCTTCTACAACCAGAGAGGCAACTGCGAGCAGTGGATCAAGGAGGGCAAATATGCCCTGGCCTGGACGCGCCTCTCCTGCTGTCGCTTCGTCTCCAACCAGGTGAGGCTGGCCCTCTTCGTCTTAGCCTACAACCTGGGCAACTTTCTCAGGCGCTTTGCTCTTCCGAGCGAGATATCCCACTGGTCGCTTCGCAGTGTCCAGATCAAACTGATCAAGATAGGAGCAAGGATCGTAAAGCATGCCAGAAGGACGGTATTCCAGATGGCGGAGGTGGCCATGCCCGGGAAGCTGTTCGCTGAGGTACTTGACCGCATCCACTCCTTGGCCGCAGCTCCTACCTGAGGCAACTGATAACGAAAGGAAGTGCATATGGAACACACCGTAATCGATCAAGCATCTCCGGATATCGCTTCGGAGGGAGTGGTCAATGCCATGTCACGCAGAATCCCCGAGTTGGAAGGAGGCAAGCCACGGTTTGGACGTTCTAACCTGACTCTAGATGGTAAGATATTGTCATCTGGAGGTGCATATGGGGAAATGTCAGTTCAAGTATTGTAATCTGCGTAATACAAGGGTTTATCGATGTGTTGATTTAGAAAGGGGCATCGATGTTTAAGAAGGTGTTACTGTTCATCATAATGATTGCGTTTTGTTTGCCTGAAGGATTTATTGGTTGCGGAAGAAGCAGTAGATTAGTCGAGAATGATTATATTGCTTTCAGGCTTAGCAGTGAATTTGACAATTTAATGTTAAATATTGCCGAAGAGGAATCAGGTTTACCACTAAATGAACAGCCAAGGGTTGTTATCTGGGACAAAGAGTACCCTAACAGAGATCTGATTTATATATATTATCCCTCCACGATTGATGGACTCGATGTTACAGATGAGACTAGCAGAAGAACAGTAAATAACACTGAAGTTATTTACTATGATGATGGGGGTTTCTATACTCAGATATTTCTTGATAAGACAATGCCAGTTTCAATTGTTGCTATCAATGATAGCGCTGCTAAATCGGAGGCAGATAATATTATTGAGTCACTTAATGTAAAAAAAGGATATGAGGAACAATAATGCCCTCTTCGCTCAAGCAACAATATATATGGCTGGCTTCCTGGTCCAAATAATATTCACTATATAAGCCATCATACATATTTTCAGCTTAAAGCATTCTTTAATATCCAATTATTAATAGAATATAGTTGAAGTGATTTGGAGGACGTTATGGCATTTAGGCTAAGAGGTGATGGAGGGCTTGGGGTTTCGCGCCAGGCGCTCGAGCTCCCCGGGAGGGGGCTCGCGCCGGGGCCCCATCCAGTCAAACCCCTCCAGCACCTGCGGGTTGAGGATGTGATCGGGCGCAGCCCCCCGCAGCAACTTGCGTAGCTGGTCCGCGGCGATGTCCCCCTGGTGGGCGCCGATCTCCCGCGTGTTTCCCCCGATGTGCGGGGTGGCGATGACGTCGTCCCTTCCCGCCAGCCTGTCGTCCGGGCCGGGCGGCTCCACCGTGAAGACATCCAGGGCGGCACCGGCGAGCTTTCCCGATTCCAGCGCCTCCGCAAGGGCCTCGTCGTCGGCGAGGGATGCACGCGCCGTGTTGATGAAGAACGCTCCCTCCTTCATGTGCGAGAACGCCTCCCCGTCCATGAGGTTTTCGGTGGCCTCGCTGGCTGGGGCATGGACGCTTACGAAATCGCTGCGCCGCAGCAACTCCTCGAAGGAAACCTTCTCGGCTCCCGCCAAGATCCCCTCTCCGGCGCTCACGCCGGGATCGTAGAAGAGCACCTTTGCGCCGAAGGGGCGCAGCCTGCTCGCGACCCGCACCCCCACGTTGCCCAGGCCCACCAGGCCCACCGTCTTGCGCCATAACTCGCCGCCCTGGTACGTATCGTATGCCTGCGCCATCCTCATGAGATCGCCCGCCTCGCCACCGCTCTGTTTGAGGAAGGTAGCCGCCTCGGGCAGCTTGCGGGCCAGCATGATCATGTATGCAACGGTGATATCCGCGACCGCATCCGCGTTCCTTCCGGGGGTGTTGGCAACCGGTATGCCGAAGGCGGTGGCCGCCTCCAGGTCCACATTCACGGCATTGACGCGGCAGCAGATGATCGTCTTTAAACCCGCCGACGCCTGGAGCGCCTCGAAATCGACCACGTCCATCTCGGTGACGAAGACTTCGAAACCCTCGAGCACATCCGCCAACTCGTGCCCTCCGCCAAGGATGGTCATCTTCTCGCGCCAGGGACGGTATTGCACCTCTCCCATCTCGCGCAGCGCATCCAGTGCCGCATCGTCCATGCTCGCTGTGACCAGTATACGCGGGCGGAAGGAGGGCGGAGCCTCGCAGGCGGACGGCGCATGGCTCAACATGGCGACAGCCATCTGGTTCGCTATACAGCTGTCGCACTCGGCACGTTTGTCCAGGGCTTCTCTCCACCCCGCATAGAGAGTCTGGTACTGGTCGCGATCCGCCCCCGGATCCTGCCGCCGCTCCACGCGCACGAGCAGCCTGGAACCCTCTACCAGGTCGGGAAAGACGCCGGCCCCCACTCCGGCACAGACGGCCGCCCCCAGTGCCGAGTTCTCCGGCACGGTATATGTCCTCACCGCCTTGCCGGCAACGTCGCCGAGGATCTGGGTCCAGAGCGCGTTCCTGGACATGCCACCACCTATGTCGAGGGCGTCGGGTTCCATGCCGCTCACCTCGATGACCTGGGCGGTGTTCGCCCAGGCAGAATAGGCGATGCCCTCCAGGAGGGCGCGGCTTATATGGTCGCGGCATGCCAGGGTATCGGGGGTCACCATGTGGGACATGGTCAGGCTGCCCTGGATGACGTTGATGGAGCGCGCGTCCCCCACGTGCGCACCGAAGGTCGAAAACACTCCCGACGCACCGGGCTCTGAACGGGCCGCTTGAGCCAGGACGACCGCGAGCGCATCGTCGCTCCCGGCCTGGAGTATATGCGAGAACCAGTCCAGGACCGTGCCCGAGAGCAGGCCGTTGCTCTCGAGTATGTACAATCCCGGTATCACGTGCTGGCCGCTCCACAGGCGTCCCTCCCCGTCGAGCACGTACTCGCCGCACACCTGCTGCACGGACATGGAGGTGCCGGCGATGACGCCTATATCGCCTCCCTTAACGCACCCCGCCCCCAGCAGGCCGCACTGGGTATCGGCGCCGCCCGCGGCCACCGGTATGCCGGCTGCAAGCCCCAGGTTCTCGGCCGCCTCGCGCGAGAGCTCCCCTATGCGGGTTCCCGCGTCTACTACCTCGGGGAAGATGTCCGCGCTGACTCCCAGGGACTCTATGAGGTCCGTGGCCCAGCCGCGCTTGCGCTGGTCGAAGAGCATGGTCTCGCCCGCCTGCGACCTCTCGGCGTAGAGATTGCCGCAGAGGCGGAATCCAACCCAGTCGGAGAGGCAGGCGGCCCGCACCGTCCTCTCCAGAATCTGCGGCGCGTTGTTGCGCAGCCAGATCAGCCGGGGCGCGGTGAATATGGGGCCGGGCCAGTGGCCCCCCGTGTCGTAGAACTCCATGCCGCGCTCGCCCGCGAGCATCAGCGCGTCGCCCAACGCCCTGCCGTCCTGGTTAGGCGTCGCCAAGAGCACACGGTCGCTCGAGTCCAGGAGCACGGTGGTGTTGCGCATGCTGGTGGCGGCCACGCCCTGCACCTCTTCCGGGCCGGCCCCTGCCTCCTCCATGACCTGGCGGCAAGCCTCCCCCAGCTTGCGCCACATATCCTCGGTGTCCAGGTCGTATCCCAGGCCCGCGGTATTCGGCGCAACGGGATACGACCAGTTTCTCTTGGAAGAAAAGGCCTCCCCCGTTTCCGCGTCGACCAGCAGGCACCTGCCGGAGCCGCCGCCGAGATCGAACGCCATTAGGAATGACTTGCCCATGCCCCCTCCCTCCTCGCCGGGTCCGGAAACACATCGCCCGCTTTTCCGGCTGAAAAGATGCCGGTATCCTCTGTACCTTCCATGCTTAACCGGTGATTATCCTCATTATCCATCAGGTTAAAGCAGAAAGCACGACGGCGGGGAGAACCTAGTGGATTCCTTCCATCTGTGTGACTTCACTCTCTCCGGTAGAAGGCCGATATAGACCTTGATTAGAGGGAGGTATTGAGATGAAAGCGGGGAAGGGCTTCTCTGAAAGACCGCGTATCGAGATAACACCCGAGAGCTCTCTTGCAGACGAGGCCCTGCAGATCAGGCTCACGGGTTTCAAGCCGCGGCAGCGGGTGACCCTGCGGGCATCGCTCCTGGACGATGGTGGGGGGATGTGGGAATCCCATGCCGTTTTCACCTGCGGCACAGAGGGCGGACTGGATTTGTCACAGGCTAAACCGGTCTCGGGGACCTACAGGGAAGCCGACGCCATGGGCCTGTTCTGGTCCATGACCCCCAGAGACAAGAAGGACGCCGGAGCATACGTGAAGGTAAACGCCGATCCAAAACAGGTGGCCTTTACTGCCGAAGCGGACGGATACACCATGCTCTCCAAGGAGATCGAGAGATTCTACACCGCGCCGGGAGTGGAGAGAATCCCCGTCGACGAGGACGGCATCATAGGTACCTACTTCAAGCCCCAGGCCGAAGGACCGCACCCCGCCGTCATCGTCATGCACGGTACCGCCAACCGCATCATGGAGGACAGGGGTTCCCTGCTTGCCTCCAGGGGCTACGCCGTGCTCTCCCTCCTCTACTTCGGGGGCGAAGGACTGCCCGGGGAGTATAT
Source organism: Actinomycetota bacterium (assembly GCA_016931915.1). GTDB lineage: Bacteria > Actinomycetota > Geothermincolia > Geothermincolales > RBG-13-55-18 > SURF-21. The sequence goes on from JAFGDU010000073.1 coordinate 22,785, forward strand.
AAGGATACCAGTGGAGTATTTCGAGACATGCATCGACTGGCTGTCCGCAAGACCGGAAGTCAAGGAGGGCGGGGTCGCCCTTATAGGGGTCTCGCGGGGAGGCGAGGGCGCCCTGGTAGTCGCGTCGAGGCTGCACAAGGTAAACGCAGTGGTCTCCATATCCGGGGGCGGCGTAGTCTTCGAGGGCCTGCACAAGAATCCCCGGGAGGGAGGACCGGAAACGCCCTGGACCTGGCGGGGTGACGATGTTCCCTTCGCGCAGCGCAAGGACAGCTTCTCGTTCACCGCCAGGGCCATATGGAGCGGCATGTCCAAGAAACCTCTCTCCACTCTCTCCACCTATATCGAGGGCATGAAAGACGCGGAAGCGGTGAAGGCTGCCACCATTGAGGTGGAAAAGATAGAGGGTTCGGTGCTGCTGGTATCCGGCAGGGAAGACAGGGTGTGGCCCTCCTCCGAGCTGTCCCGCATCGCCCTGGCACGCCTGGAGAAGAACGACCACCCCTTCCCCTGCAAACACCTGGACTACGATGGCGCGGGCCACGTGGTCTTCCTGCCCTATCAGCCCACGACGGTGGGATATACCCGCGTGTTCTCAGGCATGGCCCTGGACTTCGGCGGCAACCCCGGGGCGAACGCGCGCGCCAGCGTCGACTCCTGGGAGAAGATGCTGCGCTTCCTCGCGGACAACCTGGGTTAAAAACCCGTTTGCCGGCCGCTAGCCGTGGAGTGCGTCGGCGACCTCGGTCATCCCCAGTCTCTCCAGGACCTTGCGGCTGGGGCGTCCCTGGCCGTCGATATCGCGCAGCTGGTAAAACTCCTGGAGCATATCATCGAAGGGAACCGTGCGCCGCCTTATCTCCTCAGCCTCTCCCGCCTCCAGCCTCTTCGCGTGGCCCCGCAAGCCGGGCAGGTTGCCCTGGAGCCTGAGCAGCTTGTCCATCTTGGGCACCAGGATCTTCATCTGGAAGTCTGCCAGGACATCCCTCAACTTCTCCACTCGCAGCTTGCCCATGGGCAGCATGGACATCATGGTCGGAAACGCCGCCATGGTTAGGTACGAGGTCGTCCCCTCGACATGTGGCTCTATGATACGCCTGGGGAGCTGATCGTCCTCGCGCTTTGCCCCGCAGAGGTTGCCGATGGCGCGCTTCAGGTACCATATGCGGTCCCCCACCCTGACTAATTCGTCCACGTCATACTCGAAACCGGTCACGGGGTTGAGCATCTCCACCATGTCCTTCATGGCACCGCCCTCCGAAGCCCAGGCGATAAGGCAGATGATGGCGGAGTCAGCTACGGACCCCTTCTCCTGCGATGCCACAGTCTGGGCCGCCTTTCCCTTGGCCTTGTAGGGCCAGGACCTCTTTACGCCCAGGTCCTTGTGGTCGGTCATACCGTAATCCGCGAAGAGGTTCGCATCCGCCACATGGCAGGCTCCCCTCACCGAGGTGGCATAGGTGAGGGCCAGGCCCCACAGCGCCCGGGGATCGTGCATGGGGCACTCCAGGCCCTTGACGTGGATGGCGAAATCGTCTCCCCCGTACTTCTCCGCCATGGACCGCACGCCCTCGGCCAGCTCATCTCCAAATCCCTCTCTCTGGGCTATCTTGTCGATGAGCAAAAGCAGCGTCTCCGGCTGGTTCCATCCCAGCTTGATGCCCCCGGTATCGGACTCAACGATCAGCCCCTCCTCAAAGGCCTCGGTGGCGTAGGCGATGGTGCCCCCGGTCGAGATGCTGTCCATGCCATAACGGTTGCACATCTCGTTGGCCTTGTTGTTGGCCTCCACGCTGTCCATGCGCTGCATGGTTCCCAGGGCGGCGGCGGCCTCGTACTCCGAGCCCGGCCCCTCCTCCATGGCGAAGGGACCCGCATCGACTTTCACGATCCTCTTGCATCCGATCGGACAGCCGTAACATGAATGGGTCCTGGTGAGAATGCTTTCTGCCACCGCGACTCCGCCCAGTTTCTCCGGTCCGCCCTCCCAGTAGGCCTCACGCCAGTTCTTGGTGGGCGCGTCGCCGATGGCCATGCCGAAATCCATGCCCACGTTGGTCCCATAGGTGCCGAAAGACTCGCCGATCATGCTGAATCTCAACACCTCGTTAAGGTGCTCGCGCGCGGCCTTGTATGCACCCTCGTCGGCGATGGGGGCTTTCTTGCCGCCCCGGGCCACCACCGCCTTGAGCTTCTTGGACCCCATCACCGCCCCCATGCCGCAGCGCCCGGCGGTGGAACCCCTGTCATTCATCACGTTGGCGTACTTCACCAGGTTCTCACCGGCGGGACCGATGCACATCGCCTGTGCCCGCTTGTCCCCAACCTCGTCCTTAAGGGCTTCCTCCGTCTCGTAGGTATCTCTGCCCCAAAGGTGGGAGGCATCTCGTATCTCGGCCCCCTCGTCCGTGACGTAGAGATATACAGGCTTTTCCGAAGCCCCGGTCACGACGATGCCGTCATAACCGGTGCGCTTCAACTGGGGCGCGAAATGGCCCCCCATGCACGCTTCCCCCCAGATGCCGGTAAGGGGAGAACGGGCGCATATCTCCAGCCTTGCCACCCCCGGCAGGTTCAATCCCGAGAGCGGCCCCAGCATGATTATCAACGGGTTCTCGGGTGATAACGGTTCCGCTTCCCAACCCCTGCGGTCAAAGAAGAGCTTGGCTGCCAGGCCACTGCCCCCCAGGTAATCTCGATATAATCGCTCATCCGGCTCCAGATCTTGTGTGGTTCCCTTGCTTACATCTACCTCGAGTATCCTGCCCCAGTTTCCTCCCATCATGATCAACAGCCTCCTTCCCGATTCCTCCCCACAGAATCAGAGATATGCAACCAAGCCCTGCCTCTTTCCCAGCTAAAGTCCCACTACCCGATATGCCGCGACAACACAGAGTGTTTAAGCCATGGATTTGTTTTAATGCCCTGTCTCATCAAATCTACCCTTTTTGAAGAGCAGCGAAACCACGCGGAGAAGCCGATTCGCAGCCGCTGCAGGGACATAAGTTCCGTACTTGCGCTTTTGTTGCTTTGCTGAAGGTATTGAAATATAATCTCACCGTACGTTTTTGGCATATATAAAATAAAAGAGCTGAACTCTCCGAGTCCATGTGCCTAAGGCCGAAGGCTATGGCGGTGGACCGATAGGGTGCCGGGGGAAACCCTTGCGCCTCCCGTGCTTGGAA
>JAFGDU010000074.1 GCA_016931915.1 Actinomycetota bacterium
ACGGCCTGGGGTCAGCCCTCAACATTCAACGTGATCACCCACGTGAGTGATCAGAAGATACCTTCTCCGGATCAAGTTGAATGTGGAGGGACTGACCCCTTATCGATCTCGGCGATGCGGTCCGCAACGTAGCGTTGTGCGGAGTAGAGGTCAGCAAAGGTCTCTCCCCGGAAGCGGTAACCCCTCCTGCTTCCCTTGATGCGGATGTGTTCCTTCCCCGTATCCGCATCGCGTATCCTGAAGAACGTTACCTTGACGTAGCCCCGTTTACCGAGAAACTCCCGCACGAGCGCTTTCTCAGGCATATATACCTCCTAACCTTCTCTCGTTCTGTATATCGATAGGGAGGTTGCTATCCCTGAGGGTCCAACCGCCCGGTGAAACCGCATAAAGGAAAAGCTGCGGCAAGATGCTCGCTTTGCTTGATATAATCGCCTGTAACAGTGAAAAGTATTAAGCGTTAGTTAAGGCATTTACAACCCAGCGAATTAATTATAGGATTAGCGGGTGGGGGTATCCCGGCAGCCTGTAAGGTGAGCCGGTTGCGATGATCGCTTCGGCAAAGGAGGGAAAGATGGCTGATATCAAAGAGACCTTTTTCAACACCGTGGCGCCGCTCGATTTTGGCTACAACTATCGTGTGGGTTCCTATTTGCAGCGCTACATCGATGCCCTGAAGGAGAAGAAGATCGTGGGGGCAAAGTGCCCGCAGTGCGGCTCGGTGGTAGTGCCCCCGCGCAAGTACTGCGGCTCCTGCAACGAGGTGCGAGAGGAGTTCGTGGAACTCCTGACGGAGGGCACGCTGGAGAACTTCACCATCGGGCATGTCACCATCGACAAAGGCCAGGTGAACAAGGCCGAAAGCCCGTATATCCTTGGGCTGATCAAGCTGGGAGGAGCCGATAACCTGCTGCTGGGAAAGGTGGAAGGCGTGCCGGCCGGAGATGTCAAGACCGGCATGAAGCTGAAAGCGGCATGGAGAGACCAGACCGAGGGGGACTACTCCGACCTGGACCACTTCGAGCCGGTGTAAGGGGGGTGAGAGGCATGGATAAAGTAGGAATCGCCGGATTCAGAATGGTGAGCGCCTTCGACCTCGAGACAACGCGCGAGCGGCTGACCTTCGATCTCACGAGAGGGCTTCTCGATGACCTGGGCATCGAACGGGAAGACGTCGGGACTTTCATCATCTGCACCAACGATTTCCTGGACGGCAGGACCATCTCCAACGTCTTCCTCGACGGTCCGGTGGGCGCTTACATGCGGGACGAGAGCAAGGTGGAGATGGACGGGTTGAACGCGCTGGCGTATGCGGCCATGCGCATCCTCTCGGGCCAGTACGATTCGGCGCTCGTTTTTACCCTGGGCCTCACCGGCACTCAAGTGAGCCCATATCTTCACATAGACTACACCATGGACGCCAGCTACGACCGCCAGTTGAAGCTCCTCAACGAGCTCTCGGCGGCGGCGCTGGAGGCCCGCAGCTACCTGGACAAGAACGGCTATTCCGATGAACTCCTCGACGACGTCGCGGTGAAAGACCTCGCAAACGCCGCTCTCAACCCCAACCAGGCACGCCGGATGGACGGGATCTCCGGGGACAAGGTCGCCAGCTCCGAGTATTTCTACGAGCCCTTACGCGAACTCCACTGCTATCCTCCTACAGACGGTGCATGCGTGATGCTGCTGGCCTCGGAGAAGAGGGCAAAGGAACTCAGCGACAAGCCGGTATGGGTCCTCGGTTTAGGCCGCAGCACGGATAATTACTATATCGGCGACCGGGATCTCTCCTCCTCCATTTCCGCCTCTGAGGCTGCGAACAGGGCTTACGAGATGGCCGGCATAAAGGACCCGTTGAAAGAGCTGGATTTCGCCGAGATATCCTCCCTCTTTGCCCACCAGGAACCCCTGCTCGCTGAAGCTATGGGGTTGATGGAGAAGGGGAAGGCGGCCGAGGCTTACAAGTCTGGCGATAACGCCATAGACGGCAAGTTCCCCATCAACCCTTCTGGAGGGCCCCTGGGCGGGCACCCCATCAGCTCCACCGGCCTCATGCGCGCGGCGGAGGCGGTGCTTCAACTGAGGGGCGAAGCGGGTGAATGCCAGGTGAAAAAGGCCGGCGTTGCGCTGGCGCACGGCCAGGACGGAATGTGCGCCCAGCAGAATGTCGTCGCGATCCTGGGGACCTAGGAGGTGATGAAGATGCGTAACGTCGGGATAATCGGCATAGGATACACACCGGTTTTTGTGAGCAAGAGAAAGGACGTAAACATCCCCGAGATGATCTCGGAGGCGGTGGACGCCGGTTTCGAGAACACCGGACTCACCCCCGCTGATATCGACGCCATGATCTTCGGTAACATGCATACCTTCGAGGGCGTGAACATGCCCCATCTGTGGTCGGCGGAGCATATCCGTTCCCTGGGCAAGCCGGTCATGCGTATAGCCACCGGCGGGACCACCGGCATGGCCGCCTTCCACGCCGGGTACTACCACGTGGCATCGGGGATGGCGGACGTGGTCATGGTAGTCACCTATGAGAAACACTCCGAGGGAGACGCCCAGGTAGGGCTTATGGGCATCATCACCCCCGAGATCATGACCATGCTGGCGGCGGGGATCGACGTCACCGGAGGCAGCGGCATGGGGGCTATCGGAGGAGGCAGCGCCGGAGGCATATCCTTCCAGGCATCCTCCTATCTCTACCACTCCGGCGCGGGCATAGAGCACATAGACGCCCAGGCCGCCCTGGAGAGGCGCAACGCCGCCAAGAACCCCTACGCCCATCTCAAGGATCCCGAGGCCACGGCGGAGAAGATCGCCAAGACCCCGCTGGTCTCGTGGCCCATTCGCTTCGGCCACATCTGTCCCACCACCGACGGAGCCACGGTTTGCATCCTGGCTTCGGAGGAGAAAGCGGCCAAGCTTGCAGATAAGGTCGCCTGGGTGTTGTCGGTGGCCAACTGCGCCTCCGACGCTACCACCGCCAACCTCATCGAGAGCCAGATCACCGACCCCGCGGAGCACCTGCCGGCCATCATCGCCTCCAAGCAGGCATACGAGAGGGCCGGCATCCAGGATCCCAAAAAGGAGATCGACTACGTGGAGATCTACAACGGCTTCGCACACCAGGCCCTTATGTACCTGGAGAAGATCGGCATGTGCGAGGTGGGGGAGGCCCACAAGCTGCAGGAGGCGGGCGAGCTCGAGATGAACGGCCGCATGCCGGTAAACGCCTCGGGAGGTGTGGTGAGCACCAATGCCATCGGAACCTCGGCCATGAACCGCGTCACCGAGGCCGCCCTGCAGATCCTGGGGCAGGCAGGCGAGCATCAGGTGGAGAAGGACGTGCACAAGGCCCTGGCCCATGGCTGGGGAGGGATGATGCAATACGTGACCATAACCATCCTGGGCGATAAACCCAAGAAGATGTAGGAGGTGGAAGAGATGGAAGAAACCAAGGTCGTAGGCGGCGCGTGGGAGCTCTCCACCTTCAAGTTCAGGGTTGAGGGCAGGGGCCTCAAGCTCATGCTCGAGAACATGAAGGACAAGAAGCTGGTCGGCATCAAGTGCCCGCAGTGCGGCATGGTCTACCTGCCGGGCCCCTTCTATTGCCGCAAGTGCTATATAAGGATCGATGACGAAGTGGAGGTCTCGGACCACGGGCAGATCATGACCTTCACCATCGGTTACGCCGACGTGCGCGGTAATCCCCTGGAGGAACCCCGGGTGGCTCCCGTGGTAAAGATGGATGGCTGCGATTCATGGATCATGGGCGTTCTGGAGGGCGTGAAGCCCGAGGACGTTCACGTGGGTATGCGGGTTAAAGTGCATTGGGCCGAGGAGCGCACCGGCTCGCTGCAGGACATGCAGTATTTCGTGCCGGAATAGCGTGGTGTTCCGGCTTGGTGGGTGGTCCGGCCCGGCGACAAGGCTGGTCGTCGTCGCAGGCTCCTCCGAGCACCTTGCTCTCCGGGCAGGTGGTTACTTTTATACTTTCTGCCCGAAGCAACATCGCCTCCGGCAACGGTGGTTTAAGGGAAACGACACACGGGCGCCGTGCCTGACTTCGGCGCCCTTTATATGCACGCTTCTGGTTTCAGGATAAGAACTTGGTCGCCGGGCAGGTGGCAGTGCAGACGGAGGATTCGCCCGAACGCAGCCGTACCCCTTATTCTTCCGTGCGGTTTTCCATCTCCACGAGCATGCGCTGCATGCTGTCGAGAAGGGCTTGGAGGGCGTAATAATCGCTGTCATCATCCAGGGTTACCCGGATGGAGGCGTCACCCTCCATTATCCTGTTCGCCTTGTCCTCCAGCTCCTTGATGGGACCCGATATATAGCGTGAGTTCGCCCAGGAGATGACGAGGAAGACCACCAGGGTGGCAAGGATGAGGAAACCGATAAACAGGAACAGGGATATCAACATAATGTGGTTTTTCTGGTCCTCGAAGGGCTGCCTCGCTTCATCGACTTCGTCGGTGATATCCACCACCACCGCGGCATTCAGGCCCTCGATCAACGGAGCGGCCACCACCACCATATCGCCGCCCTTTCCCCGGAAGTCGCTCACGATATACGAACCGTGCACGGAGACGTCCTGGGGGACGGCCTTTCCTATCTCCTCGGGGAGTTTGGAGTCGACCACCATCCCTTCACTCTCCAGCACCAGGTAGTACGGTTCACCGAGGGTGATCTTCAACATGTTGAAAAGGGCGACCACGAGTCTCTGGTCGTCCCCCCCGGTCCCCTGGGCTAACATCTCCTCTATATCAGGGTTGCGCAGCAGGCGCGAGAAGTTCTGGAGCTCGCTCTCGATATTCTCCTGCACGAGTTCCTTGTACTGCGCAATACTGTCGTCCGCATTGTCGTTGATGGCATTGATGGAGAAGGCAAGGGTGGCGATGACTATGCCCACCAGGACTACGAAGAACGACAGGAAGACTATGAGAATGAACTTGCGGTTTTCGCCCCTGGTCATAGTTGCCTCCAGAGCGAACGGCTTTTGGCTTACAAGCTTAATTCTAGAATGATTACTAATAACTGGCAAATAAAAAGGGTTTAAGCCCATCCACACCATGCTGCAGCAAGGATATCGCGGCTATGAAGCGTGCGCTATGTCGCCCAGCGCCTCCAGCAGGCGGCCCACGTCCTCTGTACGATTCATGCAGCTGAAGCTGGCGCGCACGACCCCGTTCTCCAGGGTGCCTATGGTGCGGTGGGCCAGGGGGGCGCAATGCAGGCCTGAACGTACGCAGATGCCGTAGGCTTCGTCCAGGCGGGATGCCACCTCGGAAGAGGTGAAGCCATGGAGGTTGAAGGAGACCAGGCCTATGCGTTCTTTCCACTCCCGGGGCCCATAAACGACACCGCCGGGAAGGCGCAGGATGCCCTCGCTAAGGAGTTGGGAGAGTTCCTCTTCATGACGCCGTATCTCTGCGATCGACTTCTCGAGGACGAACTCGACGCCCGCCCGCAGGCCCGCAAGGCCCACGGCGTTCATGGTCCCGCTTTCCAGGCGATCGGGAAGAAAATCCGGCTGCAGCGAGCTCTCCGAGCGGCTTCCCGTGCCCCCGTGAAGCAAGGGATCTATCTCCCAGCCGGGAGCTATGTACAACCCCCCGGTCCCCTGGGGCCCGAAGAGCTCCTTGTGACCCGTGAAGGCGAGGTACTGCACGCCCATGCCACCGGGATCCAGCTCGTACCTGCCCGCGGTCTGGGCGGCGTCGACGAGCAGCGGGATGCCTCTCCTCGCCGCGAGCTCTGCGATTTCGCCGATGGGGAGAAGGCTCCCGGTCACATTGGAGGCATGCGTGCATACGATGAGGCGGGTGTCGGCAAGCAGGGCTTCCTCGATGCGCGCCGGATCCAGCATGCCGGCGGGATCGCAATCGACTATCGAATAGGATGCGGTTCCCGCGCGCGCCAGGGCCTCCAGGGGACGCCATACCGAGTTGTGCTCCAGGGAGGTTATCACGGCATGGCCGCCGCTTGCGAGTACGCCCTTGATGACCAGGTTCAAAGATTCGGTGGCGTTCCTGGTAAAGACTATACGGCAAGGATCGGCAACCCCCAGCAGTCCCGCCACCGCCTCGCGGGCGAGCAGGACCTCACGACCCGCTTCCAGGGAGCGCTTGTGGCCGCTGCGCCCGGGACTGCCTCCCACCTCCCGTGCGAAGCGGTCCATGGCCGCATAGACGGCCTCGGGCTTGGGATAAGTCGTGGCCGCGTTATCCAGGTATACGGTTCCGAAGTCTAGCTCCATGCGCAAATGATAGCATGCCCGGCGCCCATCATCGTGCGAGTGCTCCCCAGGCCGAACAGGAACCGGACGGCCGGCGCGAGCGTCTGACGTCCTCATGGGCCGCCGCGGTCAAAGACATGCGCACGGGGGAGAGAAGTAAAGGTAGTAAATCATCAGGACGATATCTTAGCTGATTGAAGGGAATTGCATGGGTAACGAGCCACGCTTGAAGCTGCTTTCGGTCCTGATGGCGGCGGCCATGCTCACGGCCGCCTCTTTTTCCCTTGCCCTTGCGGTGGTCGGCCCGGCGTCCGCCCAGGGCTCGTTCAGCGACATCGCCGATCAGCCGGCGGAAGTGCAGCAAGCCATCGCGTATTCCTGTGCGCAGGGTTACATGCAGGGATACGGCGACGGCACGTTCCACCCCAACGACGCCACTACCAGGCTGGACTACGCCAGGGCCATGGTGACCATATTCGACCACGCGGAAGAGGAGGCCGACCCCTCCATAACCTTCAGCGACCTGCCGTCCTCGGATCCCAATTTCATCTGGGCCAACCTGGCGGTCAAGTACGGCCTCATCGATCCCCTCCAGGACGGCTCCTTCGCCCCCGAACAGGGAGTACTCTTCGAGCGGGTGGCCCAGGGGGCGGCGGTGGGGATGGACCTGTCCGAAGCGGCCCAGAACGTCAATGTCCTCATCGGGGGCGCTCCCTACTACGGAGGGGCCATGGCGGTGTTTATGGACCTCCATCTCAAGTACCGCTACAGCAAGATATGGCCGGGACAGGCCTATCCCAGGGGAGAGATGGCATTCACCCTTTACCGCATGGACAATGTAGAGTCGTGGCGGCCCTGGTACGTGAAGGAGTCGTTCAACGCCGCGCGCTGCGTGCTGCCGGATGCCGCCTCGGGACAGTTCCAGGCGGTGAGCTTCGGTTTCGAGCGCCTGGGTTGCCCGTACGTGTACGGGGGAGAGAGGGAGTCGGAGGGCGGCTTCGACTGCTCGGGCTTCGTCTACAACACCCTGTGTATGCGCATGGGTTATCCCATGATGAGGGTCGCCGACGACCAGTCGCGGGACAGCCGCTATCTTTACGTCACCCGGGGGGCGCTGGAGCCCGGCGACATGATCGGCTTCTACGAGGACGCCTACGGAAACCCATCCAGCTATATCGGGCACGCCGGCATGTACGTCGGCAACGGCCTCTTTATCCACTCCACCGGCTCCAACGGCGGGGTGAGCATAGACTGCCTGGACAACAACGACTACTGGGGGACCCATTTCGCCTGGGGCAGGAGGGTGGTGGGCGGACCCTACAACGACAGGTTCGATACCTGGCTGCTGCTGTACAATCCGTCCCAGGAAGAGCTGCCCGTGGACGTGAGGTACCTGCGCCCCCAGGACGGCCCGCAGACGCAGACCTATACCCTGGCACCCCACAGCCGCTGCACCGTACCCGTCGACGACCTCTTTCCCTGGGACGAGGTCTCCATGGAGGTGAGCGCGCCGGGCACCGGGGTGGTGGCGGAGAGGGCCATGTATTTCGATTACGGTGGCTGGGCGGACGGCGGGACCGCCTCGGTGGGCACGGCCGAGGCCAGCCTGCAGGGATACTTCGCGGAGGGATATACGGGCGAGGGGTTCGAGACCTGGCTCCTGTTTGCGAACACCGGGGACCAGGCGGCGCAGGTGGAGGTGAGCTACCTGCGCGAGGGCAGCAGCCCCATAGTGAAGAACTACACCATGGCTCCCAGCAGCCGTTTCACCATCCTGGTGAACGAGGTCGCGGGACTTGAGCCCGGTAGTGTGGGTATAAGCTATCGCTCGCTCAACGGGGTCGAGATCGCCTCGGAGAGGGCCATATATTTCGACTACAAAGGGGAGCGGGACGGCCACTGTTCCCAGGCGGTGACGGAGACCTCCGAGAGACTGTACCTGGCCGAGGGCTATACCGGAGGCGGCTTCGACACCTGGATACTCCTGGCCAATCCGAATACGGCCCCGGCGGAGGTGGAGATAGTCTACCTGGTGCAGAACGGGCAGAACGTGGTCGAGAAGAGGACCCTGCCGGCCCAGTCCCGGGTGACCGTCAACGCCGGGGAGAAGGTCCCCGAGCAGTCCTTCGGGGTCACCATCAACTCCCTCAACGGTGTGGGTATAGTGGCGGAGAGGGCCATGTACTTCTCCTACCACGGCACCATAGACGGCGGACACTGCTCGGCGGCGGTGGGCGAGCCGTCTCAGGGCCTCTGCCTGGCCGAGGGCTATACGGGAGGGGATTTCGACACCTGGGTTCTCCTCGCCAATCCCAACACCGAGCCCGCCAGGGCCTCCTTGACCTTCGCGAAAGAGGATGCCTCCGAGGTGACCATGGAGGTGACCATACCGGCACGCTCCCGCTTCAGCCTTCTGGCCAACGAGATACCGGGCCTGGAGGATTGCGCCTTCTCGACTGCGATGGAGAGCGACCTCCCGCTGTTCATGGAACGGTCCATGTATTTCTACTACAAGGGTTACTCGGGTGGGACCAACTGCCCCGCGCTGGAGGGTTCATCGCAGCATCGCTTCTTCGCCGAGGGTTACACCGGGGGGTAATAAGCCCGCGAAGTCACCACATTCCGCCGCAGTCCGTTCACCGCTGGCGGCCTTATGATAGAATCCTGGCATATTGGAATCTGACCTTGGGTGAAGGGGCTTCCCATGGATAACATGAAGCTCGTGGAGTTGGTCGCCCCGCGCGAACTGGCGGTGCGGGAGGTGAAGGTACCCGAACCGGGCCACGGCGAGGTGCTGGTGAAGATAAAGGCCTGCGCGGTGTGCACCCTGGAGAGGAGGCTTTTCACCGGGGAGACGAAGATCGCCTACCCCCTCGTGTTCGGGCACGAGGTCTCCGGCGAGGTGGTCCAGGTCGCCGCAGGCGTGCTCAGCGATCTCGAGCCGGGTGAGCCGGTGGTGCTCGACCTCCTCAACCGCTGTGGAGAATGCCCTTACTGCCGCACGGGCCGTTCCAACCAGTGCGTGAACAAGTTCGATCCCGGGCTGCCGGTGCTGGGTGGCATGGCGCAGTACATAGCCCGGCCGGCACGCCAGGTCTTCCGCATCGATCCCAGGGTAGGCTTCCTGCGGGCAGCCCTCACCGAACCGCTCTCGGATTGCGTACACAGCCTCATGCGTACCCATCTCTCCCCGCAGATGAGGGTACTGGTCATCGGGGCGGGGACCATGGGCCTGCTGCACCTGGCCATCGTCAAGCACTACGGGATGTTCTGCGCCGTTACCGACATGCACGCCGCCAAACTGGAGGTGGCGGCGAGCCTCGGCGCCGATGTCACCATCGATATATCGGCGGGCGATCCCCGGGATGCACTGCGTGATGAGGCGGGACTGGAGGGAGTCGACGTGGTCATCGTGACCGCTCCCGGCAAGGAAGCGGTAGAGGAGGCCTTTGAGCTGGCGGGGACCCTGGGAACCATCGTGTTGTTTTCGGCGAATCCCGAGGGCATAATGATAGAGCTGAACCCCAACTCGATCCATTACAAGGAGATAACCATAACCGGTAGCGAGAGCCGCACGGAGAAGGACTTTTACCAGGCCGTCTCCCTGCAGAACGCGGGCGATATGCATCTCGATCCACTGGTATCAGCCGTATTCCCCATCGATGACGCGCAAAGAGCCCTGGAAAGCTCCCTGGACCCCGCTCTCTACCGCGTCGTGGTGGCCATGGACGAGACGGCGGTAGAGGAATTCGAGGCCATCGGAGGTGTTTGAGGGATGTCTGTGGGAAAACAGGTGAGGATGAATCGCATACGTGGTGTGGACGGCAAGATACTCATGGTGTCCATGGACCATGCGGCCATAGGCGGACCCATGCGTTACCTGGAGGATCCGGACCGCGCCATCGCCGCGGTGATGGCGGGGTCACCGGATGCCCTCCTGCTTACCCGCGGCATGCTGCGCCACGGCTGGCAGGCCATACCGCCGCAGGTGGGGATCGTGATGCGTATCAGTGGGGGTTTCACCATCCTCGAGGGCGCCCAGGAATTCCGCGACCGCGTCATCTCCACCGTCGAGGACGCGTTGCGCTGGGGGGCCGATGGCGTGGCGGTCACGGTGAAATTCGGCCACGAGCTGGAGGGAGAGTTCATCCAGGCGGCATCAACCGTGGCCGATGCCTGCGACCGCTGGGAGGTCCCCCTTCTCATCGAGGCCATGGCAGCCCTGCGGGGTAGTTCGGGGCTGGCCGAGGACGAGGCCCTTGCGGTGGCCGCGCGGTCGGCGGCCGAGTTGGGGGCGGATATGGTGAAGATAAAGTATCCCACCAAGGAAGGTAACCTGGTGGACGTGGCCGCGGGCTGCCCGGTCCCCATCCTGGTCCTGGGCGGAGAGAAGGCGGCGGACGACGAGGTACTGGAGATGGTTTCCCGGGCCATGCGCGATGGAGCCGCCGGCGTGGCCATGGGGCGCAACGTCTGGCAGAGGGACGACCCGCAGGAGTTCCTGGGTCGTCTGCGGTCGGCTATGGGAAGGTGATAGCTCCCTTGCAGGAGGATGCAAACCTGCCGGACCTGGTTGAGTTCCAGGTCCTGGTGGAGGAAGCCCTGGAGGGCTTCCCGCAGGAGTTCCGTAAACTGGTCTTCGACAACCTGGCCGTCATCGTGGAGGATATCGCCTCTCCCGCTGATGCCGCCCGCGCCGGGATACGCAACCCCATGCACCTCCTGGGCATGTACACAGGGGTGCCCTTCACCCAGTGGGGGAGGGGCCATTTCACCGGACCTCCCGACGTGATCAGGATCTACCGCCTGCCTATCCTGGCCGAGGTCTCGAGACCGGAGGACATACGCGAGAAGGTCCGCAACGTGGTACTGCACGAACTTGGCCACCGCGCCGGTCTCGACGAAGAGCGCCTGCGGGAACTCGGGGTCTATTGACTCAGCCTGAAGCCCGGCCCGAGAGGGCGGCGCCCAGGGCGCCCACGATCTGGGGATCTTCCGGGACGAGCAGGGGCAGGCCCAGGCGTTCCTCCAGCAGGGAGCGCAGGCAGGGATTGCGTGCCACGCCCCCGGCGAAGACCACCTCTCTCTCCACCCCGACGCGTTTGAGCAGTGCGGTGGCGCGGTCGCAGATGGCCTCGTGCAATCCCCTGGCGATCTCGGGCCGGGGAACGCCCCGGGCGATGAGCCCGGTGACCTCGGACTCGGCGAAAACCGTGCACATACTGGAGATCTTGACCTCGCTGCTGGTCTCCATGGCGATATTGCCCATCTCCTCCAGGGAGAGGCCCATGGCCGCCGCCATAACCTCCAGGAACTTGCCCGTCCCGGCGGCACAGCGGTCGTTCATCTGGAAATCCGCCACCTTGCCCAGCTGGCCCAGGGAGATAGCCTTGGTATCCTGCCCGCCGATGTCCAGGATGGTACGGCACTGCGGAAAGATGCTGTGACAGCCCAGCGCGAAGGCCTTGATCTCCGTGATGGTACGGTCGGCGAAATTGGCCTGGGCGAGATGCCTGCCGTAGCCGGTGGCAACCAGCAGGTCGAAGCTGCGCTTCTCCAGCAGGATACGGCATTGCTCCAGCGGATCGAAGGTGGTCTCGACCACCCTGCTGTAGTGGATGCCTTCGCCGTCCATCTCCACCAGGGCAATGGTGCGGGAGCCTATGTCCAGTCCTGCGAAGGTCTTCATGTCCCTCTCCCTCGAGGCCGCCGGTTTCTGCGACGGCGATCAAATCGAACCTCTCCCCGGGCTGCACGCCGGGGGATCTCCTGCCTCAAATGTACCATACAGTATATTTTCGATACCTGCGAAACGTTACAGGCAGCTATTTTCTGCTCCCTGCTCTCAGGTCTTATCCCTGGCAGCGACCATCTCTATGAGCGCCTGGATGCGGGTAGACAGCTGGCCCACGTCCTCGCTGCTGTAGTCGGTCTCCAGGTAGAGGAAGGGGATGCCCTCTCTCTCAAGAGCCTGCTGGACCCGGAAGGCCTCGATGGTGTAGGGATCGCAGAACTGCAGGGCGTAGTAGACCACCGCGTCTATATCGTAATCCTCGACCAGCTCGCTTATATGCTCCAACCGCTCCTGGTTGGGGGTGAATATCGAGCAGTGGATCTTGAGGTAGCGAGCGGCGATGGCGTCCAGGAGACCCTCCATGCCCTGTGCCTCCTCGTCCACCAGGTTATCGAAATACCTGATGCCGGTGCACATCTCGTCCATGGCCACCACCGCGCCCGAGGTCTCTATCAGGGTGGCCACCTTCCAGTTCGGCAGCGCCATGGGGCAACCCGAGAGCAGGATGCGGGGACGGTGCGCTCCACCGATGTATTCGCTCCTTTTCTTTCGCTCCTCCAGCTCGTCGCAGAGGGAACCGACCTTGTCGATGAGGCGCCGGGGGTCGTCGTAGAAGGCGATCTGGCTGACCAGCAGGGCATCGCGTCCGGAGATGAGCGGAGGATCGCTCTTGCGCAGCCCCTCCAGGCGCAGAAGGGCCCTGCGTTTCTCGTTGATGAGGGATACCGCTTCGCGCAGCTCCTCCTCCTGTATCTTCCTTCCGATCAGCTCCTCCAAGCGGGTCAGCAGCCGTCTCACCTCCGAGCGCCAGAGCTCCACGTCGTGCGCGAGCTTCATCTGCGGCACCTCCATGAGGTGCAGGGGTTGGAGCTGCCCGAGGATCTCGTAGTACTTCTTCTTGCCGTCGCAGGTGGCCTCTCCCACCAGCAGGTCGCAGGATTCTATATAGGGACATACCTTGGCCAGCTTGAATCCCAGCGAGGACTTGATGAGGGAGCAGAGGTTCCTGGGAAGGTATTTCTCGGCTTCGTCGATGGCCACGTCGGCGCCGGAGCAGAGCCCGACGCAGATGCCGTTCGCCGCCACGATCAGTTCCTCCGGCACGTAGGTGCAGAAGGTCCCCGCCACGATGCCGCCCTTGCGCTTGTGCTCGACCAGTTCCTGGATGCGCAGGCCGTGTACCTCCGAGAAGACGAAATCGAAGTACCCCATGCCCTCGGGCCGGTTCTCCTGGCTGAGGATGTGCTCCTCGTATATGGGCGGCAGCACCTCCAGGAGGCCGTCGTGCGCTTCCAGGTCGATGCCCAGTTTCTCCCACATGTCGCGGTAGTCCGTCATGATACCTCCTTGATGATCCACCTGTTTCTTACAACCAACGGGACCTGTAGGGTTCTACCCCCGCGTAAACCACCCCCCGGGCGTCAAGAACCGATACCGCTCTGTCCTTGAGGCCGGGTGCGACGCGCAGCGAGATGCCGCAGTCGACGCTGAACTCCCGGGGGGTATTGATGACGTCATGCTTCACTCCTGCTTCCTTGAGGGCCTTCTCACCGCTCAGGGCCTGGTGGGTGGAGTTGAACAGGACGATGTAACAGTTGGATCCATTCATAATAATATTTTATAGTATATATATACAATACTAATCAGAGCAATAATACATAATCCCCACACGGTATGCAACGATGCGCGTGACCACGAGCGAGAAGAGAGCGGAGGAGCGAGTTAGAGCGGCGACCTCATGCGAGCACCCCCTCAGTGCTGTGCATCACGGAAGAGAAGAGATTGCAGGACTTCCGTTCATGTGTTTCGCCATGGGGGCTGAAGGGTTTCTGCGCGTCACAGGCATGTGGGTGAAGGCTATAATAAGCCCGGCCCCCGGGGATGAAGCGGAATTACCATTACGACCGGCTGCTGCTCGATGCGTCCGGGACGTTGCCACGGAACCTTTATCGCAAACGCTGCTCCCAGGGGCCGGGGCGTTCTTCTTCGCACGTACGTTTGACCATGGAGGGATAGCAGAGATAGTAGGCGATGTGCGCGTGTTTTTCTCCTGGGCGCTCATCCACGAGTCTCGTCCTGCGTGCCGTGCCTTCATGGCCGGCGTGGACCTGTATGGCAAGTGCCTCTCTCATGCCCTCATTCTCCTACTCTGCAGGGGATATTGATCAGCCGCGATATCATGGGAAGCCCCAGGAAGAGCTGCATCGCCTCTTCATCGCTGAAGGTGATCAGGTCCACGAAACCACCATAGAGATGTTTCGTCCCATCGTCGAAGGGCTTGCCCAGATAAAGGTTATCCGCTTCTTCATCGTTGAACATCTTTTGTACCGTTTCTCTTTCATACTATATACACTACATATATAGTAGTATTATTTAATATAGTTGTCAATAAGATGCTGTTTAGAATAATACAATGCTCTAAAGTGCCATTTATGCTGCGATAATATCTCTCATCATGCGCATTTCGCGGCCGGACAGGCAGCATCGACCAACATGGAGAGAAGAGGAATTGCGGAACGCACCTTCTCGATGTCTTTCTTGCTGACCACAACCGGCGAGCTTATGTCGTCGCAGTGTATAGTCCTGTCCTCGAACGGCTTGCCTAGATACAGACACTCTACCTCGTAATCGCTATACATCTCTACCACCTCGTTTCACTATTATAGAACATTTAGTTATATAAAGAGTAATATAGAGTAACAAATTTGTCAACATATCTGGGGGGATTTAACGCCGTCATGTACCTGAATAAAGAAACAATATACCGTTTTTATGAAAATGCATTTGAAGTATTTAAACAGAATAAGCTATATTGTTAGAAAATGCGTGGTTTCCGTCGTGAGTAAGGGGGTAGGTCTTGGAGGATATCGGGCCAAAGCTGAAGGAACTCAGGAAGAGCAGGAAGCTCTCCATGCGCAAGGTGTCTGAGGCATCCGGGTTCTCCGTCTCCTTTCTGAGCAAGCTCGAGAACGGCAAGAGCAGCATAACCATCAAGAACCTTATAAAACTCCTGAACTTCTACGGCGTCACCCTGGCGGACATATTCTCGGGTGAGACGGCGCGAAAGATCTCTTTCCCCCGCGAGGAGAGGAAGAAGGTGGACAGCCCGGAGTCGGTCACCCTGGAGCTGCTCGTGGACGAGACCGATGTGGAGATGGAACCCCTGCTCGGCACCTTCAAGGCACAGGCGAGGTATAAAGACCCCATCGAGCATGGAGGAGAGGAGTTCGCCATGGTGCTCAAGGGTGAGTTCCGCTTCGAGATCGGCGATACCGCTCACCATCTGAGGCAGGGCGACTGCGTTTATTTCCAGGGCCAGCAGTCGCACAGCTGGGAAAACCTCTCCGAGGAAGAAGGCAGCCTGCTCATGGTCATCACCCCGCCCAGCGTATAGGAAGCGCGTCCGTACACATACCGCTACAGGTCCTTATCCGTTCCCCTCCACTTATGATCGCGCGACCCGCTGGTTACCTGTGCCGCACCATGGACTGCCCGTTTATCTACCTTGCCTTGGGGTAAGAATGTATTCGGAGGAAATGAAAGATCGAGACCATCTGCAGGGATGGTTCTCGAGGTTGACGGAGGAAAGGGGAACATCATGGTCGAGCGAGCAGCGGTGGAACCGCAGGAGGAAAAGTTCAGGAAGCTGCGTATATTCAATGGCGTCGTGGGCGTAATACTGCTCCTGGAAGGCATTCTTATGTTGATCTTGAGCAACGCCCGCACCCTGCCCCTGACCACGAATTATCTCACGAGCGATCCCTTAGCGGGCGAGTCCTTGCCCCCACCTTCCGTGGCGGCCAACGTGAGACTGGGCCCGCTGGTCGCGGCCTTTCTGCTCTTGAGCGGGCTAGCCCTCCTGCTGCTCACCCTGCCCCGCATCAACGAGTGGTACGTGAGGAACCTGAAGAAGGGGGCCAACTACGCGCGCTGGACGGAGTACTCCATAACCGCTTCGCTGATGATCGTGGTCATCGCTATGCTCTCGGGCATGTTCGACATCAACAGCCTCATCCTCATCTTCTTCCTCAACATGATGATGATCCTCTTCGGCTGGATGATGGAGCTTCATAACCAGACCACGAAAAAGACCAACTGGACCGCCTTCTATTTCGGCTGCCTGGCGGGGATCGTCCCCTGGGTCGTGATCGCGCTCTACTTCTTCTCGGCCGTGGCCGAACCCGATGCACAGGTGCCCACCTTCGTCTACTTCATCCTCCCCATCCTCTTCGTCTTCTTCAACATCTTCGCCATCAACATGGTTCTGCAGTACAAGAAGGTGGGGAAGTGGGGCGACTACCTCTACGGCGAAAAGGTCTACATAATACTCAGCCTGCTGGCCAAGTCGGCGCTGGCCTGGCAGGTATTCGCCGGCACCCTGCGCGGATCCTGAGCAGCGCGCTCCGATAACGGAAACTAAAAAGGGCGGCCGAGCGCCGCCCTTCTCATGCGATCGTTTACATCCGGATCATGCCCGCCTGGTGCTTTCTTACTTCTTACGCTTGCGCAGACGGCTCGAGCCGGCAAGGGAGAGCAGCCCCAGCGTGAGCCCCAGCATCAGGACC
This sequence comes from Actinomycetota bacterium, assembly GCA_016931915.1. Lineage (GTDB taxonomy): Bacteria > Actinomycetota > Geothermincolia > Geothermincolales > RBG-13-55-18 > SURF-21. The sequence continues at coordinate 16,604 of JAFGDU010000074.1, forward strand.
GCCGTACCGCCTCCCGTCCCGCATAGGGGATCCACGGTGAACCCGCCCTCCAGGCGGGCCTCGCTTCCGTCAGGATTTGTCACCACCACGTCATAAACGCCGGGCTGAACTCCGAAGAGAGACATGCTGAAGGCGATCTGGACGGGAGACAGGACGTTCACGGAGATGGCAGCGATCACCCCGGACTCGTTCTCCAGCCTCACGGTAGAGCCCGCCTTGAAGTTGCTGCCGGCAAGGTTGCTGACATCCATGAGCAGCGTGTGTTGGATGCCGTGGTCCGGGGAGATCGAATCCAACTTCAATTCACCTTCGAGCATGGTGAAGACGGCGGCGTTGGAGGTCCCGCTGGGCGTCGTCACCGTGACCTCGTACGGTCCGGGAGCTGCGTAGGTGAGGATAGAAGATCCGAGCGTGAATATGATCTCCGTATCGGACCACGAATCCGTATTGACAATAAGCCATGAACCGAACGCCACTGCGGAGCCACTGCTTTGGCTGGCGCCGAAATCGCTGCCGGTGATGGTCATCTGTATGGGATCGATGCCACCGGTCGTTCCACTCGCAGGCGATATCGACTCGATCTGCGGGGCCGGCTCCGTGAAGCCGCCGCTTACCGTGTGCAGTATGGTGCCATCTTCGCCGATAGCCCAGGCAACCATGGGGCTCGCCGCGGATACACCTGTAAGATCGACGTCGCTTGCGGGCTGAACGACCCAGGTCGTGCCGCCGTTGCTGGTTCGAGAGAGATTCCCGCTGCTGCTCGAGCTGCCCGCCACCCATGCATTCAGGGCATCTGCAGCGGAGATATCATTGCCGGTAAAAAATCCATAGTGGCCCGCAGGTGGTGAATACCAGGTCGCACCCCCGTCGCTGGATTTCATGAAAAATCCCACGTACCAGGAAACGATACCCCCGTCATACAGATACTTGCCTAGCAACCAGACGTTATTCGCGTCCGCCGCCTCGATGGCCAAGAACGTTTCGGGCTCATCCATGCCGGGAGAGAGTAGCGGCGTCTGGGCGGTCCACGTCCAGCCGCCGTCGATGGTCTCGAGGACGACCTCACCTCCCACCGCCCACGCTGTATTGGCGTCGACGGCCGAGATATCCAGGATTGGGGACTGGATACCGGGGGGCTGGAGATACCAGCTGGCTCCGCCGTCGATGGTCTTGGAGATTATGCCTTCCAGGCCTCCTGAGACCCCAACCCCGAAGCCAGCCACCCAGGCGACATCAGTGCTGACCGCCTCGATCTCCGTGAGCACATAGCCGATTCCCTCCGCGGTGGTTTCCCATGTTTCACCACCGTTGATGGTCCTGATGACGATGAAGGCACCGGTTACGGTGTCCCCTCCCACCGCCCATGCCGTGTTGCCATCCACAGCGCTGATGTCGGCGAGGGCCAGGGTGGTTCCCGACTCCTGGGGCAGCCAGTCGTCGCCTCCGTCCGTGGTTTTGAGTATGGTACCTTCCGCTCCCGCCACCCAGGCGGTCATAGTATCGACGGCCTCAATGGCTGCAAGAGAAACGGTCGTACCCGAGTCCTGCTCGTACCAGCCGGGCGGTTCCTGGGCCATAGCGTACGAGGGGGTGAAAGGGATGAGGAACCCGGCCAGGAAGAAGAGAAAAGGAAAGAGCAGGTAAGATTTTTTCCCGGTACCGAAGGACTTCTTGCGTGCATACATGACAACACCCCCTGATGCTGTATGAACCCGGCAATATACCCTTTGGAGGTATTCTATATCAAGGCCGGGGGGTATGTATACACAAGTTACCCGCGGTTAACGGGAAGACCGCCATAGTTGAAGGCGAAGCCTTGCCGCTCTTGATTGCGGTAGTGTCTCCCCGCGGGAAAGAATCACCACCGCTACGACAGGCGCCTGATGAACTCCACGCAGCGGTCGATGATGAGCTGCTTGTCGTAATCGAGGGTGGCCACGTGGTAGGAGTTCTCCAGCCACACCAGTTCCTTGTCCTTTGAGCTGACGTTATCGAGGATGTAAGGACCGTTGGAGGGGGGCACCACGTTGTCCTCCCGCGAGGTGAAGACTAAAATGGGCTCGGTTATCTTGTCCAGGTCGCGCCTGGTGAGCTTCATCAGTGCGTGCAGCTCGGCGGCGGCGGGTACGGGGACCTTGTCGTAGCAGGATTCCTCGACCTCTGGGTCCTTGATGTCGCTTCCCACTCCGGGGATGGTCTTGAGCACGTATTTCACCACCGGTGTGAGGGGCAGGAAAGGGTTGAGCTTTTCCACGGCCGCGTTTATAGGCATGATGCCGGCCAGCTTGCCGGCATAGCGCTCGCCCAGGTAACAGGTGATGGTACCGCCCATGGACAGGCCGGTGACGAAGACCTTGTCGCAGCGGTCCAGCAGGCCCAACAGGCTTTTTTCAGCCTCGCCCGTCCACTCGTCCCACTTGCGCGTGCTCATGTCCTTGACGGAGGTGCCGTGTCCGGGCAGGCGGGGTCCGACCACCGTGTACCCCGCCGCGGCCAGCCCCTCCCCCAGGGGGAGCATGCTCTGGGTGCAGCCGGTGAATCCATGCACCACCAGCACGCCCGTATTCCCTCCCTCGAACGCGAACGGTTCGGCATCCGGCCATACTTGTTCAGGCATCTTCCCCTCCTTGATCCTGGCGTCCCGGGGATAGGATTCCCCGCACGCCGCGTCACGATGTCACTCGCTTTCGCAGGCCTGGTCCTCCCGCGCCCAATCCAGGCTGCGCTCAACGGCCCGCTTCCAGTCCCGGCGCATTACGCGCACGCGCTCGGCTGCGCTCTCGTCGGGCAGGGCCTCCCGGTCCAGCTGCCATCTCTCCTCGATCTCTTCCATGTTTTCCCAGAAGCCCGTCGCCAGCCCGGCGAGCAGCGCCGCCCCCAGCGCGGTTGTCTCGGAGATCACCGGGCGGCGCACCGGCACTCCCAGCAGGTCGGCCTGGTACTGCAGGAGCATATCCATTACGCTGGCGCCGCCGTCCACGCGCAGCTCCTGCAGGGGGATGCCCGCCTCCTCCTGCATCACCTCCACCACGTCCGCCGTCTGCAGGGCCATGGATTCGATGACGGCGCGGGCGACATGGGCACGTCCCGTACCCCGTGTCATCCCGATGAGCAGGCCTCGGGCCTGCGGGTCCCAGTGCGGAGCCCCCAGGCCTACCAGGGCGGGGACGAAATAAACCCCTCCGGTATTGTCGACCTCGGCGGCGAGCTCGTCGATGTCTGAAACCTTGTTAATGATCTGCAGCCCGTCGCGCAGCCAGTTGATCGCCGCCCCGGTGATGAAGATGGCGCCCTCCAGGGCGTAAGTGGTCTCTCCCCCCATGGACCAGGCCACGGTGGTGAGCATCCCCCGTCTGGAGAAGCGGGGCTGCCCGCCGATATTCATGAGCACGAAACTCCCCGTGCCGTAGGTGTTCTTGGTCATGCCGGGGCGGAAGCAGGCCTGCCCGAAGAGGGCCGCCTGCTGATCGCCGGCCACCCCGGCGATGGGCGCGGCGATACCCAGGAAAGCCGCCGGGTCGGTCTCCCCGAATATACCGCACGATTCCCTGACCTCGGGGAGCATGGACATGGGGACGCCGCACATCGCGGCCAGCTCTGGGTCCCAGGCGAGGTCGCGGATATTGAAGAGAAGGGTGCGGCTGGCGTTGGATACGTCGGTGGCATGCACGCGCCCGCCGGTCAGGCGGTGGATGAGCCAGGAATCGATGGTGCCGAAGCAGAGCTCGCCCGACTCGGCGCGTTTCGCGATCTCCGGTTCGTTCTCCATGACCCAGGTGAGCTTGGTGCCCGAGAAATAGGGGTCCAGAACCAGGCCGGTCCTCTCCTTCACCATACCCTCGAGACCTTCCTCGATGCAGCGGCTGCAGATGTCGGCGCTGCGGCGGCACTGCCAGACTATGGCCTTGCGCACCGGCATCCCGGTGGCGCGGTCCCAGATCACCGTGGTCTCCCGCTGATTGGTGATCCCTACCGCCGCCACGTCAGCGGGACCGGCACCTGCCTCGTCCAGGGCGCGGCGTGCGGCCTCGCAGGTACGCTCCCAGATCTCCTCGGCATCGTGCTCCACCCAGCCGGGCTGGGGGAAATACTGCTGGAACTCCAGGGATACGCTGGATAGGGGTCTCTGGTCGCCGTCGAGGCAGATACACTTGGTCCCGGTGGTGCCCTCATCTATGGCGAGAACGATCACGTGCTGCCTCCCTCGGAGCGAAAAAGCCGGCGCCTAGTCCTCGTCGCTAAGATCGTCGTCGGCGAAATCCTCTTCGTAGTCCTCCGTCTCCGCCACGTCTTCGAAATCCATGCTCTCCTGGGGCTCCGCCTCCTCCTCGAATCCCGCCATCGCTTCCGCGGCCCCTTCCCTGAGGTCGATGAAACGGCGCTCGCGCCCCTTGGTGTCCAGCCCCAGGCGCTGTAGCAGGCGGGGGAGGCTGTGGAAGACGATGCGCGTAGGAGCCACCTCGATCTCCCGCTGCAGCAGCTCCTGCAGCTCCTTCTCGAGGTACCGCTTGGACATCCCCTCGGCCGGGGTGACGTGCAGGTAGAGCTCGTCGAGGTCGAAGGGGTCGTCGTTGTGCTTGCGTATCTCGAGCTGCCACTCGAGCACGTCCTTGTGTCCCGAGAGCAGGGGGTAGAACGCGTTGAGGTCCACCAGGGTTCCCTTCAGCTTTGTGAGCTCGAACTCCTTGTATTCCGAGGTCCTGGTGATATCCAGCCCCAGCCGGGGCAGGGAGCGGCCGCAGAAGGGACAGGGGGAGAAATCCAGCCCGCCCTCGACCAGGTCGCCGGTGCGGAACCTCAGCAGAACGCTTCCCCTCCACTCCAGGGTGGTATAGACGATCTCTCCGCTCTCGCCTTCACCCAGGCGCTTACCGGTGTCGGGGTCGACTATCTCCATGATCTCCATGTCGGGGAAGAGGTGATAGCCCGAGCTCTTCTCCTTGGACAGGGCGGACTGCCGGCACTCGCTCCATGCCACCCTTCCCTCGGTGAAGCCGTAGGTCGAGGCCACGGCCGCGTTCTCCGCCCCTACCTTGCCCAGGAGTTCCAGGATCTTGTCCTTCAGCCCCGACGGCAGGCGGTCGCCTCCCATGATCAGGGTGTGGAGGCTCGAGAAGTCCCTGCCCTCGCTGGCGGCCAGGCGCAGCAGATGGTAGGCGTAACTCGGGGTCGCCGTGAGCACCGTGCCCTTGAGGCGCTCCAGTGCCTCCAGTATGCGGTGCGTGCCGAGGATGCGGCCTCCGCCCGTGTGCAGGGCAGGCACGCCAGCCGCCTCGGCGGCGAAGTAGGTCATCCAGAAGGCCAGATGGGGAGCGAAGGGGAAGGCGTTGATGACCAGGTCCTCCCGCTTCAATTCCATGAGCTCGAAGAGCCTTCTCCCGCATTCGCGCATGCGCTGCAGGTCGTACTGCGTATACAGGATGGGGGTGGGAAGGGCCGTGCGCCCGATGGTGAAATGGTAGTGGACGGGAAGGAACTCCATGTCCATAGCGGAGTTGAATCCTTTCTTGCCGCTGGTCAGCCTCGCGTACCTCCGCTTCATGCGCACGGAGAGCTTCGACTCTTTCATGCGCTCGGGAGTCGGCTGCAGCACGATGGACATGGGGATATCCGGGTCTTCCGGGAGTGGAGCGATATCAGCCTTGGTGGTGAATGGTATGCAGGACATGTCCTTCACCGTTTTGATCACGCTCGGCTTGATGCGGTTGTAATCCAGTAGTTCGCGGTAGTAGGGGCTGTAGGGATAGACCAATTCCCTGAGGTAACGCACCAGGTGCTGTTCCTGGGCGGCCAGGTACTGCTTGGACGGCAGATGGTCCCACAGAGTCTTCGGCATGTCGGCTGTTCCTCCCCTTATCTCCCTCTGCGCCAAAAGGATTTACGGCTGCTCGTTCCTCGCTCCTTGATTATCGATAGTATCACGAAAGAACATCGCGCTGTAAGACTCGCAAGGCAGTGCTCTGTTCGTGATAAAACCACGCCCCCCAGGGAGCTCCTCCCGCACGGCAGGCTCAGCGTCAACGCCGGCGACAGCGTGCAGGGCTTCCACGTCTCGACCATGGTGAGCTCGAACAAGCCGGTGGTGGCGGAGCGGGCCACCTGCCTGTATATGGATTGAGGGCCGGGATAATCTACGGTACTTATCACCGTTTATGAGTCGCCGCAGAGAAAGGAGGGCGAACACGCGCCCTCATTTATACCGTCTAAGCTCTAATCTGATTCAGAACCTCGGTTCTCTGGTGGCCCCGAAGGGCCACTGTCTACACCCCTCGGAACAATGAGCCACCCTGGGAACCATGTAACGCTTCATAAGGCACCTCCTTTAAGATCCAGCGGGACCTTTTATCTACGCCGTTCTTTCCTTTATCAATTGAGCTTGTAGCAAATCTCGCATTCACCCACGACGCCGTTCTTGCGCACACCTTCCAGGCTCGCCTTGCGGTCGGACACCCTGGAGATGGAGAAAAGGCCCGTGGGTACGATGGGACACAGCGCCGGCTCCCCCTCGGATTTGAGGACCTCGTTGCCGTGGCAGATATGGCAACCCGCCACCTCGATGCTCAGATCTTCCCCCTCGCCCCTGACCTTCACGTCGTTGCAGAAACGCAACTCCTTGCCGAGATAATCCTCGAGGGCGCGGTTGAACTCCTCTCCCTGCAGCTTGCTGCCCGTCTTGGCGCGGAATTCGTTGGCCCATTCGGAGCCGATCCTCGACTTCAATTTCTCCACGTCCCTGGCATTGGACTTCACCACCGCGCGGTGGTACCTCTTGAAAAACTCGCTGTCCATATCCTCCATGATCGCTTCCTCCTCTCGATCTCACACCATTTTTACGGCTCCGAGTTCGCAGGCGTGCGAACAGTCCCCGCACAGGCGGCATCTCTCGAAATCGATCCCGACGCGGCAGCTCTCTCCCGCGCCGTTGCCCCCGGGGATGACCTGAAACGCGCCATGCTTGCAGAACTTCGCCGCCTTACAATCGCCGCAACGCTCGGCTATATCGCACTTCTCCCTGTCAATCCACGGCATCTTGTTGCGCATCGCTATTCTCCTCATATACCTATGGGGGTATATTAACCCGGCTGCGGCCGCTCCGCGATGATTTATCTCATCCCCTTGCCATACGCTGTCTCAGGTTGAGCCAGGAATGCTGGGATGCAGTCCTGGAGCGCACGAGATGCGTCGGTGCTCGTGGATAACGGGATGACTCCGCGGGACGAAGTGCCGTCGCCCTCACGGGGTAGGCGGCGGGGAAAGCGGCATCCTACCCCCCTCATGAAGCACCCGGGGTTTATTCCCGTCGCAAATGTGGTAAATTAGAGATAGCAAAGGTGCTGGAAATCAGCTCCCGAAGACAAGCGAGATTGCGGGGATCTCCGCGGCATTAGCAGAGATAGGCTTTCTTCGGGAGCTGTCCCTTTGCGGGCCGCTTTTCCCGGGTGTACCCAAGTGGTCTTGGATCAGGGTCTCAACCCGCCTCTACCCGACCCGTGTTTAATTACCGCGTGCTTCCCGGAGATGGATCCCGGCATCAATTGCCGAAGGAATTGCGCAGCACCTGCACCAGATCCTCCAGCACGGTATCGCGTGGGTTGGACGAGCGCAGCCGCGTGTTCAGGAATGCCTCGGCCGCCAGGGTTTCCACGCTGGCCCTTGCCACACCCGCCTCCTCGAGGTCCGACGGTATGGGCAGAACGGACAGCAGTTCTTCCACTGCCCTGGCGGCCTCCCCGGCCGCGCGCGGGGCCGGTATCCCCGCGACGTTCAATCCCATGGCCACGGCCAGCTCGCGGTAGAGCTCCGGGCAGACCTCGAGGTTGAAACGGATCACGTGTGACAGGAGCAAGGCGTTGGCCTTGCCATGAGAGATGCCGAAATGGGAGCCGAGGGCGTGGGCGAGGGCGTGGGTCAAACCCAGGCCGGCGGAGGTGAAAGCCATCCCGGCCATGAAGGAAGCCAGGGCCATATTGTGGCGGGACTCGCTATCCGATCCATCGGTGCATGCCCTCTCCAGATTGGCGTAAGCGAGCTGCGTCGCCCTGAGCGAGAGGGCTCGAGTGGGTTCCCAAGCCCGGCGAGCCACGTAGGACTCGATGGCATGGGTCAAGGCGTCCATTCCGGCTGCGGCCGTGAGATCGGGAGGCATGGAATAGGTGAGCTCGGGATCGATTATGGCCAGAACGGGATAGAGGTTCTGGCTGACGATGGACATCTTCTGGCGGCGTTTACCACCCGTTATCACTGCCACCCAGGTTACCTCGCTCCCCGTCCCCGAGGTCGTCGGGATGCATATGAGGGGCCTGGAGCGGCGTGGTATGCGGCCGATTCCCTCCCACGAGGCTATATCCCCCTCGTTGGTCAACCTCGCGGCTATGATCTTGGCGGCGTCGAGGGGACTGCCGCCCCCCAGCCCGATGACGAAGTCGCAGCCGTTGTCGCCGGCGAACGCAACGCCTTTTTCCACCGTTTCCACGCTCGGGTCCGCCTCCACCTCGGCGAAATGGTGGACACCGACGCCCTCACCAGCCAGGATATCGTTCAGGGTATCTACTGCCGTGCATTTTGAAGTGGGGCCGCTGCCGGTGACCAGCAGGGCACTCTTGCCGAAGTTCTTGACGAAGGCTCCCGCCTCCTTGAGGCAGCCTTCCCCGAATACCACCTGAACGGGGAATCGGTACGTGTTAGCCGCCAAGATGTCCCCCTTTATATAAGTGTGGGTGGTTACCTGATATACTCGACCCTACCTTTCATTTACCCACGCTTTTCGCACCAGAACCATATTTTCGTGGGTTTTATCGACGCTGCAAAACCATAAGTTTAGCAGCCGGGAAGGGTGGGAGTAGCAGCCCCTCGAATATTCTAGTGTTGGAGTGATCTCGTTGCGAATATCGTCATACCTGCGAGCGTTAGCGAGGCAGGTAAGGGCGGGCACACCGTTGGCTCTATTTTAGGGACGGAGGTGAGGAAGGCTTGAACGGAAGGGACACGGTCACCCTCAATGCCTCCCTCCTCCTCGATGAAGAGGACAGGATCCTGGAGGGCAACAGGGACGCCGAGGTCTTTCTGGAAAAACCCCTCGAGGAAGTGCGCAAAACACCTCTGTACAAGGCGAACCCGCCTCTCTACTCCGCCCTCAAAGAGCTTCTGGCCAAGACCAAACGCGGCCGGGGTGTGGAGGACTATGCCCTGGCATACAAGGTGGGAAAGAGACTGATGCGGCTGAACATAAACATGTCGCCATATCCCCTGGAAGCGCTGGGCACGACCGGTACCATGGTGACCATAACCAGCACGGGTATGCGCCCCGCGCCGGAACGGCGTGCGGCCAGGGAGGAAGCACCTCCAGCCCCGGTCCCCGAGGAGGCCTTGGGCCTGCCGCAGTTCCTGGATATCCAGGTGGAGCCCGCTTTCATGCTGGACCTGGACGCCAACTTCACCTATGCCAACGCGGTGATGTGCGAGATGCTGGGCCACGAGCAGGACGAGATCGTGGGACGGCCCCTCTCGTTTTTCCTGCTCAAGGAGGAAGCAAAGCAGGCTCTGGAAAGCCTGGTCGAGGCGGCACGTGCGGCTCCATGGCGGGGAGAGCTGGAGTTCAACCGCGGCGACGGTACCACCTCCTCCATCGCCGTCACCGTCAATGTCCTCAAGAACTCGCATGGCGGGATAGACCGGCTTCTGGGCATGGGGAGGGACAATACGGTAGAGGCGCGTATCCGCCGCGAAAGAGAGGACGAACTGCAACGAGTCTGGAGCCTGCTCGAACGGGTCGGTGTGGCCGTCGTCTGTTTCACTCCGGATTTCCGCGTGACCCTGCTCAGCCATTCTGCCGAGAAGTCCCTATCCACCAGCAGTGACCGCGCCATCGCAACGCCCCTCCCCGACCTTTTTCCCGCGCATGTCCGCCAGGAGGTCGTATCCATGTTGGAGCGGGCCCTGGGTGGCGAGGAGATCAGGGAGGCCCTGGTGCAGGTGGGCAAGGAAGGGGAGCGCCATACGCTTTTCATGAGCATAAGGCCGGCGGTTACGGCAGGTGGCAGGACGCGGGAATTCATGGCCATGCTGAGGGAGGCCACGCGCGAGCTGTCGGAGATGGAGGAAGCCGAGGCGTTGCTCAAGGTCTACAAGATGAAAGAGGAGATAATGGAGCTGGCGGCGCGCAGCCATGGACCCCAGGACTTTCTGGAGGCCTGCCTGCGCGGCATGCAGGAAGAGTTCGGATGCTCGGCCGCTGCCTTTTTCGCCGTGCAGCGGGCGGAGGCCGTTCTGTACGCCCAGCTCGGCCTGGAGGAAGAAGAGGCGAGGATGCTCTCCTCGTTGAAGCTGCGCCCCGGCCACGCCAGGTTGTGCGGGATGCTCGTGAGGCTCAACGTGGAGATACACGGCGGAGTGCCGAGAAGGGGCTGGGACGAAGTCCATTCCTTCATAGAGAAGGCGGACACCCTTCTCCCCATACTTAGGGAGAGGAGGTGGCGCGGCTTGATGGTCTTACCCGTGCGCGGCGGGGGGGAGGCGGCAGGCGCCCTGGCCATGGCGGACTGCGATGCGGTCAAAGTAGAAGCGTTGGAAGACACGGTCATAACCGCAACGGGAGAGGCCATAGCTTCCGCAGTTACCGCCCTGGAGGCAAGGATGGCCGCTGGTATCGCTACCGCCGGGCCAATGCAGGAAGAGGTCGATGTAGACGCGGATTCCGCTCCCGGGGGTGGAGAGGATGAACCTTCCGCGCCTGGTGCCACGGAAGAGGATAAAGCCGGCGACGACGAAAGCTCAAGGTCCACGCATGGCGATAAGGGGGGGATCATCCCCACCCTGGCCCCGGCGAGGGAGAAAGAACACGATTATTTCGAGATCGCCAAGGAGGTCAAGGGGGAGGACGCACTCCCCGACAACCTGGCACTCTTCAGCGAATCGGTGGCGGATAGATCCGTGCCATCCTCCAGGGGCATCGACATCGCCGCCCTCCTCTGGGATATGAAGGAATATTACGGCAGGGGCGAGAGGAAGGGCGAGATATTCCTGGAGATAGAGGAAGATCTTCCCAGGCTGCATACCGATAAAAAGCTGCTGCGGGAAGCGCTCATGCAGCTCATCGATAACGCGCGCAAGTTCTCCCCAGCCGACGCTCCGGTGATACTGGGGGTCGAGAGATGGGGTGACGAGATCCTGCTTCGCATCGAAGACCAGGGTCCGGGCATCTCCGCGGAGGTGGTGGAGGAGATAATGGGGAGGGAGCTGGAGGAGGTCGAGGGGAAAGGGATGAAGGTCGCCGTCTCCGGGCTCTATCTCTGCCGCAAGTACGTGGCGGCCATGGGAGGCGATCTCACGGTCAAGGGGAGGCCGGGAGAAGGCACCACCGCCTTCATCAGGCTGAGGGTGCTCCCCTTCATCGGGGAGGGCCTGTGATCCCGGAGGTAAGGATCCTCGGGATATGCGGAAGCCCGGTGCGGGGCGGCAATGCGGAAGCCCTGCTGGAGAGAGCACTGCACAGCCAGGATGAAGACCCGGGGGTAAGCTTCGAGATAATTTCACTCGCCGGTGGTGGAGTGGGGGATTGCATCCATTGCAACTGGTGCCTGCGTAAACAGGAGGGCGATCGCAGGTGCTCGGTGGATGACGACATGACCGCAATGTATCCACTCATAGAGGAGGCGGATGTCCTCATCTTCGCCACCCCGGTCTATTTCGGGCGACTCTCCGGCCACATCGCAGCCTTCATCGACCGCATGCGCGTCTACGTGCACGGCAATATATCCGCCGGGATGCTCCGCAATAAGGTGGGAGGATCCATAGCCGTAGCCTGGTTCCGCATGGCGGGCCTGGAGATGGCCCTGATCACCATGAACCAGTTCTTCCATGCCGTGAACATGGTCATCGCTTCACCCGATCTTGGCCTGCAAGGCGGTTCCGCATTCTCCTCACTGCAGGGGATGGGGAGGCGCGAGGGTGAGGATAAGCTGCTCGTGCTGCGTGACGAGCTCGGTGTAGCCAGTGCAGCTTCGACGGTATCACGCGCCGTGGAGCTCTCCCGCATTACAAAAGCGGGCACGGCCGTGCTCCAGCGCTACAGTAAAGGGATGTGACGGAAAACGGTGTGCCCCATCCCCGCCCGTCGATCGCTTATATCATCTTGATGGCGCCCAGTTCACAGGCGTGCATGCATTCTCCACAGAGACGGCACCTCTCCATATCTATGGCGATCCTGCACCTTTTGCCCGAGCCGCTGTCGCCCGGGACGACGTTGAAGGCATCATGTTTGCAGGAGCGGGCGGCTTTACAATCATCGCAATGCTCTTCGATAGTGCATTTGGTCACGTCGAGCCAGGGCATCTTGAGCACGATCGTCTCCCAGTCGTTAGCATATCGGGACAGACCCCGTGCCTGACACGGCATACTTCCAGATAATGGTATTCTACCATCAGGCAAACGGCGCATTCCCATCACATCTAAGGCAGACAGGATACTGCATGTGCCCTCAGGATGCGTCTTGACCGGAGGGAGCGCAAGCGTTTAATATAGACTGACCGGTAGGTCTAAAAGATTTTATGATTCGATATCCCGTACTCTGGATATAAGAGGAACAGGATTCTCGATGAGCAGCAGGGATAATGCAAGGAGGTCCCGGCCATGGTTGATGAAGCTGCGATGAGGGAACTGATCTGCGATATCGGAAGGCGCGTGTGGCAGCGCGGCATGGCTTCGGCGAATTCCGGCAACATCTCGGCCCGGCTCGATTCGGGCACGGTGCTCATCACGCCCACGCTGGTAAGCAAGGGATTCATGCGCCCTGAGCAACTCCTGGTGGTGACCCTGGAGGGTGAGGTGCTGCGCGGAGAGGGGTATCCTACTACCGAGACCCCCATGCACCTGCGCCTGTACCTGGAGAGGGAGGATATCGGCGGAGTCGTTCACGCCCATCCGCCCCTGGCCACCTCGTTTGCGGTCGCCGGCAGGCCGCTGGACCAGCACCTCATTCCGGAGGCGATAGTCTTTCTGGGGGAGGTACCGCTGGTTCCCTTCCAGCCCCCCGGCAGCCCGGAACTGGCCGAGGTAATAGTGCCATACCTCAGCGGATACGACGCCGTGCTCATGGAGAACCACGGGGTGCTGTGCTGGGGAAGCGACGTGGAGCAGGCCTATCATCGCCTGGAGACGGTGGAGTTCTGCGCGCAGGTGACCATGAACGCGGAGGCTCTGGGGGGTGCCAGGGAACTCCCCCGGGAACCCCTGGAGAACCTGCTCAATATCAGGAAGCTCATGAAGGGCGGGGGGCAGTAGCCAAAACGGGTAGAAAACCCTTTCAAGCGGCGGTGAAGATGGCTGCGAGGACTGGATATTGACGAGGGTAACCTGCCGTTATAGAATAAGACTGACCGGTTGGTCTAAAGGAAAGAGGGCGAGTTGGCCAGATCTCTCGGTATAAGGAAGAACCCCGCCAAAGACGAGCGCGAGAGGGCTTTCAAGCAGGCGGCCCTCAAGTTGTTCTCGGCCAAGGGATACCACAAGACGACCATGTCGGAGATAGCCATGGAGGCGGGATTCGGCAAGGGCACCCTTTACTGGTATTGGAATTCCAAGGAGGAGCTGTATTTCTCCCTGGTTGAGGAATCGCATGACGAGTTCATAGGGCTGGTAAGGCAGGCAGCGGAGATAGACGGCAATGCGCTGGAGAAGCTGTACTGGCTGGGAAACAAGGTGGTGGACCTGCATTTTCGCCATCGCGATTACACCAAGCTATCCTGGAAGATGCGCGCCGAAGAGCTGGAGGCGTTCTCTCCCGAATACGTGGAAAAGCTCCACCATAACAGCCGCGAGATCAAGGAAAAGTTACAGGAGATACTCTCCCAGGGCATAGAGGAGGGCATGCTGCCGGCGGTGGATTCCTATTATCTTGCCTGCATGCTCCTGGGTTTGATGGAGGGTATGGAGATCCAGTGGCTGGAGGATTCGGAATCCTTCGATCTGCGCACCGCCATGGAGATGGTCGAGCGGATCGCCAGGATGGTGTTGCAGAACGCCGCGGAGCTCGCGGGCAAAAAACGGGAATAAAGTGAACGCCGCACGGTAAGGTGGGCAGCTGACGACTGTCGAGCTGGAGGTTGGTGCAGAAAGCACGCTGTTCGTTGAATGGCTGGAATAGATCGGAAAGTGATAGATCGGTTTTCTTCAGGAAAGCGACAGGAGGTAAAAATGTCTAGGCTGGTTATTCTAGGTGGCTGCGGCGCGGTAGGCAGCACCGCGGTGCGTATGCTGGCTCCGACGGATTATTTCGACGAGTACGTTGTTGCCGACAAGGATATCGAGGCGGCCCGCAAGCTCTCCTCCGAGTTGGGCGAGGAGAGGGTAAAGGCGGCGGAGCTGAACGCAGACGACCCCCAGAGCCTGCGCGATGTCATCTCCAGCGCCTCGGTCATCCTCAACTGTGTCGGCCCCTTCTACAAGTACGGCCCGCCCATCCTCGAGGCAGCGATCGAGGCGGGGATCGACTACGTGGACATCTGCGACGACCTGGACGCCACCGAGGCCATGCTGGCCATGGACGGCAAGGCCGCCGATGCCGGCATCTCGGCCCTCGTAGGCATGGGCAGCTCCCCCGGCATGGCCAACCTGCTGGTGAAGTTCACGGCCGAGACCCTGCTGGACCAGGTGGACTCGGTGGACATCTACCATGCCCACGGCGGCGAGGACGTGGAGGGCCCGGCGGTGATCAAGCACCGCTTCCACTCCATGGAGATCGACATCCCCATGTTCCTGGATGGCGAATACAAGACGGTCAGGCTCTTCGAGGAGAGCGGCAAGGCCCTGGAGGAAGAGACCGACTTCCGCGACGTGGGCACCTACCCCGTCTACGGCTACCCGCACCCGGAGACCATGACGCTGCCCAAGTACATCAAGGGGGTCAAGAGGGTCACCAACCTAGGGCTGGTCATCCCCGTCTCCTACGCGGAGCTCATCAAGAGCATGGTCAGGCTGGGCCTCACCTCTGACGAGCCCCTGGAGGTCCAGGGAGAGATGATCGTCCCGCGCGAGTTCGCGGTGGCCTTCGTCATCTCGCGCCGGGACGGCCTACTCAAGGAGGCCGGCATCGACTTCCCACGCGGCTGCCTGAAGATAGTGGTCAAGGGGAGCAAGGACGGTGATCCCCACTCCTACGTCTTCCAGATGTCCTCCAGCGGCATGGGCATGGGCGAGGGCACCGGCATCCCCGCTGCCCTGGGAGCCATAGTCATGGGCCAGGGCAAGATCGCCCTCAAGGGCGCCTTCCCTCCCGAGGCGGACGTGAACCCCATGGACATGATCCAACTGGCCGGTGAGATCATCAAGTCCTCCGGTAAGGGGGACAGCGCTCCCATCTATATCGAGCATATCGACAAGGATGGGAACGTGGAGACCGTCGACCTGAAGCTCTAGATCCAATTCGCGCGGTGTCCGGGATGACGGGACGGCGGGGTTCGAAGAGCATGAGAGGACTGGTGATGCGTAATGGGCGATAAGTTCATCGTCAGCCATGACGTGGGCACGGGGGGCAGCAAGGCGGTGTTGACCGACCTCGCGGGGGGCATCATAGCCTCCAGCTTCGAGCCCTATCCGGTTTCCTACCCCCAGCCCCACTGGGCGGAACAGGATCCGCGTGACTGGTGGAAGGCCGTTGCGGTAAGCACCCAGCGCGTCATCAAGGAGAGCAAGATAAAGGCGGGCCAGGTCATCGGCACCGGCTTCGCCACCCAGATGCTGGGCGTGCTTCCCGTGAACGAGTCGGGGGAGCCCCTGCGGCCTGCCATAATATGGATAGACAGCCGCGCCGACGAGCAGGCGGCACGGCTGGTGCGCCGCCTGGGCGGCTCCCGTGTGATCATGACCGTAGCGGGCGCGGTGCCCTCGGGCAAGGACGTCATCTGCAAGATACTGTGGCTCAAGGAGAAGGAACCGCAGGTATTCGCGGATACCCACAAGATCCTCGACGTCAACGGATATCTGGTATGCCGCGCCACCGGCAACATGATCATCGACCATACCGGGGCAGGGGTGACCGGCTTCCTCAAGAACAAGACCCGCGACTGGGACCCGCTCTTCGCGAAGCTGCTGGGCATCCCGCTGGAGAAGATGCCGGACGTGAAGAGCTCCATAGAGGTGGTAGGCCTGCTCACCAAGGAGGCCGCCGCCGAGATGGGGCTGGAGCCGGGCACGCCGGTGATCGGCGGCATGGGCGACGTGCCCGCCGCGGCCACCGGGTCGGGGGCCCTGGAGAACGGGGACGCCCATATATACCTCGGGACTTCCGGCTGGTTGTGCATATCGACCTCCAAGGTCAAGAACCTGGGTAAGAACGGCATCGTCTCCGTGGTCTCCGCCGATCCCGAGATGTTCATCATGATCGGGGAGACGGAGACGGCAGGCGCCTGCCTGAAATGGTTCGCGGACAATTTCGCCACGGCTGAGGAGATGGAGAGAGCCCGCCAGGCGGGGGACGAGATGGCCATCTTCCCCATCCTGGACGAGGTGGTGGAGAAGGTGGAGCCGGGGGCGAAGCGGCTGCTCTTCACCCCCTGGATGTTCGGGGAGAGGGCGCCCATCACGGACACCACCCTGCGCGCGGCTTTCGTCAACCTCTCCCTGGAGCACGAGCGCGACCACCTGCTGCGCGCCGTCTACGAGGGGGTGGCCTACAACTGCCGCTGGCTGGTGGATGCGGCGGGCAAAGCTGGGTTCAAGTGCGGTACCCTGCGCACCATCGGCGGCGGAGCCCGCAGCGATGTGTGGATGCAGATAATGGCCGACGTCACCCGGCGCAAGGTCGAGGCGGTGGAGACGCCCCAGGAGGCCGGCGCCATGGGCTGTGCCCTCGCGGTGGCGGTGGCCTTGAAGGAATATGAGAGCTACCGGGAGCTCAAGAAGGTAGTAAAGGTGCGCGGGACCTTCGAGCCCAACCCGGACTGCTGCACCGAGTACGACGAACTCTATGGCGTGTTCCGCTGCCTGCACGGCAATCTCACGGGGATATGCCGTACGCTCAACGAGCCGGGACAGGCCTGTAAAGTCTGAGCGAGCAAGGAGGAAGAGAGATGTTATTCTACGAAGCACAGCCGAAGGCGCTGCCGGAGGGGATAGACTGCGGCGATTTCATCATCGCCACCTACTATGCGGCACTGCCGCGGGACATGATCATGTACTACCTGGCGCCCTTCCTGGCGGTGGAGCAGTCCACGGGCACGTGGACCGCCGTCCCCGGCGAGACGCCGGAGGTGAGGGCGAAGCACGTGGCCAAGGTCATCGCCATCCACGAGGTTCCCTTCTACGAGTTCGAGGTGCCGAAGGGAGTAGAGGAACGCACCTACGTGGTGCAGGTGGCCTTCCCCGTCCGCAACATCGAGCACCAGATCCCCATGCTGCTCACCGCCGTGGTGGGGAATATCTCCATGGGCGGCAAGATAAAGCTGCTCGACCTGCAGTTCCCCAAGCAGTATACGGACGGTTTCGCGGGCCCGAATTTCGGCATCGACGGCATCTACGAGGCGCTGGAGATGAAAGAACGCCGCCCCCTCATCAACAACATGATCAAGCCCTGCACGGGGTATTCCTGCGAGATCGGTGAAAAGCTCTTCTACGAGGTGGCCGTGGGTGGCTGCGACGTCATCAAGGACGACGAGCTCATCGCGGACATGGCCTTCAACCGCTGCGAGGACCGGGTCAAGGCCTACATGGCCATGGAGAAGCGGGCCTACGAGGAGACGGGGGAGCACACCCTGTACACGGTGAATATCTCCGACAACCTCCCCAAGATGTTCGAGACCGCCAAGCGCGTCGTGGACGCGGGAGCAAACGCCATCATGGTCAACTACCTTGCAGTGGGCCTGCCGGCGCTGCAGGCGCTGGCCGAGGACCCGGACATCAACGTCCCCATCCTCGCCCACATGGACTGCGCCGGAGCGCTCTACGAGTCGCCCATCTCCGGTATATCGTCCCACCTGGTGCTGGGGAAGCTGCCCCGCCTGGCGGGGGCGGACTCGGTGGTCTTCCCGGCTCCCTACGGCAAGGCGCCCTACCTCAAGGACCGCTTCGTGTACACCGCCGACGTGATGCATTACCCCCTGCACGACGTCAAGCCCATGATGCCCATGCCCTCGGGAGGCATCACCCCGGACATGGTCCCGGTCTGCGTGGCGGACATCGGCAAGGAGATAATGATCGGCTCGGGCGGAGGCATACACGCGCATCCCATGGGGCCGACCGCGGGAGCGAAGGCGTTCCGCCAGGCCATAGACGCCGCCATGTGCGGTATACCCATTCACGAGGCCGCGCAGGAACACAAGGAGCTCGGTGTCGCCCTCGGTATGTGGGAGGGCACCTTCGCGGAGACCACCGCCGCCTGCGGCCTGGACGATACCATCGAGTCGATAGCGGAGCATTGATCGAGAAAGCACGTCCGTACGTACGTGTGCCAGGCCTGGCCTGGCTGCACCGGGACTGGCGACTGGACACCGTCGCAGTTGAGATTCTACTGTCGCAACGCGACACTCAGTCGAGGTTGCCACGTCGCTTCGCTCCTCGCAATCTGCCTTCTCGCCATGCGAGAAGGCAGATTTACGCGATTCAGGCTGTCGGAGGTGAGTGATCAGACGTATGCTTATTTCTTGGCGTCGAGTTTCTCCAGGCGCAGGGCCTTGAAGCCGAAGTAGACCACGGCCAGGATGATGACGAAATTGATGAGGACGCCGATGAAGTGCCCGTAGGTGAACACGGAATCACCGATGGTGAAGGTCAGCGTGTCCAGGCTGCCCTGGCCGATGATGGCGCCGATGACCGGGTTGATGAGATCGCTGACAAACGAGGTTACGACCCCCCCTACCGCGACGCCGACGATGAAGCCGATGGCCAGGCCGACCACGCCCTGCTTCCTGATGAACTCCAAAAAGCCCTGTAAGCCCTTCTTTTTCTCCTTTTCCGCCGCCGCCTTTGCCGCCTCGTCGACAACGGGATAGCCGCAGTTCGGACAGGCTGGCGCCAGATCCGAGACATTATTTCCGCAATCCGGACACTGCGTCATGGCCATGAAGATCACCCCTTGAGATAGTCAGAAATATTCCAGGTGATATTCTATCCTAATGGTGTATGCGATGGAAGAAAGCCGGAATACTCCACGCGGAACACGGGTACTCCACCTGCGCATATTTGCAGGACGGTGACATCCCCGTATGTCGCCAGCGTTTAAATCGCAGCGAGGGTCCCTACGATGGATCCACGATGGAGCCCATGAAGAGGATGGCGCCCGTCTGGTTGTCGCGGATGGCAAAGAAGAAGGGCCGGTCAACCCTCATGGTGAAAGGATCGGGTTCATGACTCAAGCCCAGTGTTTGTACATTGACCGAAGTGACTGCTGTCGCTTCGGTTCCCTCCTCGTTGACATCTATAAAAGTCTTCTGGAGGACCTTGTCTATGAGTGTGGGGCCTATGACTTGTGCGGAAAACATATCGTCGAGGCCACCTTGGAAAGCCGGCCCCATGCCCATAGCTCCGAGCGCATCGTTCAACTCCTTTTCGTACCCCACTCGGTAGCAGGGCAAGGCAAGCTCCACTTCCTCGTAACTGAAATAGAGATTGTCCATCCACCGTTCCCAGTTCTCTTCGTTCAAGTATTGCAGGAATTCTCCGTAGTCTTTTTCCTCGCGGGGCAGGATAACGCACATGCTCAGGCGCCCCTCGCCATAGGGGAGGCTCACCGCCTGGATGTCCAGGTCTCCATAGTAGTTGAAATATCCCGAGGCATGCATGAGGGGTGTGGTAGTCGTACTCCCATCCAGAAGGTGGAAATCCCCATCCTCGGTAAGAGACGGATCGAAGGGGAACGTCCACTTGCCCTTGAAATAAACCGCGCTTAAAGAATTAAATCAAGCATGCCCCTCTCGTTCTCAAGCTTATCAACGATTCTGTCTATCTTACCGTGTGTCTTATCGTTTACCCAGCCGTTGATGCGCTCGACGCTCGCTGGATCCGTAAAATCCAGGTTGGCGACCTCCGCATCGTAATTTTCCCGGCAACGCTGCTCGAAATCCGGCGCCAATTGATTCTTCTCATCAGCCCACAACGAATTGGCGATCTCGAGCAGCACCGCCTCGTCTGCTTGTTCGAGGGAGGTCATCAGGTTGCCGAGTTGTTTGTTGATCTCATCCAGGCTCATATCTTCCAGATCCAATACCTTGGCCATGGCTTCCTTTGTCTCTCCGATGGCGCCGTTGGAGGCCATGGCCAACGCTAGTTTGGCGCTCAGGGGCGAGAGGACGATGTTAGTGTTGTAGTCCATTGACGCCACCTGCTGGAAGAGGCCGAAGCCGAAGTCGGGACTTTCGCCCTGTAGGCTGTAGCTCATGGTTTCATGCTCGGCCGTGTTAGTGACGGAGGAAGCACCCCCACAACCAGCCACGATAGGAAATACCAAGAGTATAACAAGCACCGAAAACAAGATTTTTCTTATCATTGCTACCCCCTGAACTCGCCCGTGGATAACTTTTCAGTAAGAGGACGCGGACTCTTGGGAGTTGGTTCCATAGACAGGCATGCAAGCACTCAAACACGCGCTTTTCTATTATCACGAGGGGTCCACGATGGAGCCCATGAAGAGGATGGCGCCCGTCTGGTTGTCGCGGATGGCAAAGAAGAAGGGCCGGTCCACGATCATCTCGAAGGGCTCCTCCTCGGGCATCGCCGCCGTCGCCTCCATCTCCACGCTGGTGGCCGCAGCCGCCTCCGTGCCCTCCTCGTTGACGTCGATGTAGGTCTTCTGCAGTACCTTGCTGATGAAAAGGTCTTCGCCGCCCAGACCACTGAGCATATCATCAAACCCGCCCTCGAAGGCCGGCTCCATGCCCATGGCCTTGAGGGCGTCGCTGAGCTCCTTTTCGTACTCCATCTTGAAGCGTGGAAGGGCAAGTTCCCCCTCGCGGTCGGCGCACTTGTCCATCCATTCCTCCCAGCCGGCTTCGCTCAAAATTTCCAGAAACTCACCGTAATCCCTGCCCTCGCTGGGCAGGACCACGTACATGCTCATGCGCCCCCCCGACTCCTCGCCGTAGGGCAGGCTCACCATCTGGAGTCCCTCGTCCTCGTAATAGGAGAACTCGTCCCAGCGGTGCATGAGCGGGACGGTGACCGTGCCGCCGTCCAGGAGGTGAAAGTCCCCGTCCTCCGTGTTCGATGCCTCGAAAGGCACCTCCCATTTGCCGTTGAAATAGACGGCGTTTATGAGGATGAGCGCCAGTTCGGGATAGAGATCGCCCACGATCTCCTCGATCTTGTCGTGCGTATTCTCCTTCACCCAGGCGTTTATGGTCGCCGGAGATTCCGGGTCGGAGAAATCGAGGTTCGCTACCTCCGCGTCGTAGGCCTCGCGGCAGCGCTCCACGAAATCCTGGTTCAGTTCGAAGTCCTGGTTCGCCCACATGGAGTTGGCGATCTCCAGCAGCACGTCCTCGTCGGCCTGCTCGAGTGAGAGCATAAGGTTCCCAAGCTGTTCGTTGACCTCCTCCATACTCATGCCCTCCAGGTCCAGGACCCCGGCCATGGCTTCTTTCGTCTCGCCCGAGGCCCCGTTGTAGGCCATGGCCAGGGCGAGTTTGGCGCTCAAGGGGGAGAGGACGACGTTCTCGCCGTAGTCCTCGTTCATCACCTGCCCGAAGAGACCGAAAGCGAAACCGCTGCTCTCGGCCCGCAGGTTATAACTCTTCGCCTTTTTGTTCACCGGTTCATCGGGCGACGACGAGCTCCCGCAACCCGCTATCACGGGTACTAGCATGAGCAGGATGACCGCCGGGACGAGGACCTTCTTCATGACTCACACCCCCAAGACATATCATATGGTACCGTGCCTTGCTATTAATGATGCCAGCCGGGGCGTACCGGTTCCCCGGCGCTGATCCGGGCGGGAATGCGCATAGGCTCAGAGAGCCAGGCTTTCCTCGGCCTCGGGAAGGATCATCTGCCCCCTGGGGACGTAGAGGGTCTGCACGCTCCTGCCGGGGGCTATCTCGCGGATGCGGCGCGACAGGGCGTGCTCCCCCAGGGTGAGGTGAGCGCCGCCGGGACGGAAGCTCCGCCCCAGGTTGCTGGAGATACCGTTGACGTGGGTGCGCAGAAGCTCCCGCTCCTTTACGGAGAAGATGGTGTAATCGAAGTAGGTCTTCATGCGGGCGGGGTTTTTCTGGACCTCCAGGGTGAGGATCTCCTCTCCCTCCTCGGCCAGCCTGCAGGAGACGGTGCTCTCGTCCTCGCTGAAGTCTATGTCGGCGAGGAACTTGGGGAATCCCCAGATGTCGATGCCGGCGTGCAGGCCCACCTCGGAGGTGAGCGGCAGCTGCCATATGAAGACCTCGAAGGAGAGGGAGGCGGACATACGCAGCACGGGGAAGAGGGGGGGGTTGAAGCGTGGGCGGTAGCGTGCCGGGACCATGATGATGAACTCCTTGTAGGGGCCGATGGAGGTATCGCGGTAGTCCGCGGCCATGAATCCCAGCAGCCCCTTGCCCGGGTACATCTCCGCCGGGACCAGTTTGGACGTGGGCAGGAGCTCCTGCAGTTTGA
Source organism: Actinomycetota bacterium (assembly GCA_016931915.1). Taxonomy (GTDB): domain Bacteria; phylum Actinomycetota; class Geothermincolia; order Geothermincolales; family RBG-13-55-18; genus SURF-21. The sequence continues at coordinate 39,176 of JAFGDU010000074.1, forward strand.
GGGTGGGGGCGGTGAATACGCCCACGATGGCGAAAACATCGCGGTAGAGGATAGGGACATCGCATGTTCCGCCCGTGATCTCCACCTCGTGCTGCTCGACCTCTTCGAAGAACCGGCTCTCCATTTTGCCCTCCTGTCCCTGTACAAAGGTTGAAAATAACGCTTCCCCACGCAGGCCTCAGGCTCCGTACATGTATTATATTCACCCAGCGTCGGCCCTAAACCTGCCTGCTGCGGCCGATGAGGGCTGGGACAATATAAGGATGATCCCGGAGAGCCCCCTTTGCGTGCATTATGCGGCGTGTGATCAAAGATGCAGAAACGGTGGCCGGGGGGCAAGCAGGTGCCGCGATAGCTCAATACTTGACCAGGGTACCCGTTTTGCGTGCGTAGTTCACGGCCAGGCCGAAGAAGGCCAGGCTCAGCGGTATGAGCACCGCCGCGATGACGGCCAGGGCAAGGAACTCCTGCCACAGGGCGGAGAAACCCTCGCCCTTGAGGAGTGCCCCTCGGATACCCTCCAGCGACCAGGTTATGGGGAGGAGGCGCGAGAAGAACTGCATCCAGCCGGGAAGCACGCCGGTGGGGTAGAATACGCCCCCCAGGAGTATGGAGAGGCTGCTCACCACCCAGTTTATGGGGTCTCCGCGCTTGAAGACGATGATGAAGCTGGCGGAGATGATCCCCAGGGCAGCGTAGGACATCACGGTAAGGACGAGTAGGAGCAGCGCCGCGAAGACGTTGGCTCCGGCAAAGGAAACGCCGAAGCATGCACCAACCACGAGAAAGGCCAGCACGGAGATGGAGGTGAAGAGAAAGCGCCATATGGACGAGGAGAGGATGATGGTGGTGAGGGAGGTGGGGGTGGACATCATGGCCTCCAGGGTACCCATCATCTGTTCCTCCCGCAAGCTCTCCGCGAACGAGCCCAGGCCGGTACGCAGGTACATGGCCATGGCCGTGCCCACCAGGACGAAGGAAAAATAGTCGTCGGCGCTATCCTGCACCGCGGCCGGGTCCACGATCTTGCCCAAAAAGAAAAATATGGCCACGGTAAAGACCACGCCCGCGAGGGAGAGCAGGAAGTTGAGGCGGTAGCTCGTCTCGATGAGAAAGTCGCGTTTGAGGAAGGCGAAGGCTTTTCTCACGGCCCCTCCTCCTCGCGCACGCGTGCGACGAAGATATCTCCGAGACCGGCGCCCTCGCCCAGTTCCCGTCGGCCCTCGTGCATGAGTGCGGCCAGGGTCCCGAGATAGAGTAGGCGCCCGCGGTGGAGCAGGGCCACGTCATCGCACAGGCGTTCCGCCTCGTCCATGTCCTGGGTGGCCAGGAAGACCGTCTTGCCCCTGGCCTCCACCAGCTCCCGGCGGATGAAGTCCTGCAGGGGATAGGCGGCATCGGGGGAGAGGGAGCGCGTCGGTTCGTCCATGAGCAGGACCTCAGGGTCGTGCAGGAGGGCACGCGCCACCGCCGTTTTCTGCCGCATGCCGGACGAATAATCGGAGAAGGGCACGTCCAGGAACCCGGTTACGCCCGTTAGCCCGCCGAGTTCCGCGATGCGCCGCTTCGTCGCGTTGCCATCCAGGCCCTGGAGGGCGGCGAAGAACTCCAGGTTGCGGCGTCCCGAAAGGCGCCAGTAAAAACTGCGCTCCTCGCTGTTGACCATACCCATGCGTTGGCGAATGGCGCGGCCGTGATGTAGCGTGTCCTCTCCCAGCACCAGGACCGAGCCCGAGGTGGGAACGAGCAGGTTGTAACAGATCTTGATCAGGGTGGTCTTTCCGGCGCCGTTCGTACCCAGCAGGCCGAAGACGCTGCCGCGGCGGACCCGCAGGCTGACCCCATCGAGGGCCCGAATGACGCCCTGCTTCCAGGAAGGGAGGAAGAAAGAGCGCCAGCCCGCGGGAGGACGTGGGTAGTCCTTGACCAGCGCGGTCACGGTCAGCGCATCTTCTCTGCCGTCTGCTCCGGCGTTCGTCATCGCCGGCCTTTCGCTTCGATCATCCGCGGTCACAACCAGGCTACTCTAATCTACTACAACTTTGTCTTTTAACCTTCCACTCGGCTCCGCAGGCCTGTATATGAAGCGAGAGCGGCCTTGACAGACCCGTGGAAGCAGAGCGGGTGTGCGTGAACGTAGCTACGCGAGCTCGAGCACGACCTCGCGGATGTGGATAGAAGGCGCGTGGAGTGGGGAAGAACCTGGTTTGGAGAAGCTCGCCGCCCGCCCCGGGCCGGACGGACTGCTAGATGCGTTTTGCCAGCGTGGCGAATGGAGCCAGGGCGGAGCAATCGACCAGGGTGGCCATGGCGCGGGACGAGGTATCCACGCCCAATTCTTCGGCCGCCGCGGGCGGATTGAGTCCGCTGGCCACGATCATACCCACGCGGTCCTTTCCGGACGGCACCTCCATGAACGGCTGGCTCGGCCTTCCCAGGAGGATCATCTCCCCCAGGCGCGACCGCTTCATCGCCTCCAGCAGCTCGGCGGCGGCGTCCAGGGCGGAAGAGGGGATAAGACGGTAGGATGCACATATCCTGCCGGAGCCGTCGCTGGCGGAGGAATGCACGCTGGTCATCTTGCCCTTGATGAAGATCTCAATGGGATCCAGGGTGGAACCCGAATAGCTGATTATCTCGGTAAAGCGGCGCGGTTTGCCCCCCGTCATCTCCAGCAGACCGCCGAAGCTGGACTCTACGGGTATGCCGTGGCGCAGAAAAATGGAGTTGAGGGTGACGCTGCATACCGTTCCCCAGCCGGCCATGCCCTCGGGGACCTCCAGGCCACCCACCCTTTCCCCGGGGCCGATGCGCAGCACCAGATCCGAGAGGCACAACCCGGCCTCGAAAGCGGGGCGCATAGCCTCCACCGCCCTGCCCTCGTGCGGCAGTGGAAGCAGGGTAAGGTTGACCACCAGCCTGCCGCTGTTCGAGGCCAGATCGAAATCGGCCCGGCATGCGAGGTCGTCGATACGCGAATTCATGAATCCAACGCGGTCCACCGCCAGGGCATTCTCTATCTCGTCGCGCCCGCGCTGCGTGAGCAGGCGGCCGCTTCTCCCCTCGAGCTGGGTGAAGCCCCGCTCGTCCAGGTGCATAAGATGGTAGCGGACGGTCCTCTCGTTCAGGTCCACCCCCCTCAGCGCCAGCTCCCGGGATATGGCCCGGGCACCGAGCGGCTCTCCTGCCTCCTGCAGGATCTCCAGGATGGCCAGGGTCTTTCTCTCCAGCGACGTGTCGTTGTAAGCCATAACGGTAAACTTTCTCCTAATAAACCATTGACAATATAACATATAACGGGTTTAATAGGCAATAGGCTACCTATAGCCTACGTATTGATCGGAGATAAGTAAGGACCGCGAGATACGCGCAAAGCGGCTGGAATACCTTCTGTCTCACACGGCTGTTATGGAGCAGGTGATCAAGGTGATGAGGATAGAACCGCGAGAGGAATACTGTATCGGATGCCGCCTGTGCGAGATCCACTGCATCGTGCAGCACTCCAAGAGCAGGGATATCATCAAGGCGTTCAAGAAGGAGAGGCGCCCGGTCAAGCGCGTTGAGGTCGAGGAAGAGGGTCACGTCTCCTTTGCCCTGCAGTGCCGCCACTGCGAAGAGGCCCCGTGCATAACCGCCTGTCTCTCCGGGGCCATGCAGCGGGACCCGGAGACCGGAGTGGTTACCAACGACCCCGAGCGCTGCGTGGGCTGCTGGACGTGTATTCTCGTCTGTCCCTTCGCCGCGGTCCGCCGCGACGAGGCGGACGGGAAGGTGGTGGGTAAGTGCGACCTCTGCCCCGATCTGGATATCCCGGCCTGCGTGGCGAACTGCCCCAACGAAGCCCTGGTCCTGGTGGAGGAATAGAGATGCAGAAATACGACTACGCCATCATAGGCAATTCGGCCGCGGCCATCAACGCCGTCGATGCCATCCGGGAAGTGGACGGCGAGGGAAGCATCGGACTGTTCGGCGAGGAGAAGTACCGCTGCTATTCGCGTCCACTTATCTCATATCTGGTGGCGGGGGATATCGAGTCCAAGGGGATGTATTACCGCCCTCCTAATTATTACCATAAATCCAAGGTGGACTTCCATGCTGGAGAGCGCGTCGTCTCGATATCTCCTGCGCAGAAGACACTGACTACCGCGGGCAAAGAGAAGGCCAGGTGGCGCAAGCTGCTGCTGGCCACCGGCTTCACCCCCTTTGTCCCGCCCATCGATGGTATGGACGAAGTGAAATACATGACCTTCGTCTCCTGGGAAGACGCCAAACAAATGCTCCGCCTGACGTCGAAAAAGGTCAATGCGCTGGTGATCGGGGCGGGGCTCATAGGCATGAAGGCCGCGGAGGCGCTGCATGCCCGCGGGGCCGGAGTTACGGTAGTGGAGAAGATGGACCGCGTCCTCCCGCTGGCCCTCGATGAACGAGCTTCCCACCTGGTGGCGGAGGGATGCCGCAAGGCGCGTATCGATATCATCACCGGTGTCAGCGTTTCCAGGCTGGAAGGCAGGGGAGGGAACAAGGGCGTGGCCGTCCTGGAGGACGGCGCGGATATAGATTTCGATCTCCTGGTGATGGCGGTGGGCGTAAGGCCGCGCACGGAGCTGGCCGAGGCGGCCGGACTGCCGTGCGAACGGGGCATCGAGGTCGACGGGTACCAGCGTACCGCCCAAGAGACCATCTACGCCGCAGGCGATGCCGTCAAGGCTATGGATATCGTTCTGGGGGAGCCTTCCGTCAATGCCCTGTGGCCGGTGGCAGCACTGCAGGGGAAGTATGCGGGCATGAATATGGCGGGCGATGACGAATACCCCTATCCCGGATGTAATTCCATGAACGCGGTGGAGTTCTTCGGGCTGCCGGTCCTCTCGGCGGGGATAGTAAACCCACCCAGCGAGGGATACCAGGTGATCGTCCGCCAGGATGACGGCGGCTACCGCAAAGTCGTATTACAGGGAGACGTACTGGTCGGCATGCTCATGGCCGGGAGGATAGAGCGTGCCGGCATCCTCACCGGTCTTATCCAGGAAAGGGCAAACGTCAGACGGGTGAAGAAATCCCTCCTGGATGAGGGCTTCGGCAATATCCACCTGCCGCGCCAGGTGAGAAAAGGACGCATCGAAGATGCGAAGACCAGCCTCAAGGCTGGAGGGTCCGTCAGGAGCCGGGGGGGTTGAGGCGATGCTGAGGGGTGTGCGTTTCAAGGATGACAAGGACTTTTCCGGATGCTCCATTTTCGGGATGATGAACGCCGGCAGCGTGAGATTCACTGGTGCACCCATGCTCACCGCCATCGCCAACATGAAGGAGCGCAGCAACGGGCTGGGTGGCGGATTCGCCGCCTACGGCATCTACCCGCAGTACCCCGATCTCTACTGCTTCCACATGATGTACAGCGACGAGGCGGGTAAGGCCGATTGCGAGGAATTCCTCGCCGCAAACTTCAGCGTGGAAGAGGCCGAGATAATCCCGACCGCTCCCTGTGAGGGGGTAGGTGAAGCCCCACTGCTGTGGCGTTATTTCCTCCAGCCTCGCGAGCATCCGGCCCTGGGGTGCGAGATGGAGGACCTGGATGATCTCGTGGTCAGGTCGGTGATGCACATCAACGCGGGCATAGACGGCGCCTTTGCCTTCTCCAGCGGGAAGAACATGGGCGTGTTCAAGGGAGTGGGGTTCCCGGAGGACATCGGCCGCTTCTTCCGCCTGGACGAGTACGAGGGTTACATCTGGGTGGCTCATGGCAGGTTTCCCACCAACACCCAGGCCTGGTGGGGCGGCGCTCACCCCTTCAACATACTGGACTGGTCGGTGGTCCATAACGGGGAGATCTCGTCGTACGGCATAAACCAGCGCTACCTGGAGATGCACGGATACAGCTGCACCCTGTTCACGGATACGGAGGTCATAGCCTACGCTGTAGACCTCCTGGTGCGCAGGCACGGCCTCTCCATAGAGGACATGGCCGGGGTGCTGGCAGCTCCGCTGTGGGAGGATATCGACCGTATGCCGCCGCGGGAGAGAGAGCTGCATACCGCACTGCGCCAGACCTACGGCTCGCTGCTGCTCAACGGCCCCTTCAGCGTCATCGTTTCCAACCTTACCCAGATGATAGGGCTTACCGACCGCATCAGGCTGCGGCCCCTGGTGGCGGGGCGCAACGGCGACTGGATGTACCTGTCCTCCGAGGAAGCGCCCATGCACCTGGTGGACGATACCCTGAAAGATACCTGGATACCGTCGGGCGGTGAGCCCATAATCTTTGAGTTGAAGGACGCTGCAGCCGTGACCGTGGACGAGAAGATACTGAGCGGGGCGGCGCTCCCTGGAGGTTGATGGACTTTGAAGAGCTATACCATTCCGCGATTCCTGGTGGACAGGGACGACCACCGCTGCATCCGCTGCGAGGTCTGTGTGCGACAGTGCGCGAACGATGTCCACTTCTACGACGAGGAGGAAGACGAGGTATACGTCGACGAGGACAAGTGCGTCGGCTGCCTGCGTTGCGTTACCCTCTGCCCAACCAACGCCCTGGTGGTGCGCGAAAACCCGACCCAGGTGCCCACCAACGCGAACTGGACCCGCGAGGTTCTCCACAATATATACAAGCAAGCCGAGACGGGAGGCGTACTGCTCACCGGCATGGGGTGCGACAAGGATTACCGTAATTACTGGGACCGCATCACCCTCGATGCCAGCCAGGTGACCAATCCCTCCATCGATCCCCTGCGCGAACCCATGGAACTGCGTACCTATCTCGGGTCGAAGCCGGACGAACTGGAGATCGGCACCAGAAAGGGCAAGCCCTCGCTGGAGACCAGGATCTCGCCACAGCTGCGCCTGGAGACGCCCATCATGTTCTCCGCCCTGTCCTACGGGGCCATCAGCTACAACACCTGCCAGAGCCTGGCGCGGGCGGCGGCGGAGGTGGGGACGTTTTACAACACCGGGGAGGGCGGACTTCCCCGCGACCTCTACAAGTACGGCGATAACACCATCTGCCAGGTGGCGTCGGGCCGCTTCGGGGTCCATGCGGACTACCTGGAGGTGGCCGCGGCCCTGGAGATAAAGATAGGGCAGGGCGCCAAGCCGGGTATCGGGGGGCACCTGCCCGGGGAGAAGGTCAGCGTCGAGATATCCCGCACCCGCATGATCCCCAAGGGCACCGATGCCCTGTCGCCGGCGCCCCATCACGATATCTATTCCATCGAGGACCTGGCGCAGCTCATCTATGCCCTCAAGGAGGCGACACACTGGGAGAAGCCTGTGTCGGTCAAGATAGCGGCCGTACACAACTCCGCCGCCATCGCCTCGGGCATGGTGCGGG
>JAFGDU010000075.1 GCA_016931915.1 Actinomycetota bacterium
ACCCTGGACTGTTCCGCATGTATACTCACCCCCAAGATGGTAGATGTGGCCAATCACCCCAATATCGAACTCATGACTTACTCGCAGGTAGAGGAGATCGGCGGGTACATAGGCAACTTCGACATCAAGGTACGCAAGAGGTCCCGCTTTATCGACATGGACAAATGCACCGGCTGCGGTGACTGCGCCGAGGCCTGCCGTATGGCGGGGCGCTTCCCCAACGAGTTCGACGAGGGCATTGGCATGCGCGGCGCCGTATACATGCCCTTCCCCCAGGCGGTCCCGGCCAAGTACACCATCGACAAGGACAGCTGCCTGATGCTTACCAAGGGCAAGTGCGGCGAGTCTCCCAAGTGCGTGGACGCCTGCCAGGCGGGGGCCATCGACTTCGACCTGGAGGACGAGATCGTGGAGTTCAAGGTGGGAACGATCATCGTCGCCACCGGCTACGACGTCTTCGACGCCAGGCTGAAGCCCGAATATGCTTACGGGGTATATGACAACGTGCTCACCGCCCTGGAGTTCGAACGCCTGGTAAACGCCTCCGGCCCCACCAGCGGACAAATTCAGATGCTGGAGCGGGGCAAGAAGAAGAAGAAGAAGAAAGAGGGCGAGGAGGAAGAGGAACCGCGCGTGCCCGGGAGCGTAGCCTTCATCCAGTGCGTAGGCTCCCGCGACAAGAGCGTGGGCAACGAGTACTGCTCCCGCGTGTGCTGCATGTATACGGCGAAGCTGGCCCACCTGGTCAAGGACAAGATCCCCGACTGCGATGTGACCATCTTCTACATGGACGTGCGCGCCTTCGGCAAGGGTTTCGAGGAGTTCTACGACCGAGTCAGGCGCGAGGGCGTGAAGTATATCCGCGGCAACCCCTCGGAGATCTATAAAAAGGGCGACAAGCTCGTTGTAAGGGCCGAGGATACCCTCACATCCACCCCCCTCGAGTTCGAGACGGACATGGTTGTCCTCTCCGTGGGCCTGGTACCGCGCTCCGACAACCGGGAGATAATAGACCTGCTCAAGCTCTCGCAGACGTCGGACCTCTTCTACATGGAGGCGCACCCCAAGCTGCGGCCCGTGGACACCGCCTCGGACGGAGTATATCTAGCCGGGGTATGCCAGGGCCCCAAGGACATACCCGACGCCGTGGCCCAGGCCAAGGGCGCCGCCTCGGCGGCCATGATCCCCATGGCCTCGGGCAAGGTGAAGGTAGAGGCGCAGACCTCCTTTGTTGACGAGGACACCTGCCGCGGCTGCGGGTTCTGCGTGGAAGTCTGTCCCTACGGCGCCATCGAGCTGGTCGAAATCAACCGTATGGGCTGGCCGGTCAAGGTGGCGCGGGTGAATGAGGCCCTGTGCAAGGGATGCGGCGCTTGTGCCGCCGCCTGCCTCTCCGGCTCCATACAGCAGCGTTCCTTCAAGGACTGGCAGCTATTACCGCAGATAAAAGCCTTGGGGGTGATGTAGAAGATGGCCGAGAACAACGGCGATTTCGAGCCCGATATCGTGGCATTCCTGTGCAACTGGTGTTCCTATGCAGGGGCGGACCTGGCGGGCACCTCGCGCGTCCATTACCCGTCCAACGTGCGGGTGATCAGGGTCATGTGCTCGGGAAGGGTAAACCCCCTCTTCGTGATGAACGCCCTGCAGCAGGGAGCAGACGGCGTGATAGTCGCCGGGTGCCATCCCGGTGACTGCCACTACATGACCGGCAACTACTACGCGCGCCGGCGCTTCAACCTCATGCGCAATTTCCTCGAGTACCTGGGCATAGAACCCGAGAGGGTGCGCATGAGCTGGGTCTCGGCTTCCGAGGGGACGAAGTGGAAGGAAGTCGTGGAGGAGGTAACCGAGGACATCAAAAAGATCGGGCCCATGGATAAGTTCAAACGGAGGCAGTTAAATTGGTAGACGTAAACAGACTCAGAGAGATAGCCAGAGAGGTGATCTCCAGGGAGGACGTGAGGGAGCTCATCGGGTACCGGCCCGGCACCTACGGTTTCCGTGCCCGCCCCGCCTTCGTCATGGGTCCTGACGAAGCGGACGAGCTCATCTTCACCCCCGCCTGCGTGAACAACCTCGCCAGCTACATCGTCCTGGAGGAGAAGCTGCCGGTCAGGCGCGGGGAGGAACCGGACCTGCGCAAGGTGGCGGTGATGGTCAAGGGCTGCGACTCCCGCGCCCTGGTGCAGCAGATGGAGGAGAAGGCCTACGACCGTGAGCGCATCCTGGTATTGGGAATACCCTGCACCGGCGTGGTGGACATGGCGAAGGTGCAGGAACGTTTCCCCGATGTTCTCGAACGTGGGGAGATAGCCCTGGAGGGAGAAAAGTTCGTGCTCTCTTTCAACGGTTCGAAGGAGGAGGTGCCCAAGGAAGAGCTCCTCGCGGACAAGTGCACGCGCTGCCGCTATCCCACCCCGCTGGTCTACGACGAACTGCTGGACACCGAGGTCGAGCGCTTCGCCGAGGACGACTATTCGGACATCGCGGAGCTCGAAAAACGCGAGGGAGCGGACAAATGGGCATACTGGGAGGAGAAGTTCTCCCGCTGCATCCGTTGCTACTCGTGCCGCAACGTCTGCCCCATGTGCTATTGCGAGGATTGCGTTCTGGACCGCCTGGAGCCCCAGTGGATGAGGCGCAGCGTGGATATCAGCGAGAACACCGCCTATCACATCGCGCGGGCCTATCACCTGGCCGGACGCTGCATACAGTGCGGAGAATGCCAGCGGGTCTGCCCGGTGGACATCCCGCTCATGGAGCTCAACCGCAAGTTCTACAAGGACGTGGAGGAGCTCTACGACTACGAGCCGGGAACGAACGTCGAGAGTCCGCCCCTTCTCTCTACCTTCAAGGTAGAAGATAAAGAAGACTTCATAATGTGAGAGGTGGGTGCTATGGCAGTTAAGAAACTAAGCAAGGACAAGGTCGGAGAGGTTCTCACCGAACTCTCCAAGTTCCGCCTCATCGCGCCCGCCAAGTCGGACGAGGTGGTCATCTTCAAGCAGATCGACGACCCCGCGGAGGCCTACCTCGAATACGGTAACTCCACCGTCCCTCCCAAGGAGTTCGCATTCCCGAAGACGGAGACGATGTTCCGCTTCCAGGTGGGAAGCCCCGAGCTAGCGGATAAGAACGTGGAGGAGGAGGGGACCACGGTCATATTCGGCCTGAGGCCCTGCGATGCCAGGGCCATGGCCATAGTGGACAAGCTCTTCTCCTGGGATTACGACGACCCCTATTACCTCAAGCGCAGGGAGCTCACCACCCTGGTGGGGATGGCCTGCGTCGAGCCCCCGTCGATCAATTGCTTCTGTACCTCGTTGGGTGGCAGCCCCTTCGGGACGGAGGGGCTGGACATGCTTCTCACCGAGATGGGTGATTACTACCTGGTGCAGGCGCTCACGGACAAGGGCAAGAAGCTGGAGGAAACCCTCTCGTCCCAACTCGAGGACGCACCCGCCGAGGACGAGAAGAAGGCAAAGGAGATGGCCCTGGCATCCGAGGGCAAGATACGCCGCTCGATAGACACCGATGGCATCCCGGCGAAACTGCCGGGGCTGTGGGAGAACGAGCTGTGGGGGAAGGTTTCGGCGGCTTGCCTCGGCTGCGGCATCTGCACCTTCCTCTGCCCCACCTGCCACTGCTTCGACATCCAGGACGAGGTGGATGAGACGGGCGAGGGGCGCCGCTGCCGCATGTGGGACTCGTGCATGTTCGAGGAATACACCGTGCATGCCTCCGGGCACAACCCGAGGCCGACGCGCAAGGAGAGGACGCGCAACCGCATCAACCACAAGTACTCCTACTACCCAGAGCACTTCGAGGTCATCGCCTGCGTGGGATGCGGCCGCTGCATCAATCTCTGCCCGGTGAACATCGACATACTGGACATCCTCGATCAGGTGGTGGATGCCTCATGAAGAACCCATACATCCCTTACCAGGTAAACATCATCGATGCGTGGTACGAGACTCCGGTGGGCGACCGTTGCATCAAGACCTTCAAGGTCACCTTCGCCGACGAGAAGGTGTGGGACACCTGGAGCCACAAGCCGGGCAACTGTGCCATGGTGGGCATCCCCGGCGTGGGCGAGTCCATGTTCTGCATCTCCTCCTCCCCCACGGAGGAGGGCTACCTGCGCTTCAGCATCATGAAGGCGGGAAAGAACACCTCCGCCCTGCACGAGCTGGAGGAGGGCGACTCCTTCTTCATCCGTGGCCCCCTGGGGAACAGCTTCCCCCTGGACGAGTGGAAGGGGAAGAACGTGGTCACCATCGGCGGCGGCATCGGCCAGGCGCCCCT
>JAFGDU010000076.1 GCA_016931915.1 Actinomycetota bacterium
CGCTGTCGGGGGGAAAGGACTCCGCCGCCCTCCTCTATACCTTGGGGCGACTGGGGGTAGTGATGGGGTTCGAGCTCTCCGCCCTCCACTTTCACCTCAATATGGGCGATTACTCTCACCGCAACCTGGAAGTGGTGGAGGAGCAAGCCTCCGAGGCAGAGGTGCCTCTGGAGGTGAAATACCTCGGCGACCTGGGCTTGCGCGTGGCGCGCGTAAAGGGGTGGAACCCCTGCGCCGTATGCGGCGCCATCAAGCGCTCACTGCTCAACCGGGAAGCGCGCAGGATGGGAGCGAGCGTGGTCGCGACCGCCCACACCCTGGAGGATATACTGCTCTTCACCTTCAAGAACCTTCTCTCCCGCAAGTACTACGTGCCGCAGCCGGTCCTGCCCCCCTCGGGCGACCTCCCGCGCAAGGTCAAACCCCTCATCTACACGCCGGAAAGGCTGAACCTGGCCTATTGCCGCCTGCGAGGAGTGCCCGTTTTCGAGGGGAAATGCCCGGAGTGGACTCCGCGCGGCCACTCACTCAAGGGGGTCTTCGAGCACATGGAGGAGGTCATGCCATCGAGCAAACTTCAGCTCCTGCTGTCACTGCTTGATGCCTTTCCCGCGGAATCGGGATACGATGATGCCCCGAGGCTGGAATGCGCGCGCTGCGGCGAGCCCTCATCCCAGCCGGTCTGCGCTCTTTGCCAGCTCTCAGAATGGTTCGCCCGCCGCGGCCGCGCGCCCGACCCCGCGGACCTACCCTCCTGAATACAGCGGGGTAATGGCGCGGGATCGATAGTCGAGTCGAGGATGTCCTTCATTCGCTCTCGCCGTTGTCCTCAAGCCGTTCGCATCGCCCGCTCCAGACCTTCTCATCGTGATCGCGCCAGCGCCTGAGCATCCCCTGCACAACCACGTCATGAAGGTTGCGAGCGGGATACCCCCGGGAAGAGAGATACAGGCGATAGATGCCGTTCGCGAAGAGCATGCACGCTAGCACCGGAAGATAATAGATCGCCAACGTGATAAAGGGTTGATGGCTTTGCCGACCTCGTGGACGGAAAGCGCCAACAGCAAACCAGGCGCGGCACACAAACATGCCGTGAAGAAGTAGTATGCCGCCGGAAGGTACTTCCTCGATATAACCACGGATCCTCCTTGAGAACCGAGGCTGGCAACAACGGAACGCCTGTTTATATTCTAGGTCAAGAATCGAGTTCCCGGTAGTATTTATGTGTTTCGCATCGGGCCGGTGTCTTTCGTTCCCGATGGATAACGTTCATCGGCGGCGGCTTGCATTACTGGAGCCGGACATTATATTAATGGTTGTATGTAAGAAAACCATTGGGGGCAGTCCGCTTCGATCCCGAAGCAATCGGCACACCTGAACCATGCTGTGGCGGAATCTCCGCGCAGCGCGTACGAGCCGGCCGGCGGCCGCCCTTACGGAAGAAAGGGGAAGGGGATGAAGGACCTGAACGGAAAGGTGGTTCTGATCACGGGGGCGGCAAGGGGGATGGGCAAACTGCACGCCCTCAGCTTCGCGCGCGAGGGTTGCCGGGTGGTCCTGACCGACCTGGACGAGGTGGAACTGCGCAAAGCGGCGGATGAGATGGGGGAGGCGGGGCATGACGTCTACGCTTATACCCTGGATATCTCCAGCCGTGAAGCCTGCTTAAAGCTGGCCGAGAAGGTGGCCGACGAGGTAGGCTCCGTCGACGTGCTCGTCAACAACGCCGCTATCGCCACCAACGAGACCGTTCTCGAGACATCCGAGAGCGCCTACAGGCGGATTATCGACGTCAATTACCTGGGCCAGATATGGATGCTGCAGGCCTTCGTGCCCGAGATGGTCAGGCGCGGCGCGGGACACGTGGTGAACATCTGCTCCATGGCCGGGAAGGTCGCCGTCCCCAATCTCGGTCCTTACTGCGCCACCAAGTTCGCCTTCATCGGCATAACCGACTCCCTGCGCCAGGAGCTGAAGGGCACGGGGGTACGCTTTACCATCGTGAACCCCGGCTATATCTCCACCGGGATGTTCGAGGGATCCAAGCCCCCCTTCATCACGCGCTGGCAGGATCCGCAGAGGGTGACCGATGCGCTGCTGGACGCGGTGAAGAAGAACAAGGCGGAGGTCTTCCTGCCCCACTTCATCGGCTGGCTGTCCGGTTTCTCCCGCGGCCTGGGCATGCCCAGGTTCGTGGACGTGGTCTTCAGGTTCCTCGGCGCCAACCGCAGCTTCGCTTCCATGCACAAAGAGCGCGGCCGGCCGTTCTGACCCTTATAATGGACGGTGGAAAGGCTCGCGACATAGCAGGGAGGTAAGCCATGGAGATCATCGACACACATGCACAGCTGTGGACGGAAAAGGCCATCATGTCCATGCCCGAATCCATGCGCGATGGATACCTGCGCATCTTCGGGGAAGGCAACCTTCCCAGGATCGGTGACACCATCGAGGACATGGATGCCGCCGGGGTGGCGAGATCGGTGATCGTGGCCATCGATGCGGAAACGCGTTGGGATTACAAGGTGAGCAACGAACTGGTGGCCGAAACCGTCAGCGAGCATCCCGACCGTTTCATCGGCTTCGCCAGCGTCGATCCCCACAAGGGCGTGCTGGCCGTAAAGGAGCTGCGCCATGCCGTCGAGGAGCTAGGCTTGCGCGGGCTTAAACTCCTTCCCCACCTCCTCGAGCTCAGGCCCAACGACCGCGAGATGTACCCCGTCTACGAGGAGGCGCGCGACCTGGGCATACCGGTGCTGTTCCATGCAGGCACGCAGTTCCACACCGGCACCAAGCTCAAGTACTGCCGGCCCATAGACATGGACGAGGTGGCAGTGGACTTCCCCGAACTGAAGATCATCATCGCTCATTTCGGCTGGCCGTGGTACGAGGAGACCATGACCATCTGCCAGCGCAACGTCAATGTCTGGTTCAACATCGCCGGCTGGGCTCCGCGCCATATACCCGAGTTCGTGAAACGCTATATGGACCGCGTGCTCTCCCACAAGGTGCTCTTCGGGAGCGACTATCCCCTGGTATCCCGCCAGCGGATAGTCAAAGAACTGGGCGAGATGGAACTCAAGGAAGAGACGCGCCACCGCCTTTTGCACGACAACGCCAAACAGCTCCTGGGGCTATAGAGGGGCAGCGGCGCTGCCGATATTCGAGGCAGGTAAGGTAGGGTGTCTTGGATGGATTCTCGAACCTTTCATGGTCGAGGGAAAGTGAGGTGAGAGGAGATGTCGTCCTGCCCTAACTGCGGCAGAGATGTTTCGGACGATGCTGCCTTCTGTCCGGCCTGCGGCGCGATCATAGCGCCTGCCGCGCCAGGGGTTGCCGCCGTGCCTATGCCGCAACCAACGGAGTCAGCCCCGAGTCAGCCGCCACCTCACCCTCCCCCTCAGCCGCCGGGACCACCCATGGGGGCGCAACCCCCGTACGCACAGCCCCCGGCTGGAGCTCCCCCGGCCCATGTCCCGGGAGTCGTCCCCCCTCCACCCGTCAAGCAGAAGACAGGTTCGGCGTGGAAGGTGGCGATCATCGTCGGCATCGTCGCCATACTCCTCATCGCAGTAGCCGTGGCGGCCCTCGCGTTGTTCGTCTTCAATACGGTCAAGGCCCCGGTGGACGTTACCAACAATTACATCGAGGCCGTAAATGACGGAAACGTGCGGGAGGCCTGGGACCTGCTGCACCCCGATTCCCCGATCAAGGAGGCGTTCGACCTGAGATCCTTCGAGGCGGAGATAATCGCCGATAGCATGAAGTTGAGGACCTGGGATGCCAACGAGGTAGAAGTGAACAACGGGCGTGCGGAAGTAAGGGTGGACATGGAGCCTTCAGACGGGAACGAGTTCGAGGTCGTATTCGACGTGAGGAAGGACGGTGGCGACTGGAAGATCTACGACTATTCTTCTGTCTAGTGGACTCCTGACGATACTCGAAACGCGGGCGGCGGGAACTACCTCCGCCCTTTTTGTTTCATACCTCCGAGATAACCGGAGCACCAGTCCACGCACGAGGCGCGTCCAGCGACGGATATCCATATCCATTCTCGTGCGGCCGCGCGGCCCGGGGTCCTCCCGCGCAAAACCCAGGGCAACAGGAACACGGATGGGCGTTCGGGTGGGAGGCAGAGTATCTCGCGTTCATCCGGTTTGGCGATATCTCATTCCGGCTCCAGGTGGAACAGGACTCTATCAACCAACGCATCGATGCCGGCGCCCTTGGGCACGAAATCACTTGCTCCCATCTTCTTCAATTGGTCTATGCTCTGCCTGCGCGTGAGTACGGAATTGACGATGACCGGTATTACGCGAGTGGACTCGTCCTGCTGCAATCTCTTCAATATGCTTATGCCGCTACGGCGGGGCATATGGATGTCCAGTATGATCAGGTCGGGGTGGACTCTCTGCGCTATCTGCACAGCGTTAGTGGCATCCAGGCAAAGGTGAGTTTGTAGGCCTTTCCCATTGAGTATTATCTCAGCTAACCTGGCAATGGAACGGTCGTCTTCGATCACCAAGACGGTTTTCTGGTTCATCAACAAAAGTATAGCTGCGGGGTTTATAGGAGGTCAAAAGGGGCGGAGATGCATTATCTCGCCCCTCTTGATCGTTGAGTATCCAGCCGGCTGACTTTTCACCCCCTCGCCTTACCGCCAGCACCGAATTCGCGGCACCGGGATCACTCATATTGCAGCCCTTGCCCCAAAGGATGTTTAGCCTTTCGCGCGATGCCGCTCACCGCAGCCTTTCCGGGAGGCGACATGCCTGCTGAGAATGCTGCGTGAAGGCCAGCCCGGCGCGTTGATCCCGGATCCCGAATACCGCCGCCAGAGATGTTATCTCTTGGCCGGCTTCTTCTTGGCCGCGGTCTTCTTGGCGGGCTTCTTCTTGGCCGGCTTTTTCTTGGCCGCGGTCTTCTTGGCGGGCTTCTTCTTGGCCGCGGTCTTCTTCGCCGGCTTCTTCTTGGCCGCGGTCTTCTTCGCCGGC
>JAFGDU010000077.1 GCA_016931915.1 Actinomycetota bacterium
AAGGCGCGCCATATCCGCTTGCGGCCGGCTATGCAGGGACCCGGGCGGATGTCGCGTGGATGTCGCCTGCGGGCAATATAATCAGATGGGAAGTGATGGGCGAGGCCGGAGACCCTGAAGATGAACGATAAGTACAAGACGGTGGAGATCCCGCTCGCGGCGGGCTTGACCGCTGAGGAGCGCGAGCTCATCGGTGAACTCGGCCGGGCGTTCCCCAGCGAGGACGTCGTGCTGGAATGCGAGGACGACAGGCTGCTCGTCCACTTGAGGGCGCTCGACCTGGCTGCGTTCGACGAGACGGTGAGGGAGCTGGTCGCAATGCACGGTCTTCAAGGCAGGACGGCCCTGGAGCACGAGCTGACGCAGAGCATCGAGCGCATAGGAAGCTACGGCATCCAGGGCCGCAAGAGGAACTTCGTCGACTACAACCGGGAGAGGAAGGTAAAGGGGAGGCGCAAAAAGGAGCAGGCGAGGGGCCCTTACTTTTATGCAAGGGACGTCGCCTTTTCAAAGAAGGACAACCCTCTTCCCGCGGAGTTCACGGACAGGATCGTCTGCGGCGACAGCGCGGTGGTATTGAAGGACTTGCCCGACAGCTGCGTCGACCTGGTCTTCACCTCGCCCCCCTATAACTTCGGCCTCGACTACGGGGGATCGCCGGACGGCATCGACTGGCAGGGCTACTTCGAGAAGTTGTTCGAGGTCTTCGACCAGTGCATAAGGGTGCTGAAGTACGGCGGGCGCATAATCGTCGATATCCAGCCCCTCTATTCGGACTACATACCCAGCCACCATATTATCAGCAACTATTTCATGGGCAGGAAGCTCATCTGGAAGGGCGAGATCTGCTGGGAGAAGAACAACTACAACTGCAAGTACACGGCCTGGGGCAGCTGGAAGAGCCCCAGCAGCCCGTACCTCAAGTACACCTGGGAGTTCCTGGAGATATTCTGCAAGGGGGACCTCAAGAAGAAGGGGAGCTCCGAGAACATCGACCTCAGCGCCGATGAGTTCAAGAAGTGGGTGGTGGCCAGATGGTCCGTAGCTCCCGAGCGAAGGATGGAACAGTTCGGCCATCCCGCCATGTTCCCCGAGGAACTCGCGGAACGCGCCATCAAACTTTTCAGCTACCGGGGCGACGTGATACTCGATCCATTCTGCGGCGTGGGGACCGCGCCCGCCGTGGCCGCTCGTCTGGGCAGAAGATACCTGGGCATCGACGTATCGGAGGAGTACTGCGCCAAAGCCCGCGAGCGCATCGCGCAACCTCTCTCCAACTAGGACCGGACCGACTTACCTCGGCTTCCTGTAGCAAAGATCTCGTGGGGGGCATCTCCGTCGCCGTTATTCCAACACTCCGTTAAGTCCCGCATCCATTATGATCCAAGATGGGCTGCATTGCGGCTTTTCGCCCCCGGTTTCATTGGTTTTTTGCTCGATTTTCATTCCGGGTTAATACGGCGCCTTTACCCTGTTCTTAAGAAAGCCTGTTAAGGGGGCTTTGAGGAAAGTAAAGGGTGCATGAAGAGCAAGATTAAGGAGGTGCAAAATGTTCAGTCTGGATATGGGACTCCTGTGGACCTACCTGGCGTCCATGCTCGGCGTGCTCGTCGCCACCGGTCTCACCATCGGCCTTGTCGCCTGGTACACCGAAGCCAGAAAGCAGAGGGCCGGCGGGGAAACCGAAGCGGTACGCGCCGGGAGAGGTGAGACCAGACGCGAAAGCCGCAGGCACATTGCACATGGAGTCTGAGTCGCAGGGATAAGGGCATATAAGCCCGGCATTCCCACCGTCGCGTAAGAGCAAGGGGATCGGCCTGTTTTTACGGGAGGTCAGAGCGGAAGCTCGCGCAGGGTCCGGGAGAGACGGCGCTGCAGGAGGCAAAAGGGTTGCGGGACGAGCTCATACCCGCATATGCATACATCCTCGAGCTCTTGATCAAAGAAGCCGAGGAGGCAGGGGAAGGGGCCGGCGATGACGAACGCACACTCCATGGCGTTAAGGCAAAGCGTTTTTCCGCAACGCGGCTGCATCCCCGGGATATGGATATTACTGGATAAGGAGGTGTTAGAGATGGAAGGGCAGAGAGTCGAGGGGAGCTTGCCGGTATTGTACAGGGAGAGGGACGAGACGATGACACCGATAGGCGACTTTATCGCCCAGGTTGCCGCCGGGATCGCCGCGGTATTCGGTTTCCTGACCATATACACCAACACGGCCGGGCAGGAGGTAAAGGGATACGAGTCGCCTTTCAGCATCATAATCATCGTCGTGTCCAGCCTGGCGTGGCTCTTCGCCAGCTACGTTCTTCTGGCCAAGCTCATCCGCTACGAGCACCATTTCGTCCGCAGCCCGGGCTGGATCTACGCCGCGGCCGGAGCTCTGGTCATCTTCCTGGCCACGCTGTCCGTCATCTTCCCAAAGGGCGGATACGAGGTCAACTGGGGCGTGCCCATGGTGCAGTTTATAACCGGCGTGTTCATGTCCATCGGGGCGATGATGAAGTTCGATTGACCGCACGATGGCGGTATAGCAAAGGGAGGGATCTCTCCCTCCCTTTGCTTCTGCTCGTGTGATACCCCCCGCAACTTATTGGCAGATGTCTCGCGGTTGATAATCGATAATGGTCTGGACGAGGGTATTATGAGTCCATCCAGAGATGCAGGCGGGCCCTTTGCCCTGCAGAATTCAACGCACGTGCCCGATAGGTGAAAGAAGACGGTCTTTATATATAGATGGAATATACGGAGTATGCGTGAGAGGCTCAAATGAGGCTAGAGCCGCGGGTCATCGAGTGCATAAAGCGGGAGAAGAGCAGGGGGCGCAGGATCAGGGTCCTGACCAGGGTGCCCCTTCTTGTGGGGATCGCGGCATGCGGCGCGCTCATCGCCCTCGGGCTCACGGCCTGGTCCGGGCCGGGCGAGGCGCTGGATACCCCGAACCGCGTGCTGTTGTGGATAACCGCCGCTCTCTTCGCCGTGTTCCTGGCGGCTTTCGCGGCCTGGTTCGCGAGATTGCGCGCGAATACCAGAAGGATAGCGGAGGAGATGACCGTACCCGCGGATGACAGAGCAGGCTTCTCCATCAAGACCTTCCGGGACGCGCTCGATGCCGTGTCCATAGGTGCGGGCGTCCCCTCGCCCCGCCTCCTGGTGGTCGGCCTTCCCACTGTTAACGCGCTGCCGGTCTTCCGCAATGGAAAACCCCATGCGGCCATCACCGGGGATGCGCTGCGGGAAGGGCCGTTCTACCGCGATGCGGAGGCCATGATGGCGCAGGTCCTGGCGCGGGTTATGCTGGGCCATGTATGGGGCACGCCGGTCATCTTCCGCTCGGGGCTGGTGCCCTTCTTCCTCCTGGGCACGTTCTTCTTCGCGCTGGTCATGACCCTGCTGGTCTTCCTCCCCAGCGGAATCGATTATCTGGTCATCGCATTCCTGGCGGTGCTTATGATGTCCTCGTTTGTGGGGCCGGCTGGTGGATTTCTATTCCGGCACGGCGATACGGCTCGCGCCCACGCCGACGCCCTGGCCGACTCCATAGCGGTGAAGCTGACCGGGGACCCGGCGGGTATGAAGGCACTTATCGAGAGGCTGGCCGCGGGGATGGGGGAGGTGGAATATTCGCTGCAATTGCAGTACGTATCTCGCTACCTTTTCGTCTGCCCGCCTGGTGCTTCCGCGCCGGGCGTAAAGCCCGGCGGCGATAAGGAATCGGCCTGGGAGGAGGCCTTCAGGGGGGTGCTCGTAAAGACGCTCACCTACGCCAACCAGGCGCTGGAACTGCGCATCGAGAACCTGAGAGCTATCGAGGGCGGCCGCTGGCCTGTCTTTGAAGAATGAGGCACTGCTCGCATGGATCCCCGCTTAAAGCGATCTTGCCGTCTATCCTCGAGTAGAGCAAAGCCGTTCCCCCATGGATGATTGGCGGCGTATGGAGAAGAAATAACCCAGCGGCCCGTATAGGGCTGCCGGGTCATGTTCACGTATGGAAAATCCTAGTAGCGGTACGAACCCCGCGACACGTTGTTATTCCGAGGCTTTGCTACACTGACGTTAAGGGCACGTCCGTCGTGCTCCTTGCCGTTCAATGCACTGATGGCGCTTTTCGCTTCCTCGTCGTTGGTCATCTCTACAAAACCAAAGCCCTTAGACCTGTTGGTATTGCGATCCATGATCACGTCGGCCGATTCCACGTTGCCGTACTCCTCGAAGGTTTTCCACAGGTCATCAGAACTCATTGAGTAACTCAGGTTTCCTGCGTATATCTTCATCTTCTCTTCACCTCCTTGTTCTTTTTACAAAAAAATCCCGAGGCTACTGTCTCCTCGGGACAAGTTCCGAACCTACCTAGAAAAAACTGTATGCATGGCAAGCATAACAGATGCTGGTCGTTAAAGCAACGCGCAACCCGGGCTTCACGCCCTACTCGCTCAGCACCTCGGCCGACATGCTCCAGTAGTCTCCGAGCACCAGGACCGGGATCTCCTCCATGGTATCGCAGTTGTAGGCGGGCTGCTGCAGCGCGGCCGTGATGAGGATGGGCTGCGTCGCCGGGGGTATCAATGGCTCATCCACGTCCTTCTGCACCACGCAGCGCAGGTGGTCCTGGTTGCCGAAGAAGAAATCCTTGAAATCCTGCCTCTCGACGTCGCTCAAGCCCGGGATATAATCGACTATCTCAGCCGCCGTGGGGTCGACGGGTACCCAGCCGTAATCGGGCAGGTAGAACTCGGCCCAGAAGTGGCCGGCGAAGTTGCCGGTGAATAACTGCCAGCCGCCGGTGGTACGGGCCGGGATGCCTACCGCGCGGCACAGGGACGAGAAATACATAGACTGGGCACCGCAGTCGCCGTGCCGGTTCTCGTGCACGTAGACCGACTCCGCCACGCCCCGGGGCCACAGGGCGGAGTGGGGCACGAAGCTGTAGGTGATGTTGTCTACCACGTAGTCGTTGAGCTTCATAGCGGCCAGGTAGGGGTTGGTCTCGTCTCCCACCACCTCGCGAGCCGTCTCCTCTATATCCTCCGTGACCAATATATTGCCGCCGGAGGCCGTGTATTCACGGTACAGGGCGCTCCCGGTATCGTATTCTCCTACCTTTCCTGGGTCGATGACGAAATGCTGCTCGTAATGGTCGAACTCGAACTCCACGGTGATGTTCAGATCCTCCCGCAGACCGTCCAGGGGCACCTCCATGTACACCACCCCGATGTCCTGGTCTATGGAAGGCGGGCCAGCCGCATATTCCTGCGGGGAGATGGACGTGACCCTTACGGCCGGCTGGGGGCCGGTTATGACCGGGATGGGGAACCAGATCTTGAGCAGCCCGCCCGAGGGAAGCACTTCCCTGGGGACGTCCAGGGTATGGGTTCCCCGGTAGGTGATGGGCCTGGTGTACGGCTGCCAGTCAGCGCCGGCAGGTTCGTCCATGATCGCCACGAGCTCGCTGTAACCCTTCTCGTAGTGACCGAGAAGTTGCTCATCCTGCTGGAAGAGGTCCACGTTGCGGTACCTGATGTTGGAGACGACATCGTAGTAATAATGGGGCTCGCCGTCGATGACCATATGTTCCAGTTCGCCCGAGGCTATCCACCCCTCGCGCTCCGTCTCCGCCACGTCCGGGAAGGCCTCGGCGAGCTGGTCCCGCATCTCCTCCTCGGAGAGGGGATAGGCGACCTCTATCATGGAGATATCCTGGATGCGGTCGAGGCATCCCCTTGCGCCCTCCCCGTCGCCGTCGTCCTGGTATGCCTGCCTCGCCTGCTTATACAGCTCGGTCGCGCTGTTGAGATTGCCCTGCTCCACCTCGGCCGCGGCCTGCTCCGCCAAGCTCTCGGCGGTGGAGGATTGCGTTGCCGTACTTCCCCCTCCACAACCGGATGCTGCTAATATGAAAAGGGCGATGATTGCTGCAAGCGCCGCGATTATCTTCGGTCTCATGCGGGCCCTCCTTCGCTTCCCGTCTTTAGGTGGCGTTCTGGCATGACCTTCATGAATATCGGAATAATGACCCTCACTCTATAACGGTTTCGGGTTCGGGTGGAACACGGAGGAGCGCGTTGGCGGGTATCACACGAGGTCGATCCCTGTATTCATTCACACCGCGGACGCAAGCGGGAGTTCTTATTGCGGTGGCAATCCCGTTTCGTAGTACCAGCGCTGGAAGAAAGCGCCCAGGGAGCTTCCACATGCGGATTCGAAGCATTGCTCGAAATGATCCAGCGTCGCTTCCTGCTCCGAAGCCTCCTGGAACAGGCTTCTGAACCCCGCGAAGAACGTCTCGTCCCCCAGTTCGTTTCTGAGGGCATCGATCGCAAGCGCCCCCTTGAGGAAATAGAGGGAGAGGTAGACGTTGGGATCCGATATCGGAACTTCGCCGTAATCGGCGTACTGCCAGTACGCTTCGACCTCCTCCACAGAAAGACCCAATCTCTCTGCAACCTCTTCTATGGTCTCCCCGTTATCCTTGTAGGATTTCAGCGCAGCGAGCAGACCTACGACATTCGCGTAGGCCTCCCTGTAGGTTGCCATTCTCTCCTTCATGATATCCGGGTCCACGTACCGTTCCGTAAACAGGTCGCTCGTGTATTGAGATATCCCCTCCGCCAGGTAATTCGGGAACATGACCTTGTAGTAATTCCACTGGTGCGCGATCTCGTCCACCAGGACGGTGGCGGGAAAGACGCTGTAGTCGCCTGCGATAGGTTCTCCAAACAGCGTATCCTGGGACAGCATGACCAGGCTTTTGGTCGCCAGGCCGGTCATCCCCGTCTTGGGGAAGACCTCCACGATACGGAGTTCCTCGAAGGGGAACTCCCCCATGAGTTCTTCCAGGAAGGGCAGGATGGTTCCCGTCACCAGTTCCATCTTCTCCTCGGAGTAGGGGACGTCTTCCTGGCACGCATATATGCTCACCGGCAACCTGCCATCGTATAGCGCCTCGGTTACCTCGTAGGGGTATATGGCCAGGGGATAAGGCAGCCTTCCGCTTGCAAAGGGTATTTCGTATTCGTATAGGGTCATGCCGTCCTGGAGCTCCTCGCATGTCACCAGTTCTCCGGAGCTTACTGCGATCCATCCCCGGGGAGCGACGATCCGCATCGAGGCCCGCCTGGCTTCGCCGCTGTATGGATAATAAAAGAGGTGACTCGAGTAAATCGAGTCCCGCGTGATCTGGCCGAGGACCAGGCCTTCGTTCGTGGTCGGATTGAGGCCTTCCGCGTAGAAGCTCTCGCCGTCGTATCTATATGTCAATGCCACGATGCATTCTTCGCCGCATTTACTCAGGTCCAGCGAGAGTTCGTATATTCCCTCTCCCGCCCCGGGATATGGATTTATCTCATAGGGGAGTTCCCGTTCGGACCGGGCGTCGTAAACCCTGGTTATCTCGCTCGGCTGCAGGAACGCAAAGGAACAATCCTCGATACTGCGCTCTATCCGCATATGAAGGAAAGATGTCATTTCGAGCAGTTCGTTTTCCGGATCCGCCTCTATCTCCACCTCGAGCTTTTCGATCTGCAACCCCCTTATGTCTTCCGCTTGTCCGCAACCGGGTATAAGCAGAAGACACGAAACCATCGTGCACGCGATAACCGTCGCTATCCACACCGGCTTTTTCGAGTTCATGCATTCCCCTCCTTGACGGCCCTTCCCACGGAGCCTTCGTACCGTCTCCCGCCTCTGACCTGTCAACACTCGATATCACCCCTAAAGGCCTCGCGATGAAACATCCCCTCGTCGTCCAAACAGGTGTCTCATCACCCCCTGCGGCCCCTTTTTGCATCGGCAAGGTGGTAATTTTGGTTGAAAGCCGAGCCCCGGGATGGAATCCTTGCCTCCGGGCTCTCGAGGGACTGGATGGAGAATATTAGGTATAATTGATCTACGGTTGAGGGAACTGCCGACAAAGAAAGGGAGTGAGGGGGATGCGCTCTCGGGGTAGAGCGGGCCGCGGACCCGCCGCATTATCTTTCCGTTCCATGGTCGAGTATCTGTTCGTCCTTGCCTGCGTTCTGGCGCTCCTGCTGGGGGCTCTACCGGCGCTGCCGGGCGCAGCGGCACGGGCGCAGGAATCCAACCCCGCGGGGTCCCTGCCCGAGGTGGGGAAGAAGATCAACCAGCTCATCTACCCTACCCTGGGGTACCCGGCCATCTCTATGCGGGGAAGCGAGCTCACCATCGAGTGGGACTGGCGCAAGAGCGCGCCGGAAGCCGCCCGCCCGGCCCTGGAACAGGTAGACGGGGCGGCCGACTGGGAGGTATGGGTTACCACCTCCGTCGCCGCTAACGTGCAGGACTACGACAGCACCGAACCCGGTACCTCCGAGGACCCGCCCGCTTCCTGGTACAGTTACGGCGGCCCCTCGTACGGCACCTATGCCCAGCCCGTACACAGCGTGGTCAATACCCGCTCTCTTGCGGTGAAGGAGGTGACACGTGGGCTCAGCCTGCGCTGGCCGGAGATCTTCGGGCAGACCGGCTTCGAGGTCGATCACATCACGGTGGAGATACCGCCTTCCACCCCCCTGGACCTCTACGACCTGCACGTGAGCTGCGTATCGGCCGAGGTGACCCCGGAGTTCCTCGCCTGCGACGCGCAGCCCCATGCCCTGCAGGTAATCGAATCCTACGGCGAAAAGATAAAGGTCCTGCAGATAACTGATACCCACGTCTACGGCCCCGAGACCAAGAACGGCCTTAACCTGGACTACAACTCCTTCGAGCTGCGGGAGTCCCGTCCAGGTACTCCGGACCGCATAGACCTCTCCTTCGTGGGCTACCCCGGTTTCCCCATGGACAAGGACATGGACGGCAAGAGCAACGAGGGCGCCATCTACCTGCAGGAGGAACTGCAGGCCATCAACCTCATCGACCCGGACTTCGTGGTCTTCACCGGCGACTGCGTCTTCGCGCAGAAGAACTTCAGCACTTACCCCAAGGACACCTGGATATGGGGGGACGTAAACGGCGAGCTGGGCACGGAGTACCGTTTCGAGTACACCTGGTGGTACGACGAGCTCCTGGCCCTGAACGTGCCCGTCTTCTGCGTGCCCGGCAACCACGACTGTTACTGCTGGGACGGGCACGCGGTTGAACATGACGACGGCGCCGAGATATGGCAGGACCTCTTCGGCCCCCTCTACTACTCCTGGGACTACGGCGACGCTACCTTCCTCACCCTCAACAGCATGGACTGGGACAAGGAGGACGCGGACGGCCCCGAGCCCTTCGAGCCCGAGGACGCCAATCCCCTCGTCTGGGCCATCGCTACCGGCCTTTACCCGGAGATCGCCCAGGACTACGACGACCGCAACGGGTTCCTGGTGGACCTGCACAACATATTCCTGCCGCTCAAGGTGGTCTTCCCGCATAAATGGCACGGCCAGGTGCGAGGGGGAGGGGATCCCTGGGGGTGGGAGCCCTGGCCCTGGGGATACGATCCCGGCGGCGACGGCTTCACCGGGCAGCTCGGCTGGGTAGAAGAAGAACTGGCGCGGGCCGAAGCGGAGGGCAAGGCCCTCAAGGGCGCCTTCATCCACCACGATCCCCTGAAGCCCACGGGCTCGCCCCCGGAGAACTTCGACAACACGGAACAGTTCGGCCTGCTTCCCATGGCGGCAGGGGAGGGAGAGGGCTCACAGGCCCTCATGTACCTGCTGCGCAAGTACGAGGCCGCCTTCGTGGCCTCGGGCCACGTCCACAGCGACGCTATCAATACGGTTGACTGGGCTCCCTACGGGGATTCCCCGGGCCAGGTGGTCTCCATCAACACCTGCGCCTCGGAGCCACCCGTGGACGGTAACTCCCTGCTCATGGACAGGACGTCCGAGGGATATGGAGGTTACCGTATCCTCGACATCGAGGATGGGGAGCTGGTAAGTTGGGGTTTCCCGGGTGCCGATGGCGACCCCGACGACAAGTGGTCCATACCGGGATGGTCCGGCCTGCAGGTGGGGGCGGGAGCGGTGAACGATTACACGCTCTACCGCACCAACCGTCCCGTGCTGCAGTGGATGGAGCAGGACGGCTCGGCCGATCCCGCCTACCAGCGTCCGCCCATAGTGGACGGGGAAGGGGCTTTCAGCCAGGCCCTTCCCTTGAACGAGACGGGCCCCTACTCCGACGTGACCTGTAAGGTAGTAAACACCTTGAGCCAGCCGGGGGCCGTGCTCGACCTCTCAGGCTGCCGCCTGGAGTTCCCCATGCAGAAGCTGGCGGGGCGCCGTTTTTACGCGGTGCAGAACGGCACCATACTCGAGCAGTACGACACCGACTCGGGCGAGCGCATGGTCGTCGTCCTGGCGGATATAGCGGGTGGCACGACACTGCCCGTACGCGTATACGCGGCTGGCACCGACCGGGTTAAGCCGGTTATAGACGAGGCCCAAATAAACGATGGCGAGGGGGTGACCTCCAGCCTCGACGTGACCCTCAACCTGCTGGCCCACGACGACGGGGCCGGCCTCATGGACTTCCGCGCCAGCAACAGCAGGGATTTCGCGGGGGCGCAGTGGCTGCCCTGCGCGGGCGGCCAGCCCATCGCCATGGACTGGAAACTCGCGGAAGGTGCAGCCGGCAGGCGCCAGGTCTTCGTGCAGTTCCGCGACGCCGCCATGCCCGGCAACGTGAAGACGGTTAGGCTCGCCATCAGATACAGCCCCTGATAGGCAGAGATAGGGTCACATCTTTATTATTGAATTCCTTGCCAAATATTGGATAGAAAATCAAGATTAAAGATACGACCCCCAATGCCTCTGCAAACATATGCCCGCGAGTATGTCAATGACGGTTGGTGCTCAGCTGGACCCCCCGATTTCCGATACTAATTAATAAGCAGCCGGCAACCTTTGAACCTGGACGGGGTGAGGGAGATGCGTTTCGTCGGTCATGACTTCGATGAACCGGAATACCGGGATGATAACGCCCGCGAGGATACGTTAACGGGATCGCTGCCGAAGGGCGGCTGCGAAGAGGGGATAAAAAGGAAAAGACCTTCCCGTGCAAGGTTGAAGAAGATCCTCATGGGGAACGTATACGTCATCGGCATCGTTTCCCTGGTGTGGCTCATCATACGCTCCGGGCGCAAGCCCTCGCGCATCGTCTATCCCTGCCAGCAGGCGGCGCTGGCCAACACCACCTTGCTCTTCGGCGGCAGCGTGATGCCGTTCGCCGTGCGCCTGGGCCGCTCCGCGCATGCCAAAGCCGTGGGCAGGCCGCTGCCCAGGCCGGCCCGTTTCGTGCGCGTGGCCGAGAGCGCAGCCCTCCTGCTCCTGGCTGGCCTGCTCGCTTTCTCCCTCTTCGGCGTCATGGGCGGGGCATCCGTGACTCCCGAGATGCGGGCGGCGGCGGCTGCGCTCGACCTGCCGGAGCTGCGCTCACCGGCGCCGGACGCATCCAACATCTACGTGGCCGAGAACATCCCCGCCAATTCCGAGCGCGGCGTGGACACCCTCATCGACGTCATGGACTCCAACGGTCTCGATTTCTTCAAGAGCAGCGGGGCCTACAAGGCGGCGGGACCGGGTGGCATCATCGGCTCCAACGACATCGTGCTCATCAAGGTCAACGGCGAGTGGCGCTACCGAGGCGGTACCAACACCGACGTGGTCAAGGGCCTGGTCAACGCCATCGTGCACCACCCGGACGGGTTCACCGGCGAGGTGGTCATCGTGGAGAACGGGCAGTGGGACTCCTACATGGACAACCTGCCGGACAACCAGAATCCCTCCAACTGCAATGCCGAGGACCGCGGGCAGTCCTTCAACGACGTGGCCACGATGTTCACCGGAGGCCACCGCGTCTCGGTGTACGACTGGACGGCCATCCAGAACCTCGCGGTCTACGAGTTCAGCGCCGGAGATGCGCGCGACGGCTACGTCTACGTGCCCGAGATAGAGCTCGGGTACCCCAAGTTCACCACGGTGTACGGCACCCAGATATCCCTCCGCCACGGGCAGTGGACGGGTGCCGGATACGACAACGACAGGGTGAAGTTCATCAACGTGCCCGTGCTCAAGGACCACGGCGGCCCCGGGGTCACCAACGCCTTGAAGCACTTCATGGGAGTGCAGGACCTCTACCAGGGCACCCAGACTCCTCCCCATACACCCATGGTAAGTGAGGGCATCCTGGCCAAGCTCATGCTGGTGGCCCGCTATCCCGACCTCAATATATCCGACGCCATCTGGGTATGCCCCGCGGGCGGGCCAAACTCCCCTTACGATGTCGCGGTGAGGGTGGACCGCCTCCTGGCCAGCAAGGACCCGGTAGCCCTGGATTACTACTGCGCCAAGTACGTGCTCATGCCGATTTCCGGCAGCACCAGGCACGATCCCAACGGGGCCAACCAATTCCGCCAGATGCTCTCCTCCAGCCTCAACGTGCTGTGGGGAGGTGGCAAGCAGGCGACCATGGACGAGGGCATGATGAACGTATATAAGGGAACGAACGCGGACATACCTCCGGATACACCTTACGAGGTCCTGCTGGCCGAGGGCTGCACGGACTACGGCTTCGAGACCTGGGTGATGGTGACCAACCCCAATGACGGGGACGCCAACGTGACCATCTCGTACTACACCGAGGAAGGCCCCCGCAATGCGGATACGGTGGCGGTTCCGGCGCACTCCCGCATGACGATGAACGCCAGCGCCACCATCTGGGCCAAGAGCTCCGGCGTGCGCGTTGGCTCGAACCTGCCGGTGTTCGCGGAGAGGGCAATGTACTGGAACGACAGGGTGGAGGGGCACACCGCGACCGGGACCTCCGCGGGGTCTCGCGAGTGGTACCTGGCCGAGGGCTGCACCGACTACGGCTTCGAGACCTGGATAACCATTCTCAACCCCGGGGACAAGGACACCACGGCCGAAGTGCGCTTCCTCAGCGAGGGCGGCCAGGAGCTGGAAGGAGCGGTAGCGGTGCCCGCGTACTCGCGTACCAACGTGAAGGTCAACGACTGGGTGCCCGCCGCCAACGTCTCCACCCTCATAAATGCCCGGGACCCGGTGGTGGCCGAGGTATCGCTATACGGCCCGGGACGCCGTTCCGGCACCTGTTCCATGGGCGCCGAGGCCCCCGGAAGCAGGTGGTACCTGGCGGAGGGAGCCACCCACTCCGGCTTCGATACCTGGCTGCTGCTCTTCAACCCCCAGCAGGAGCGGGCGAAGGTGACCGTCAACGTGGACTCGCGGGGCAGCGAGCTCGCGCCCATCGCCATGGTCATGGAACCCATGAGCCGCGCCACCCTCCACCTCAACGAGGTGCTGCCGGGGCGAGACCTCTCCATGCTCGTCGACTCCGACGTCCCCGTGGTGGCCTCGCGTTCCATGTACTGGGCTGTGCCGGGCGGGAGGGCCGGGCACGAGTGCCACGGCCTGGCCGCTGCGGCGACGGAATCATTCCTGCCCGAGGGATGCACGGACTTCGGCTTCGAGACCTGGCTGCTGCTTTACAATCCCGGCGACGAGGATACCATGGCGACGGTCTACGCCGTCACCGACCAGGGGGAACAGGAGATCGGCCAGATCGCTGTGCCCGCCCATACGCGTTCCACCATGAAGGTGAACGACTATTACCAGGGCTCGCTGTCGCTGAGGGTGGTGTCCGGGAAGGCAATCTGCTGTGAGCGCGCCACCTACTGGGCGAACCGTTCGGGAGGAACCTGCTCAACCGGCTACGGACGCTGATTGGCAATAACGATAATCTTGAGAGGGTAGCGAAGCGATCCCTGATATGTACCAGGCTGGCCGATAAGGGGATTCTCGCGTAGCTGCGCTCCTCACAATGGCATTAACGTGTTCTATAACCTGGCCATGACTTCCCTGGCGAAGTCCCGGGCGCGCTGCAGGCGCGACTCGTCGGGTTGGCCGATGGTCTCCGGACGGCGCTCCCCGAAGGACCTCATCATGGGATCGTCGTTCTTCATGAGAAACTCGGCTATCTGCTCCGACAGCTCGCCCATGCAGTCGAAGAAGCCCACCAGTTCCGCGCTTGCGGCCGCCGCCTTGCACTTGTTCAGCCACTCGTCGATGCCCTCCTGGTCCTCGGGGGCGGCGTGGGTGATGAAAAGCGCCACCTTCTTTCCCGCGGCCTTCTGCTCCAGGAATTCCTTGCCTTCCTTGGCGGGGCCGAAGGCGATGATGGGGAAGCCGATGAAGGAGAGGTCGTAGCCCTCCAGGCTGTCGACCTCGCCCAGCTCCTTCAGCTCCTTTTCGCCCTCGATGCTCTCGTAGATAGCATCGGCGACCATCTTGGTCTTTCCGGTCTGACTGAAATAGGCTACCAGGGTCTTCATGTGTGCACCTCCTATTAGACAAGCCATGCGTAAAGATTCTACCACGTTGTGAGGTATGAAGGCCGTCTAATCGCCGTCGCCGGAGCCGGGCGAAAGTACCTCTACCAGCTGTGTAAAGGTGGTGTAAGCCGCGAAGTCTATATCGTTGGGATTCTTATTGAGGTTCAGGATGATGAGCGCGCCGCTGTCGGGGTTATACATCATGGCGCTGGAGAATCCGGGGAGGTCGCCGGGATGGCCCCAGAAGCCGTCGTACTCGGCTATGCCCAGGCCGTAGTCGCTTCCCTGCCAGGCTTCGACGGTGGTTAGCCTCTGACGCTGCACCTCGTCGCTGAGCAAGTCTCCACCGACCAGTGCCTTGACCCATTTCCCGAGGTCCTCGAGGTCCGAGATCATGGCGCCGGCGCCCCAGGACCAGGAGGGATCGAAGCTGTCGGTTACGTCCAAGAGCTCGTCCCCGCCGCCGTCCTGCGCGTCTCCCATATCCCTGGCATAGAGGTAGCCGTGGCTGTGCTCGCCGCTCAGCCGCGGCTGCGTGGGCAGGCTGGTCCGCGCGAGGCCCAGCTCGCCGGCGATGCGCGCGGCGATCTCATCCTTCAGTGGGTTCCCGGTGACCTGTTCCACGATCATCCCCTGCAGGATGAAGTTGGTGTTGGAATACTGCCATCCCTCGCCGGGCGGGAAGTAGGGCTCGTGGCTTGCCGCGAAGGCAACCAGCTCTCCGGGGGCCCATTTCCTGAGCAGGTCCTCCGCCTGCAGCTCCTGGAAACCCTCGTCGGCGGTGTACTCGAAGAGGCCGCTGGTGTGGTTGAGGAGCATACGCACGGTGATCTCGTCGGAGCCGGGAACGGACGGCTCCATGGCGAAGGAGGCCAGGGTGTCGTCCAGGGAGAGCTGGCCCTCGTCCACCAGTTGCAGGACCACGGTGGCGGTGAAGGTCTTGGTGATGCTGCCGACGCGGAATGCGTTGGCCAGGTCCATGGCCTCCTCCGTCTCGATGTCGGAAAGACCCAGGGCCGCCTCCCACTTCCCCTCTCCGGGTACCTCCACGTAGACGATGGCGCCCGGGATGCCGTTGTCCGCCATGACCTCGTTCATCACCTCCTCCAGCTGCTGCTGCACCTCGGGGGGGAAGGAATCGACGCTGTCTTTTTCTTCCCCGCAGGAGGTGACGGCGATGCAGCAGGCGGCTATAAAAACGGCCGTGATAGCGACCACCGTGAACTTTTTCATCATCTCAAACCTCTAGCGCTTCGGGGCTCTTGCGGAGCCATCATCTTGCTCTACCGCGGGCTGAACTTCATCACGCGGTCGTAGAGGAGCTCGAACCAGAAAGGCCCGGTTTTCGTAGCCTGCTCGACATACACGCGATAGCCCAGGAAGATCTGCTCGTCCAGGGGTATACCGTATGCGCCGGGTCCAGTGGGCACCTCCACGACGTCGGGGTCTCCTCCCGTATCCCGGGCTACCTTGCATACGTAAAGATATTGCGCGGCGGGATTGTCCGGGAGGTACTCCTCTGCCGAACCCGCAAGCGTAGCGTTCTCCCTGCCGGCGATGCCGTTCATGACCTCGGCGCCGTAAATGCTGAAGTTATTGTAGGTGGACTTGCCCATGGCGGTATGGTTCACTCCGTAGACGATGAGGAATTCCTGGGGGTCGTCGCCGAGGGTGAACTGCTCGCTACGGAAATAGACGGTATCGTTGTTATCGCCCAGCGCGTCGGTCTTATCCTGGATGGCATCGTAGCCCTGCAGCAACCAGATGCTCGTCTGGAGCTCCGTCGCCTGCAGGTCACCGTATTTCGCCAGGATGGCCTGGCGCAGTTCCTCCAGGGCTCCCATGAGGTCCAGCTCAGACGTATCGCCCGTCCCCCGTACCCGCAGCTCCGGAACATCGAAGGGGTCGAGCTGCGTATCGTCGCCGGGAGTGAGACGGAAAACAGTCCCCTGCGCGCTTCCCATGTAATCCTCGCCGGCCTGCTCGTCCGCGAAGAAAGCCAGGCGGTGGAGGAAAGTAAAGGTGTCATCCTCTGCGTCCAGTCCCATTTTTACCAGACCGGAGGGGATGACGTCGGTGTTCACGATGTCCATGGAATATCCCGCCGACGTGAGGGCGTCACGCACGCGCCGTTCTATCCCCTTATCGGCGGTAGTGATGAATACGGTGTATTTCTCGTACACATCGCCCCCCGCCCCGCCGGGCGTTCCCTCGCTGTTGATGGTCAACATGTTCGTTGCGTCGCCCAGGCTGCCGAAGACCCGCCTGGCCTGGCCCTCGTCGGGGTAGTACCTGACCGCAAGGTAGCTGCGGTAGCTGAAGTAGCTGCATTCCGGCGGCGTCTTGCCGACGAAGACGATGGCCTCGTCGGGGCGCAGGCGATAGTCCGCCCACAATCCCTGGTTTTCAGGATTAACGGGCGCGTCCGAGACGGTGTTGTTGGTCGTCTGGCCCGGGGCCTTGGGGAGCTTGTAGCACATGTAGGGAGCCTGGGCATTGTTGCCATAACAGCTGGGTATGAGGCCGGCATTGTACATGGCGATGACGTCGAAGGTCTCCAACTTCCCCTCCTGCACGGTGAAGCCGTCCGCCTCCAGGGCGGTTTGCAAGGCGGCGATGTCTCCCACCTTGCTGCCGCTGTCCTGCGACTCGCTTCCGCACGAGGCGAGGCCGAGGCCCGCGGCGGTGACGAACATGATGGTGATGATCGAGATAAGGCGTACTATCCTCATGAGACTACCTCCGTGCTAATCCAGCTCCATCCTCAATACCTCGTAGAAGGCTTCCCGGGCGTGTCTCTCGTACCAGGGGTGGTGCCCGCACTTGTCCAGCATCACGAACCTGAAATCGCGCAGTACTCCTGCGAGGGGCATCCGTATACCCTCCCAGGGATGGGGATCGAAATCCCCGTGGATGGCCACCACCGGGCAGGTTATGCGCCTGCCCATCTCCAGGAGAACGCCGCCGGCGCGCACGGCCTCGGCGTCTGCCCAGACCGCAGCAAAGATATCGTGCTGGAAAGCGACGATGTCGTTGTCGTGCGGCAGCGGGTCGTAGGCGTCCGCCTTGGCGATCAGCTCGCCGAGCTCCGCGAAGGGCATGTCCTTGTCCTCTACCTCCGGGTCGTTCATGGCTTCGATCAGTTCCTCCATGTGTGCCCTCTCCCGCTCCGAGAGGCGCCTCCGGCGGTTCGTCTTGATCCTCTCGACGAATTCGTCCGAGAAGACACCGCTGCTCACCAGGATAAGCTTCTTTACCGCGTCGGGGTTCTCCGCCGCGAACATGAAGGAGAGTATGGCCCCCCAGGAATATCCGACGAGGGTGAGGGGAAGGGAACCGGTGTTCTCCAGCAGCGTCCCCAGTTCGACCAGCTGTCCCGCGAGGCTCGCCTGGGTCTGCAGGGGCTCCAGGACGCCGTGTTCCCGCGCTAGCTCGCGGGCGACGGGAGCCATCTCCCCGGGGGCGCCGGGGCCCCCGTGCACCACGGCTACGTCGTAAGGGGCATTGCCGTATATACGCGGATTCTCCATCATGACCCCATTATATAGTCGCTGCTCTGTGCCGGGTCCTGACCTTGGACCCCGAGCTCGTTCTCCAGGGCAAGGTCATCCTCATTCATCCCATCCTCCAGCAAGTGGCGGGCGACGCAGGCTGTTTCCAAGCATTACTCCTCTACGATGAAGGGTTTGAGGACCGCCCCGGAAAGAGCAGGTCCACCAGTTGCGAGAATATAAGTGCGGTCTCGTTGGAGAAATTGGTCGACTTGTTGCCCATCACCACGATGGTCGCGTCGGCCTCGGGCAGGTAGAGCATGATACTGTTATACCCCTGTATAGCTCCATTATGGCCCTGAAAGCCCGCCAGGCTCATGATCCCCAGGCCGTATTTTCCATCCACTTTCTCCTGCCCCGGCATTTCCACCCAATCCAGCTGCTCCCCATGCATCTCGTCGCTGAGGAGCTCGCCGGTGGCGAGAGCTTTGACCCATACCCTGAGGTCCTCGAGGTCCGAGATCATGGCCCCGCCCGCCCAGGGCACCGAGGGGCTGGACATGGTGTAATCCTCCAGCTCCCCGTCTGCGGAGAGCATATACCCCCTGGCATGCCCGGGGGGCATATCCGGGGTAGTGGGGAAGGAGGTGCTGGTGAGGCCCAACGGCTCGATAATACGTTCCCGCATTCCGTCCTCGATGGCGTTTCCGGTGACCTGCTCAACGATCATCCCCAGGATCTCGTAGTTGGTGTCGGAGTACTCCCAGTCCTCCCCAGGCGCGAAATTGGGGGGATGGTTTAGGGCTATCTCCAATTCCTCCTCGGGCGTCAACTCCATGAGGGGGTCCGAGGTGAACGCGGCCAGGAAGTCCTCGTCCTCCGAGAAGCTGAATATGCCGGAAGTCATGTTGAGCAGGTTACGCAGGGTTATCTCGTTGCCGTAGGGTACACCCTGGATGTATTTCTCCAGGGGGTCGTGGAGTGAAAGCCTGCCCTCGTCCGCCAGTTGCAGTACCAGGGTGGCCACGAAGGTCTTGGTGTTGCTGGCGATGCGCATCCTGTCGGCGGTGGTCATGGCACGACACGTCTCGATGTCCGCCTCGCCGAAGGCCGCTACCCACTCTCCTTGTGCGGGAATCCATATCCCGACGATGACGCCGGGGATGTCCTGCTCCACCATGGAGTCCTCGACTATCTGGCGCAACTGCTGCTGCAGGTCTGCGCTGAAAGATGGTGCGACGGGTTCGGACTCGCCGCCGCAGGAGGAGAGGGTGAAGACCAGGACGAGCGAGAGGATGATACCCGCGAGCGGCATACGCATAGGGTTATTGGGCCCCGCAGTCTTTTTTCGCACTTCTGCTTTCCTCCTTCGACTATATACACAAAACGGTCAATGCTCCGCAGTCGCATAGATTATCGGGATTGCGAGGGATGTTATTGAGAAAGGGGCCGGAAGCGTTTGTAGATTCTGCCGCGCGCGCACAAGGTTGGACCCGTGCCGCCAACTCGTTGCGCTGCGGTGCAGGCTACCGGCCCATGCCTTAAAGTGCCGGCGGATGCCGTATATAATGGGATGAGCGGAGTGCAGATGGATGCCGATCCTACGAGAGGAGCCGGGATGGAGCAGCAGCCGATGAATACCGCGGGCGAGCCGCCGCAGCCTCCGGGGGGACCGCAACCGCCCGAACCCCCGCAATCCCCGACGCAGCCCCCGCAGGATGCCCCGGCGAAGAAGAAGATGAGCAGGAAGAAGAAGGTCGTCCTGGGCATGGTCATCGCCCTGGTCGCCCTGCTGATCATCGCCGGCACGATCGGAGGCCTCTACGCCTGGCGCTTTCTCGAGGTCTCGGGCGAACTGACCGTAGGAGAAATAGATGTCTCGGACCTCCCCGACGGCACCTACGAGGGATCCTATGGCGTATTCCACGTCAAGGCCGCCGTGGAGGTGAGCGTGGAGGACGGGCGCATTACCGCCATCGCCTTTACCGACAACGGCAAGATGGCGGAGGAGACGCAGCAGGAGATCAGGGACATATTCGAAGAGGTCGTGCAGGAGCAATCCCTGAACGTGGATATCACCAGCGGCGCGTCGGTGAGCAAGAAAGTATCCCTCAAGGCGGTGGAGGAGGCCCTGGGTGGCGGCGAGTGAGGGTGAAGGCGCCCTGTCGGCTCCATGCTATAATCTGGAGACAGCGTCGGCATATGGGGTCTGAGGGGGCAGCTCATATATAACCTCTCAGCGGAACAAGCACTACGGTGCCTGATTACGGAGGTGTTCACATGCGGGGCAGATTCCTCTTTCCATTCTGTGTGTTGATGGCTTTTCTGATCTTATCCGCCGGCGTTTTTACCCTGGCGGGCGAGGGGTCGCAGCAGGAGCGATCCGGGGCGGAGGAGCGGGCGGAACTCGATGCCTTGAGGCAGGATATCCTGGAGACCGCCAATGCGAGCACCGTGGCGGAGAAGAAGGAGTTGCCCCAGGAGGAGGGCGATAGAGAGCCGGCCTATCGATCTGGAGCCATCGTCATCGGTTTCGAGGGCGATACCCAGGTCCTCGAGGGCCTCCTGTCCCAGGTTGCGGCCGTGGTGGAGGAGTATATCGAGGGCCTCGACATAGCGGTGCTCACCGTCCCCACGGATATGCCCCTGGACGAGGTCATAGATGCCATCAAGGAACTGCCGGGGGTCAGGTGGGCCGAGCTCGATTACCTCAGGCAGAGTTTTATCGTTCCCGGCGACCCCGGCGTCGGCAGCCAGTGGTATCTCACGAACATCAACGCCTACACGGCGTGGGACGTGACCACCGGGAGCGCGACAACCACCATCGCCGTGGTCGACTCGGGCATATTCCCAACCCACGAGGACCTGGCCGGCGGGCGCGTGCTCCCCGGCTACAATACCTATACCGGCACGGCGGTGACCAGCGACAACGGCGGCCACGGCACCCTGGTGGCCGGGGCTGCAGCGGCCAACACCCAGAATGGCCTGGGCATAGCGGGCATCGACTGGCTCGCCAACATCATGCCCGTCACCGTAGACAACGGCACTACCATACCTATCTCAAACTCGGTGCAGGGCATCAAGTACGCCGCCGACAACGGCGCCGACATCATAAACATGAGCTACGGCGGCGTCGACTACTCCCAGGCAGAGAGGGAGGCAGTCGACTACGCGCGCGAAAAGGGTTGCGTCCTAGTGGGGGCGCGGGGCAACAACGGCGACGACGAGCCCTTCTACCCTGCAAGCTGCGCCAACGTCATCGGGGTGGGGGCCAGCGGCAAGACGGACCAGCGCATGGGCTTCTCCAGCTACGGTTACGGCCTGGACGTCATGGCCCCGGGGGACGATATCATCGGACCGAGCCATACCATCCCCGCGGGCTGGCCTGGTGCTTACGTGGCCGGCGACGGCACGTCCTTCGCCGCGCCCCTGGTGAGCGGCGAGGCGGGGCTCATCCTCGCCAACTACGCCGGCATCGATCCCACCGAGCTGGAGTGGAGGATCGAGGAGAGTGCACAGGGGAGCGGGACCTGGAGCGAGCAGATGGGGTTCGGCATCGTCGACATGGATGCCGCCCTCACCATGTCCGGCGCGGGCTACCAGGACACCATGGAGCCGAACAACACCGATAGCCAGGCGCAGGACCTTGGTACCGGCGCCTACCAGTCTTTTATCTCCTGCAACAGCGACATCGATATCTACCGCATCCAGCCGGACATGTCGGGATATTCCTCCTTCGGGCTGGCGAATATACCCGCGGGGTGCGATTACGATCTCTGGCTCTACCAGGGCGAGGTGAACGACGATCCCACCAGTGGGACCCTGGTCGCCTACAGCATCAGCAGCGGCGACAGCCCGGAGTTCATACAGTATTCCGTCCAGGCGGGGGAGACTTATTATCTCGTGGTGGACAGCTTCGGCGGATACTCGACCATCACCCAGGACGCGTACGACCTCCTGGTGCTCAACCCCTATATCTCGAACTACTGGTTCTTCGCCGAGGGCTACACGGGGTCGGGCTTCAACGAGTGGATCTGCGTCCAGAACCCCGGCGATAACGCCGCGAACGTCCAGGTCGCCTACATGTTCGAGGACAGCCAGGATTTCCGCGAGTATCCGGTCGCGCCCCATTCCCGCTATACCATAAACGTCAACAACGAGGTGGGAGAGGGCAGGAACGTGTCCGCGGAGCTGTATTCGAGCGAACCGGTGGTGGCCGAGCGCCCCATGTACTTCGACTACAAGGGCAAATGGCGGGGCGGCCACGACGTGGTAGGCGCTACGCTGCCCTTCGGCCGCTGGTACTTCGCCGAGGGCTACACCGGGGCCGGTTTCGAGGAATGGCTGTGTTTGCAGAACCCCAACGACTTCGCAATCGACGCCGAGGTCACCTACATGTACCAGGGGGGCGGCACCGATGTCAGGACTTACGGCCTGGCGCCGCTGTCGCGTTTCACCGTCAACGTGAACGACGCCGTGGGGCCGGACAAGAACGTGTCCATCATGGTGGAATCCGAAGATCAACTGGTGGCCGAGCGGCCCATGTACTTCGATTACAAGGGCATGTACCGCGGCGGCCACAACGTGGTGGGCGTGAACCTGCCTTCCTACTCCTGGTTCTTCGCCGAGGGCTGCACGCGCCCCGGTTTCGAGGAGTGGCTGTGCCTGCAGAACCCGGGTTCGGACCCCGCGTCGGTCGATATCTTCTATCTCACCTCCGACGGGGCTGTCTACGATGACGCGATCGATATACCCGCTTACTCGCGCGGAACCGTCTTCGTCAACGAGAGCCTGGGAACGGACTACGACGTATCCGTGGCTATCTTCTCGGACGAGCCCATCATCGCGGAGCGGCCCATGTATTTCCTCTACAAGGGTGCGTGGGACGGGGGCCATGATTCGCCGGGATGCACCATGCCCTCCGGCAACTGGTATTTCGCCGAGGGCTGCACACGCCAGGGGTTCGATACCTGGCTGTGCCTGCAGAACCCCGATGAAGTGGCCGCCACGGTGTACGTGGATTACATGCTGGGTACCGGACAGACGGTGGAGCGCACCTACAACGTGGCGCCCTTCAGCCGCTACACCGTCAACGTGGCCAATGATGTCGGGCTAGACCAGGACGTAGCCATTCACGTGGAGTCAAACCAGCTCATCGTAGCCGAGCGTCCCATGTACTTCGACTACCAGGGATCGTGGAAGGGTGGCCATGACGCCATGGGCTACATACCCGGACAGTAACGGGCTTAGATAAGGCTGATGAACGAGGGCCCCCGCGGGGGCCCTCTTCGTTTGCGTTCTATACCGAGAGGATCAGGCGCTGAAGCGGCGCGCCATACCCAGGGCCAGCAGGAACAGGCCGATGAGCACCAGCAGGCTGGATGCGATAATAAGCGGTACCTGGTTCATGCCGGTGTGGGGCAGTTCGCCCGCGACCTGCGATCCGCTCGCCGGGGTGATCGGCGTCACCACTTCCGCCGCCACCTCCACCTGGCTGTTGAGGAAATCGACGCCGCCGGCGTCGATACCTGCTCTTACCACGACCTGCTGGGCACCGCCGGCCGGGTCCATCGCGTACCATCCCTGCGTCAGGACCTCCGATACGGTGTAGGTGCCCGGCTCCAGGCCGTCGAAGGAATAACCGCCGCTCGCGTCGGTGCAGGTGGAGGGGAGTATCTCCTCTCCATCCTGCAGCAGCCGTATCTCTATGCCCGCCAGGGGATAGTATTCGTCCTCATCGACCTCGCTGTTGCCGTTGTCGTCCACCCACTCCCATTTGTTCCCCGAGATGGAGGGATAGCGGCAGTTGACGAAGTCCACGTTGCCGTGGTCGTAGTCGCATATGAGTTTCACCATGCGGCAGCCACAGTCGGGATCGACGGCGTACCAGCCCTCGGGAAGCACCTCCGTGACCGTGTAAACACCGGGCTTGAGGCGCTCGAAGACATAGGTCCCGTCCGCGGCGGTGACGGCCGTAACGGGATCGGGAGAGCAGGGCGAGGAGAGCTGCAGGGTGATCCCCTGCAGGGGATACTTCTCTCCCTCCTGCATAAGCCCGTCGCCGTTTTCGTCCCGCCATTCCCACT
Organism: Actinomycetota bacterium; assembly: GCA_016931915.1. Classification (GTDB taxonomy): domain Bacteria; phylum Actinomycetota; class Geothermincolia; order Geothermincolales; family RBG-13-55-18; genus SURF-21. Next base: position 23,874 of record JAFGDU010000077.1, read on the forward strand.
TGGTGCCGGAGATGGAGAGGGAACGGGCGTTGAGGAAGTTGACACCGTCCCGTTCCTCACCGACCTGCAGCTCGACCGTCCATTCTCCGCCCTCGGGGCTGGTGGGGTAGAAGCCTGCGGGGGAGACCTCCCTCACCGCGTACGTTCCTGGCTCCAGGCCGTCGAAGCAGTAGCAACCCTTATGGCAGGGTGCTTTGCTGGTCGTCTGGGTGGCCACGAGCTGGCCATCCTGCCACAGTTCGATCTCCACCCCCGCCAGGGGAAGATCGCAGAAGCTGAACTCTCCATCTGCGTCTCCATCCAGCCATTTGCGGCCGCATATGGAGCAGTCGTGTACGCCGTTGCCGAAATCAACCACCCGGTCCATGCACTCGGGCTTGAGCCACACCACTTCGTCGCGCTCGGTGGTATGGAAATGGCCC
>JAFGDU010000078.1 GCA_016931915.1 Actinomycetota bacterium
ACGCCCATGGAGTTCCTGGAGAAATGGGATAATGGGAGCAGGGATAGGGAGCAAGTGTCCGCGATGTAATGAACCAGCACAACCCCTGGGCCAGATATGCGTTAGAATACCTTCCTATGAAAGATCTTTCAGGCAAGGTCGCCGCGATAACCGGCACCGCATCGGGCATCGGCAGGGCCATCGCCATACTCCTGGCGAAGGAGGGCTGCTCCTGCGCCATATCCGATATCAACGAGGAGGGCCTGCGCGAGACCGAGCGGGAGATAAAGGCGCTCGGTGCGGCGGTCAACGCCACGGTGCTGGACGTGGCGGACAGGGATGCCGTCTACGCGTGGGCGGACGAGGTGATGCGCGAGTTCGGGGGGGTGAACCTGGTCGTCAACAACGCCGGGGTCTCTCTCAACGCCACCATAGACAGCATGACCTACGTGGACATGGACTGGCTGCTGGGCATCAACCTCTACGGCATGATCTACGGCACCAAGGCTTTTCTACCCCATCTGAAAGAGGCCGCTGAGGGTCACGTCGTCAATATCTCCAGTGTCTTCAGCCTCATGGCCATCCCCACCCAGTCGGCCTACAGCATGGCAAAGTTCGCCATCCGGGGGTTCACGGAATGCCTGCGCATGGAGATGGATATCGGCGCATACAACGTCAGCGCCACCGTCGTCTATCCCGGCGGTATCAGGACCAATATCGCCAGGGATGCCCGCGTCAGCGAGGAGCTGCTGCAGGAGATAGGTACAACAAAGGACGAGATGGTGAACAGCTTCAGCCGCGGGGCGCGGACCTCGCCCGAGCAGGCCGCGGCGAAGATAATCGAGGGCGTTAAGAGAAACAAGCGCCGCGTCCTCATCGGCCCCGAAGCCTATTATATGGATATCATGCAGCGCCTGATGCCCTCCGCATACATGAAGTTCATGGCATGGCAATTCCGCATGATGGAAAGGCTGGGGAGGCGGCGAGCGAAGTGAAGCTGCCCCTCGCGCCTCAGCGGGGATCACCGCCTTTTTTTCTTGCTTCCCCGCGGAAGCGCTCCTTGTCCGTCCACTGGATGAAATCTATCTCGTTGCCGTCCGGGTCCTCCAGGTAGAACTGCCGCGAGTAAGGTTTTACGACCAACTCCACCTCCCTGCCGGCGATGCCCTTGCGTTTGAAATCCGCGAGGAGCACGTCGGCGTTCTCGACGGCGTAACCTATATGCCGCAGGGAGCGGTCGGGCTCTATCGACCCGTCAGCCTCGGAGATAAATAGCTCATGCTCACAACCGCTCAGGATGGCGTATTCTTTCCCGTCACCCTTATTACCCCGGTCTATCAGCTCGTAACCGAGCACTCGCGTATAGAAGGAGACGTGTTCCTCAACGCTCGAGACGTAGCGGTTGATATGGTCGATCACGGGTTCCATGCTTAGACATTATAGACGGTGCCGACGCTTTCGCGCCGCGATCATCCCTGCGCCGAGCGCTGCGAGAGTATATTCATTATGCGCGGGATGGACAGCTCCACCTGCAGCCTGCGCCCGGCGGATATCTCCGGCGCGAACTCCCTTATCAAGTCGACCTCTTCCTGCGTGGGAGGAGGGAGCTCCACCAGGTCGCCGGCCACCTCGAGCTCCCAGGGGACCTCGGCCTTGACCTCCTCCACGCTGTGGCCGGGAAAGAGACCGTAGAGATATAACTCCTTGCTGTCCTCCGCGAAGCGAAAGACCCCCTTGGGACTGTAGACGGCCTTGGGGCCGCTGCCCGGCGGGAAACCGGCCTTTTCCCTGGCGTCGTAGCCGTCGAGATAACCGGGCGAGGAGACGTAATCCACCTTTTCCACGAACTTCCCCCCGCGCATGGTGAGCACGGCCTTGCTGGCATAACCGAAGAACTCCGGCGCCCCTCCCGCACCCATCATGCGCATGCGGAAATCGTGGTAGTCGCCGAAAACGGTGGAGTTCATGTTGCCGTAGCGGTCGATCTGGCCCACGCCGAGGAAAGTCACGTCCACCAGGCCGCGGTTGACGATGGTGGTAAAGACGTCGACCATGTCGCACGAATAGGCGTAGCCGCGCGTGCAAGTGGGGTCCGCGATATGCAGAAGGTTGCGGAAGGGGTCGATGCCCACCATACCCGCCTCGGTGAGGATGACGCAGTTGGGTGCGTGGGTGGCCTTGGCCAGCACCCCCGCCGCCATGGGGATGCCCTGGCCGATGACCACGATGTCTCCGTCCGCGATCTCTTTGGCGGCGTTGGCCACGATGATCTCGGCTTCCGTGTACTTAGCCATTGACGAAACCCCCCTTATCATCAAGGGCCTGCAGGAACTCGCCGCGGGTCATCTGGAAGTTGAAGCTCACGTCCTTCTCGTCCCAGGCGTGCCGCCATGATGCGCCGTAGTCGGCGGGTACGCTGAGATATGGCTTTGCCTTGAGCTCGTTCAAATACTTCAAGCCGAAGCGGTCGGCGTAGTGCTGCAGGTACGACTGGCGGTCCTCCGTCCCGTACACCCATTCGTCCATGAAGGCATTTCCCCCCTCCTCGCTCATGGTCTGCATGAAGAGAAGGCTGCGGTAGACCATGTCGTAATCGTAGAACCCGAGCAGTTCCGACGGGTGGGCTCCCCAGGGCTCCTCCACCACCGCGCACACCCGGAAAGACGGCACGACGGTGAGGTGAGGCGAGCTGCGTACCACCTCCTCGTCCACGATCTGCTCGCAGGACACGATGACCCGGTCCGAGGCCAGGCAGGCCCACTTGGTGTTTATGAGGGCCCCCCAGAGCTGGGCGTTGCCGGACCTGTCAGCCCTCTGCACGTGCACCACGGCGACATCCGGGTTACGGCCCTTTACCACCGTTACCTTCTCTCCGGTGAAGGGGCACTCCACCTCCCCGAACTTCTGGCCGGCGCAGAAACTCTCCACCCGGCAGACGTCGCTCTCCCTGATGCCGGACATCACGGGTAGAAAGGGATAACCCATGGCTCCCGCCTGGAGCATGGCGAGCAGTGTGTAATTGGAATAGTCCTCTATCTCCACCTCTCCCCTGCGCAGCGCCCTCTCCAGCACCGTCTCTATGCGCTCGCCCGCTATGCGGAAGTTATAGGCTATGAGGAGCTTGCTCACGCACTTGCCCAGGATCAACAGGTCCAGTTCGTCGATGCCGCCCTGCTGAAAGACGGTCAGGTCTTTCTTGCCCTGCCGGATGACCTCGTGCAGCAGGGCGTATGGCGTGCCGTAGAGGCAGTTGCCTATGACCATGGCATCCCCGTCGCTGATGAAGCGCTCCACCGCCTCCTTCGCGGTCATGCGCTTGTCCTCGTCCATCCATTTACGGAGCATGGGTACCTCCTTACAAGAAAACGTATGCGTGCCAGGCCTTCACGCTGGGAATCGTGAAGGCACCGTGACATTATTATTCATAAAATCTGTTATTCGAAAATTAATACTAGATCGAGCTTGCCGCGTCGGCTTTGCCTCCTCGCAATACGTTTTTCGCTTCGCGAAAAACTAGCTTTCGCGATACAAACGATCTAACCTTATACTCAAGGGCTATCCCCCTTACAGGCCGAGCAGGCGCGCCGCGTTGTCGTGCAGCCATTTCTCCAGGATGCCCTCCCTGAGCGGCATCTGCCTTATCTCCTCCACCATCTCCGGCACGCTCATGCCCATGAAGATCCAAGTGGAGCCGAAGACGATGCGGTCGGCCAGGATGGTATTGCCGTACTCGACCAGAGGCTCCCAACCGGTGTTGTGCCGTCCCACGTAACGAGGCCTCATGGAGGCGAAGTCTATGAACACGTTCGGGTGCCGCCAGGCCACCGCCACCAGCTCCGCGGTCCAGGGCCAACCCCCGTGCCCGGCTATCAACTTGAGCTCGGGGAAGTCCAGCGCCACCTGGTCCAGGTGCGAGGGGTGCTCCAGGAACATGGGCAGGTTGGCGAAGCTCACCGACTGGTGCAGCCATACCGGAATGCCCAGCTCGACGCACTTGGCGTAGATGGGATAGAACCTGCGGTGGTCTGCCGGCATCTGCTGCATGAAGGGGCGCATGGCCACACCGTGCAGCCCCAGTTCCCTGACGCATCGCTCCACCTCGCGCACGGCGTCCATGCCCTTGTGCGGGTCGATGCCGGCGAAACAGCGCAGGCGCTCCGGGTTTCGGTTGACCACCTCGGCGAAGTAATCGTTGGAAAGGCCCTTCAAACCGGAGACCGTCTCCTCGTCCATGTTGTAGAGCACCGCTATCTCCACGTCCCATGAGTCGAGCATGGTCAGGAACTGCTCCTCCGTCTGGGCCATGGGCTCCACTTTTGGCTCCAGGAAACGGTATAGCTCTTCCTCGCTCATCTCCTCCTTCGCGCGTGCCAGCTCCTCGGGGGTCAGGCCGAGCAGGGGAGCCACGCGCGGCCCGTAGATCTTTCTGAGGTATTCTGACATCTGAGGCGGCAAGCCCGTGATCTGGTCTATCACCGCTTCCTTGGTCGAGAGGTTGCACAGGCAGTCGATGACTTTCATCCCCCACCCCTTTCTCCGGGTCCCTTTTCCGGCCCGGGGCCTCCAGGTAGCGGTCTCGCTCGGCTGCACATAAAGCCTAGCAATAAGAATAAACCGCAGTAATGCGCGCTCGCTGCGACCGACCTGGTAGTTACCCGGGCTGGTGGCAGCTCAATGGAATCAGCGACCGATCCCATACTTCTCATGCTGACTGGCCATTATCAAATCTCTTTTGCCCGGAACACCGGATAAAGATCTCACCCCGCTTACGCGCTGACCTATCCTGACTTCGCTGAGGCCTTTACGGCGGCCTTGGCTATGCGTACGTCCTGGTCGGTGGTGCCGCCGGCGACGCCGACCGATGCTATCAGCTCGCCGCCAGCATCGAAGATAGGCAGCCCGCCGGGAACGGGGCAGACCCGCTCGTTCCATCCGCCGGTTGGTATGCCCAGCCCGGGAAGGGACTTGACCCCATAGCCGGCGATGTCGGAGCTGGGCATGCGGAAGGCGGCTGCCGTCCAGGCCTTGTCCCTGGCCAGCTCAGCGGACGGGTAGATAGCGCCATCCATGCGGTACAGCACCCTGGGCCATCCCTCCGCGTCGGAGAGGCACACGCTGACCAGCAGGCCCATGTCCCCGGCCTTGGACATGGCCGCTTCCACCACCTTCACGTGGTCGCCCAGACTGCTGTGCAGGGGAGGGTCCTCGGCATCGTACATGGCGGACCAGCAGCGCTGGCTCACGGTGTTGTCGTCCAGGGCGGAGGGGGTGCCGCTGGTGCCCACGCCGCCTATCACCGTCATGTCCTTGTCCCGTATGGGGATGCCTCCCATGATGGTGGTCAGCCTCCCCTTGTGCTTGAACTGCAGGCCCATGCCGTGGTGGCCCAGGGGCAACTGGTCGAGGGGCATGAGGGCGGTGCGGGGATCCGTCATGCGCCCCAGCATGAGGGTGGGGGCGAGGAAGGTAGCAGCAGTCCACGCCTTTTCCACCCCGATATCGAAGGTGGCGGGCGGGGCGCCTTCCATGCGGTGTCCCGCGATTATCGCGCCCGCCTTGTCCACCACCACGATGCTGCAGGGCCAGCCGATGAGGTCGTCGGCCACCCTTTCCGCCGCCTGCAGGCCCTTGCGCGAGAGGTACAGGTTCACAACGTCGATCTCGTTGCCGTTAGACATCTCTATCCTCCCATCTATCCGGGCCAATCCGTGGTGGCTACGAGGTCCGCCTTCGACTTGGCGACGTTCTTGACGATCACGTCCCCCTCTTTCACGGGGGGCTTGACCATTGCCTTGACCGTCTCCCTCATGATGGGTTTCAGAAGCACCTTGAGGACCGGCTTCGAGGTGCGGACGGGGAGGAGGGGGAAGGCCTCGTCGCCAGTGCGCACGGTGGCGGTCAAGGTCCGCACCGGGTTCTTCAATTCCTCCAGCACGTATTTCTCTCCCTGCTTGCAGTCCGCCCCCTTCATCGCGGTGACGTTGCCCTTCTTGTCCTGGGTAACGGTAACCCTGCATCCCAGGGGACACCCTATACAGATGATGGTCTGCTTGGCCGCCATCTCAACCACTTCCCCTTGTATCGCAGTCCACGACCAACTCCTTGCCCAACCCCGATTCCTTCAACCTGTCGGCCTTGACGTCGAGGATGATCATCTCGCTGGGCCGGACGGTGCGGTAGCGCTTCGACATCACGTCGCCCACCTTGACCGTCGCCTTCATCCCCGGCTGCGCCACCCTCATATACAGGGTCACGTCGTCCTTGCCGGATATGTACTGGGGCACCACGTACTTGATGTTTTTACCGGGCACCACCCTTAACGCTTTCGCCGTCTTGAGCTTCCCCTTGTCGGCGAAATCCGCGGCGGCGCGGCCGGCTATCTCCGCTTCCCAGCTCACCCAGTCCACCAGGTCGTGCACCTGCACCACGTTGCCGCCGGCGAAGACGCCGGGCACGCTGGTCTGACGGTACTGGTCCACCAGCGGCCCGCCGGTCACCGCGTCCAGCTCCACCCCGGCCTTGAGGGAAAGCTCGTTTTCGGGGATGAGCCCAGCGGAGAGGAGCAGGCAGTCGCAGGGGTAGTAGCGCTCCGAGCCCTTCACCGGGCGCCTATCCGCATCGACCCTGGACACCGTCACCCCCTCCAGCTTCTCCTCGCCGTGGACAAAGGTGATGGTGTGCTCGAGGAGGAGCGGGATGCCGAAATCGTGCAGGCACTGCACCTCGTTGCGGATGAGGCCTCCCGCCCAGGGCATCAACTCCACCACCGCCTCCACCTTCGCTCCCTCCAGGGTGAGACGGCGGGCCATGATCATCCCTATGTCCCCCGAGCCCAGGATGACGTATCTCTTGCCGGGGATATAGCCTTCGATATTTACGTAGCGCTGGCAGGTCCCCGCGGTCATCACGCCAGCCGGCCTGCATCCCGGTATGCCCAGGGCGAACCTCGACTTCTCGCGGCATCCCATGGACAGCACCACCGCGCCGGGCTTGAACTTCATGTAGCCATGCTTGCGGCTCGCGGCGGTCATCTCCCGCCCGGCGTTGAAATCTATTACCATGGTCTCGAGCTGTGCCTCCACCCCCAGGTCCATGGCTTTTTCGATGAAAGCCTTCTCGTACTCCGGCCCGGTCATGTCCTCCTTGAAGTAGAGCAACCCGAAGCCGTTGTGTATGCACTGGGGCAGGAGCCCTCCCAGCTGTTCCGACCTCTCTACGATGAGTACCTTCTCCGCTCCCCGCTCCCTGGCCGCGATGGCCGCGGCCAGGCCCGCCGGCCCCGCGCCGATAACCGCTACGTCCACCCGCCTAGGCATTGCTTCCACCTTCTTCCAGGATCTCTTTGGTCTCGTAATGCAGGTGTTCTGATTCGCCGCCCCTCTTGGTGACCTCGGTCTCCGGGATCCCCAGCTCCCGGGCGAGGATGCGCGTGACGCGCGGTCCGCAGAAGCCGCCCTGGCAGCGCCCCGTGCCCGGCCTCACCCGGAACTTGACCCCGTCCAGGGTGGTCGCGCCGCGCCTGATGGCCTCCACGATCTCCCCCTCGGTCACCGTCTCGCAGCGGCAGACCACGTGGCCGTATAGCGGGTCTTTCTTGATCAGCTCCCGCCTCTTGGCATCGGAGAGCTCGCTGAAATCCGGTATGGCCTTGCGCCGGGGGTTGAACTCCGGGTTCGGCTCCATCTTCAAGCCGTCCTTCTGGAGGATATCCACGATCTCCATGGCCGCCCCCGGGCTGGCGCTGACGCCCGGGTAGCCGATGGTCATGTTTATGAAGCGTTCCGCCCTCTGCGACATGGCCACCTCGCATTCGTGCCAGCCTATCTCGAAGTTGCGGAACATGAGAAAACCGCAGAAGGACTTGATGACGTCCTTCTCGGAGAGGTCCGGGATAACCTTGCGGGCGTTCTTCAGGGCCTCTGTTGCCATATGCTCTGTGAAGGAACGGTCGTGCCTGCGGTTTATCTGCAGCTGGATGCCGAAGAGCAGGTTACCCTCCACGGTAGGTACGATGATGTTCATGTCCCCGGGCTCCTCCGGGAAGAGGGCAAGCAGGCTGTTGGCCATGCCGCCGCATTTCCTGTCCATCACACCGACGTATCCCTTGATGGGAAAGAGGACGAAATCGTCGGCGTTCACCATGGCCGCTATCCTGTCCACCCACTCCCCCGCCGCGTTGACGATATAGCGCGCCTTTATCTCCCCCTGGTTCGTCTGCACGGTGAACATGTGGGGGTCCTGCTGGATGCCGGTGACTTCCGTCTCCAGCATGAGCCTCACGCCGTTTGCGGTTGCGTTCTCCATCAGGGCCTCGGTATAGACCACGGGGTGCACGATGGAGATGGCATGATCGTAGAGGCTGCCTACGATGTCCTTGGACACATAGGGCTCCATCTCCTTGAGCTCGGAGTACGTGCAGTACCTGTCCGTGCCCAACCCCAGGCTCTCAGTGCGCTTGAGGCCCTTGTCCAGCTTCTCCTTCTTGACCAGGTCCTTGATCATTATGTGGCACCCGATGTTCTTAAAGGGCACTTCCAGCTCCTTGCACAGGGATTCCATCACTGGAATGGATTTCCAGAGGAGATGGCTGCGGTGGTATTCGGGCCGGAACTCGAGGGTATCCCTTCCCTGGCATACCACGCCGACGTTCGACTTGGTGATGCCAAAGCCCACGTCGACGTTCTTCTCCACCACGGTGACGTCGAGCTTGTACCTGGAGAGCTCCCTTGCGGTGGCGGCACCGAGCACGCCGGCGCCGATGATGAGGACTTCGGTTTCTGTTGCTGGCATCCTACCCTCCTCCCTCACGTTTGCTGCAGCGACTTCTCTAGTATAGAGCATATGTATGAAAGGGCGTACGTGGTGCCTGGTATTTCCAGAAATTTGCGTATTGCAAATATTACGTATTTCAAGTATTATAGACGGGAACGCGGGATTGAACCCGCTTGGTTGTGCAAAAACCGCAGTGGGGCGGGCGGCAAGGGACACTGTTCTCCATCAGGTTGCTCCACCGCCATGCATGGTAGAAATGTACAGGTGAATGCGATGAGAAAACATATGGACATCAAGGGTAAGCGTGCCCTTATTACCGGGGGCGGGAGCGGCATCGGCTATGCTATAGCGGCTAAGCTCGCAAGCAAGGGCGCCGAGCCCATCCTCCTCGATATGAACCGGGAGTCCCTGGACCGTGCCCTGGCCGACTTGAGGGGCGAGGGCTACAGGGCTTTCGGATTTCAGGCCAACGTGACCTCCAGGGACGAACTGCACCGCATCAAGGACGAGCTGGATGCTTCAGGTCTCATGCCGGATATCCTGGTCAACTGCGCCGGTATCACCCTCATCGCCCATTTCTCCGCCACCGACCACGACGAGATGCGGCGCATCATCGACGTCAACCTCATGGGCACCATCAACATCATCGAGACCTTCCTGCCGTCAATGATGGAGCGGAGGTCGGGACACATCGTCAACGTCGGGTCCATCGACGGCATCATCCCCATCCCCGGGCAGTCGGCATACTGCGCCAGCAAGTTCGCCGTCACCGGCTTCACCGAAGTCCTATACTACGATCTGAGGGGCAACGGCATAGGCGTAACCCTCGTCTGCCCCGGCTATGTCAAGACCCCCCTGGCGAATACGTCGACCATCAAGGACCTGCCCCTCCACTTCATCGGCGCACGTGTGGTGGAAAGATTCCTTCTCAGCCTGGGCGGATCGCCTCGCAAGGTAGCCCACCAGGTGGTGGACGCGATCTCGCGCAACCAGTTCCTGGTCATACCGGGCCTGCCCTCGAGGATCATTTACCACTACCACCGGCTGTTCCCACGCCTGGCGACGCGTTCCGGCCTGGGGGTCGCGAAGTTCTTCGCCTGGTGGCGCAGGAAAGTGCCCAAGCGGGTGTTGCAGTCTATCTGAATTCCACCCTCTCCTTTATGCCCCAGGCAAAACCCGTCCATGAATTGTCCTGGTCTTTCCTCGTTTTGTGAACCGTTTGGAGATTTTCATGATCTCACCCCGTTTTCCGGCTTTCCCGTAGAACGTTCTTGACAAGCCGGGGCCAGCAGTTAGAATGAAATAAACCGACTAGTTGGTCTATTTTAACGGAGATCGCGGTGAGCAGGCAGACAGCAGTCGTATCCAAGGGCGAGAAGACGCGCAGGCGCATCGTCGGCCATGCCACGCTCCTCATGTACGAGAAGGGCTATGCAAAGACGACCATCGACGACGTCATCGCGGCGGCAGGCATCACCAAGGGCAGCTTTTATTTTCATTTCTCGTCCAAGGAGGAGTTGGGATACGCCGTGATCGAGAACGCCTCCGCTCATATCATGGACAGCCTCACAAAGGTCCTCGACCTGCCGGGGCTGTCCCCCTTCGAGCGCATCGAAGCCATGCTCAAAGGCATACAGGGCATCGTCGAGGCGGCCGAATGCTCCCGAGGATGCATCCTGGGCAACCTCGCACTGGAGACCAGCAACCTTAGCGAGGGCTTCCGCGAACGGCTTGCCACAGCCTTCCGCGACTGGTCGGGAATCATCGCTTCCGGATTGGAGGAGATGAAAGCAGCGGGTGGGCTGCCGCCCGACTTCGACTGCGCCGGGTACGCCGATTTCGCCATCAGCGCCCTGGAGGGAGGCATCATGATCAGCAAGGTCACCCACGATCCCGCTCCCATGCGCAACAGCATCGCTCTCATCCTCAAGCAGTTCGCTGAGACGAAGGAACTAGAATAAAGGATCGGACACGAATCTCAAAGATGCACGTATACAAGGGAAGGAGATCAACATGCCGGACGATGTGTACGAGGCGCTGGCACGGCACCTGGACGAGATGCCCGTCGGCGCTCCCATGAGCGACGAGTTGATGGAGATACTACGCATACTGTTCACCCCGGAGGAGGCGGAGCTCGGTTCCATGCTGCCCTTCATGAACTCCACCCCGGAGGACATCTCCGCCGCCAGCGGCATCCCGCCCGCGGAACTGGTGACCGCGCTGGACGGCATGGTTTCCAAGGGCACCGTCTTCAAGAGCGTGAAGGGCGGGGTGGCCAGATACCGCCTGCTTCCCACCGTGGTCGGCTTCTCCGAGACGCCCTTCTGGCCGGGGGAGGACAACGCAAGGGTGCGAGCGCTGGCTCCCCTGTGGTACAGCTATTTCCGCTCCGCCTTCGGCAAGGAGATCGGCGACCGCGAGGTGGCGCTGCTGCGCGTGGTGCCGGTGGTAGAGGAGATATCCTCCGGCACGCAGGTACTCCCCTACGAGACGGTGAGCAAGCTGGTAGAGGAGGTCGACTACCGCGCGGTGGCCTACTGCCCCTGCAGGCAGTTCAAGGCGTACGTGGGGGAGGGATGCGAGCACGAAAGGGAGAACTGCTTCCACTTCGGCTCCATGGGCCGCTTCATCGTCGAACAGGGCATGGGTAGGGAAGTGTCCCTGGACGAGACCCTGGAGAAGCTCAAGGAGGCCCACGAGGAGGGGCTGGTCTTCTCCACCGATAACTACCAGGGAAAGGTATCCACCGTCTGTTGCTGCTGCAGCTGCTGCTGCGGGTTCATCAACACCGTTAACGAGCTGGGCTATGCCAACGCCATGGCCGCCTCCAGCTACGCCGCCCGCGTGGACGAGGAAAGCTGCGTGGGATGCGGGGACTGCGAGGAGCGCTGCCCTGTGGGCGCCATTGTCCTGGGCGAAGGGGAGATCGCCGTTGTCGACGAGTCCCGCTGCCTCGGCTGCGGCGTATGCATCCCCACCTGCTCGGGAGAGGCACTGACCCTGGAACGCCGCGAGGATGCCAGGGAGATCCTCCCGCTGCCGCAGTTCATCGCCGCCCAGATGCAGGAGAAGTCGAAGAAAGGTTAGAGGTCTGATGCGAGGAGGAGATACCTATGCCGGATGAGGTATACGAACGTTTGCGGGAGCTGCTGGACCGCCATCCCACCGGATGCCAGCCCGCGCCGGAGATCATAGAGATCCTGAAGATATTCTTCACGCAGGAGGAGGCGGAGGTGGCGTTAGGCCTCGGCTTCAGGCCCTTCAGCGTGGAGGACGTGGCGCGCCGCGCCGGCGTCGACGGGGAGACGGCGGAAAGGTGCCTCGAATCGCTTGCGGACAAGGCCGTGGTCTTCGTGCGCGAGAAGGAGGGGACCGTGGGCTATGCCCTGCTCCCCGTCATGCCCGGCCTCTTCGAGTTCCCCTACATGAAGGGGATGAGCGATGATATGAGGGCCAAGCTCACCCCGCTGTGGAAGAGCTACCTACCCAAGCTCGGCCGGGGTTTCGGCGGCACCGACACCAGGTTCTCCCGCATCATCCCCATCCAGGAGGAGGTGGAGAGTGAGCCCGGGGTGCTCCCCTACCAGAAGGTCTACGACATGATCGATAAGGCAAAGGTGGTGGGTATCGGCACCTGCGCCTGCCGCGACATGGAGAGGAACTGCGACAACCCACTGGAGGCCTGCATGCTCTTCGACGAGACCTGCACCTACCTGGTGGAGCGGGGCTTCGGCCGCTATACCACCAAGGAGGAGATGAAGGAGAAGCTCAAGGAGTTCGACGAGGACGGGCTGGTGCACCAGATCAACAACGTGCAGGAGCACCTGACCTTCGTCTGCAACTGCTGCACCTGCTGCTGCGGCCTGCTGCGCATGAGCCTGGAATGGGGCAACCCCCCCGTCTTTACCTCCTCCGGTTTTACACCGCAGGTCGATGAGGAGCTGTGCACGGGGTGCGGCATATGCGCCGACGAGAGGTGCCCGGTGCAGGCCATAGAAGTCACGGACGGGACGGCGGTTGTGAAGCGCGAACGCTGCATAGGATGCGGCCTCTGCGTCGGCGGTTGCCCCGAGGAAGCCCTGCGGCTGGTGAAGATGGACGAATACGCGGAACCCCCGCGGACCACCTCCGAGATGGGCATGAAGATCCTGCAGGAGAAGGGCAAGCTGGAAGCGTTCATGGAGGTCATCAAACCTTAGGGTGAAAGGAGCGAGAATGGCGGAGAACGTTTATGTGAGGCTGCGGGAGTTCATGGACAGCCTGCCGGGGGGATTTCCCTCCACCGAGAGCGGGGTGGAGCTGAAGTTGCTCGCGCGGTATTTCACCCCCGAGGAAGCGGAACTCGAGATGCATCTCAATATCTTTCCGGAGACGGCGGCGGCCATTGCGGAGCGCGCCGGAATGGAAGAAGGCAAAGCGGCGGAGCTGCTGGAGAGCATGGCCGGGCAGGGGTGCATCTTCCGCGTAAGGACGGGCGAGCAGACGCTGTACATGGCCATGTCCTTCCTCGTCGGCGTTTACGAGTTCCACCTCAAGAGCATGGACCGCGAGCTGGCCGAGCTCCTCGACGAGTACCTGCCCTACATGACGGAATCATGGAGCGGCGGAAAGACAAAACAGCTGAGGGTGGTCCCGGTGCAGGCGGCAGTCGATACGGGCAAGGAAGTCGCGACCTACGACCGCGTGCGGGAGATGGTGAAAGGCTACGACAATATCGCCGTGGCGGACTGTATATGCCGCGTGGAACGCGGGCTCCTCGGTCGCGAGTGCGAGCGCCCCCTGGAGACCTGCCTGGTCTTCGGTTTCGCCGCGGACTACTACGCCGAGAACGGCATCGGTCGCAAGATAAGCCTGGAGGAATGCCTCGGGATCCTGGACAAGGCCGAGGAAGCCGCGCTGGTGCTCTCCCCCAGCAACGCCCAGAACTTCGTGAACATCTGCTGCTGCTGCAGCTGCTGCTGCGGCATGCTGCGCGGGCTCTCCATCATGGAGCGTCCGGCGGACGAGGTGCAGTCCACCTATAGGGCCGTGATAGACGCGGATGAATGCACCGCATGCGGCACCTGCCTGGATCGCTGCCAGATCGACGCCATCGTGGAGGGAGAAGAATACATGGAGGTGGATGAGGCCAGGTGTATAGGATGCGGTTTGTGCGTACCCACCTGCCCGGCGGATGCCATAGAGATGGTGCCCAAGGAGGACGCCGTGGTGCCGGCCGCGAACATGGTGGAGATGAACGCAAGGATACTGCAGGAACGCGGCCTGGCCTGAGGAGGGTCAGGTCTTTTTTTTAAATTTATGCCTAAGAAATACCATTCAAGAGATAATATGGTACGTTTTTCAAGAATAAAGATCTGACCCCGAAAAGGAGGGAAGATGGAATCGGTAGCGGAGCTTCTCGGCACGGAATACCCGGTGATCATGGGGGCCATGGGCACCATCTCCAACGTGGAACTGGTGGCCGCCGTGAGCGAGAGCGGCGCCCTCGGACTGATCGCCTCGGTGGGCATGGACTCAGGCGGCCTGCGCAAGGCCATAGCTGAAGTGAAAGAGCTGACCTCCAGACCCTTCGGCGTCAACCTGGTTGCCCGCAATCCCCTGTCCTCCGCCATGGTGGAGGTCATGGCCGATGAAGGGATAACCGTAGCCACCACGTCGGCGGGTTCGCCCGCTGCCCTGACACCCCTGCTCAAGGATGCCGGCATAAAGGTCTTTCACGTCGTCCCCTCGCCCGCCCTGGCGGTCAAGGCCGCGCAGGCCGGCGTAGACGGTATCGTGGCCGAGGGAGGGGAATCGGGCGGTATACAGGCTCCCCAGGCCATTTCCACCCTGACCCTCGTCCCCCACGTGGTCGAGGCCGTGGACGTCCCGGTGATCGCGGCCGGCGGAATCCACGACGGGCGAGGCTACGCGGCGGCCTTCGCCATGGGAGCCAGCGGCGTACAGATCGGGACTCGCCTCATGCTCACGGAGGAATGCCGTATCCACCCCGATATAAAGCGGGCGCTACTGGAGGCGCAGCCGGGAGACACCATCGTCCTTCCCATGGGCATGGGCAGCGTCAGGGTACTGGCCAACGACCTCGCGCGCAGTATCGCGGACATGCCGCCGGAGGAGAGAGTATCCAGGGCCACCGAGGCCTGGATGCGGGCACCAGCCGCCTTCCAGGACGGAGACGTCGGCTCTGGACTGGTGATAGCCGGGGAATGTAGCGGGGCCATTGACGAGATACTGCCCGCGGGAGAGGTGATACGCCGCATGGTCGAGGAGGGAGCGAGGATACTCGGCTCTCTGTAGATGGGATGCGGCGATAGACAAGCGAAGGTCTTATCTCGGCCCGAGGCCAGGTGTGACTTCCAGTACACGGCTCAAAGCGGGGTTCTCGCCATGAAATCGAGAGTGTGCCTGGCTATCTCCTCGCCCTTGTCCTCCTGCAGGAAGTGACCGGCATCCCTTATCACGATCTCAGGCTGCGCGGCGGCAGTGGGTATGAGCTTCCTGAAGAACCGGTCTCCGCCCCCGGTTATGGGGTCTTTGTCCGAGAACATCACCAGCACCGGTTTGTCCCATGCCGCCAGTACTTCCCTGGCCGCCCGCATCTCCGGGTCAGCGGGGTCGCCTGCCTCCACCGGGATGAGTAGAGGCCACATCCTCGCCCCCGCCTTGTAGCTGTCGTCGGGAAAGGGCGCATCGTAGGCGGCCACTACCCCGGGAGGCAGTTCGCTCATGGTGGCGGACTGGATGATATTCCCGATATCAAAGACGGGGGACTCAGCCGTGAACTTGCGCCACGCCGCCAGGGCCTCGGGTATATTTCCTCCTGCCACGGGGAGCCCGGTGTTCATGATCACCAGGCGCGCGAAACGTTCCGGAACGAGGGTCGCCACCCGGAGCCCTATCAATCCCCCCCAATCCTGGACCACGGCCGTGATGCCCTCCAGTCCAAGCTCCGCGATGAACCGCAGCAGGGTGTTCTTGTGCATCTCGAAGGTGTAGTCCTCGCGCTGCGCATACTTGTCCGATCTCCCGAAGCCGATGAAATCCATGGCCACCACGCGGTGCCGCTGCGCGAGAACGGGTATCATCTTGCGGTAGAGATAGCACCAGCTCGGCTCGCCGTGCAGGCAGAGCACCACTTCTCCCTCGCCCTCGTCCACGTAGTGGACTCTCACGCCGCCAGATTCTAGGTAATGCGGCTCGTAGGCATAGCCGGGCAGGCCCGCGAACCTTTCCTCAGGGGTACGTAGAACCGCCATCGCCATCCCTCCGTTCTCTCCCCGCCGCAGCTACAATCCGGTCCTCTCTATTGTGAACCCGCACGCAGGCAGCTGCAATGGATGAGGGCTTTCCCCGGCATGGTTGAGGGGCGCACACAGCGCCCCTCGTGCCGGTCTCATTTCTCCCGCGCAGGGGAATGAGCTCAAATGCCGATCACGGCCGCGCCGCTGCGAGCCACCGCCTGCAGGGCATTGCCCATATAGAGGTCGCGGCAGAGGAAGCGGCGTTTCTTTCCACTCGAGGTCTTGGGCAGGCTGCCCGCGGGCACCAGGACGACCTCCCTCACAGGTACGCCGATCTCCTCTCTCACCGTGGAGGAGATGGCGCGCGCCGTCTCTCCGGCCGCCTGGGCGCAGGACAGGTGCGTCTCGCCTACGAGCACCAGGCGCTCGCGGCCGCGGCGCGTGCTCACGCCGAAGGCCACCGCGTTCCCCTTGCGCACGCCGCTTATCCTCTCCACGCAGCGCTCCACGTCCTCGGGAAAGAGGTTACGGCCGCCGATGATCACCATGTCCTTGATCCTTCCCACCAGGTAGAGCTCACCGCCGGCGAAGTAGCCCAGGTCACCGGTATGCAGGCGGCCGCCCCGCAGCGTCTCCGCGGTGGCTGCCGCGTCCGCCCAGTATCCCTGCATCACGGAATCCCCGCGCACGCATACCTCTCCTATCTCCCTCTCGCCGGCCTCGCTGCCGTCCTCCTTGAACACGCTCACCTCTACTCCCTCCAGGGGGCTCCCCAGAGAGACCAGGGTGCGCGTTCCCTCCTCTCCCGCCTCCGCCGGGTGCGCGTATGAGTCCTCCTCTATGCCCGCCCGGGATACGTGGTCCAGGCGGTACATCTTCCCCGGCTGCGGGAAGGTCACGGCGAGCGTGGCTTCGGCCAGCCCGTATACGGGATATGGCACCTCGGGCCTCATACCGTATGCCGCCCCGGCTGCTACGAAGCCGTCCATGACCTCGTGATCCACCGGCTCCGCCCCGTTCAGGGCCAGGCGCAGCGAGGAGAGGTCGATGTCGCCGGCGCCCCCGGACGCGAGTATACGGGTGGAGAGGGCGTAGGCGAAATTCGGTCCGCCGGTTATGGTGGCCTTGTGCTCGCTCATGGACCGCAACCACAGCGCCGGATCGGATACGAATCTCTGTGGCGGCATGAGGACGAGGGAGGCGCCCGAGGACAGGGCGGTGATGAGATAGCCTATGAGGCCCATGTCGTGATAGAGCGGCATCCACGAGACTATGGTGTCGCGGCGCGAGACCTTCACCTTGCGGGTTATGGCCCTCACGTTGGCCATGACGTTGGCATGTGAGAGCATGACGCCCCGCGGCTCGCTGGTGGATCCGGAGGTGAACTGCACCAGTGCGGTGTCCCCCGGCCTGGACGGCGTGGGGGGCAAATCCCCGGCGCGGTCCAGTTCCTCGCTGGCCAGGAGGCGCATCCCCTCTCCCATCTCTCCCACCATGGGGATGAGCGAGCCCGGAAGGGTGAGCAGCTTCGCCTCGACCTTCTCCAGGCGCATGCGGCTCTGCTCCATGAAGGAGCGCGGATCGACGGCGCGCATGGGCAGCGGCAGGGGCACCGCCACCGCTCCCGCCGCCCAGCACCCCAGGAAGGAAACGACCGTGGAAGGGGTGGTCTGGGCCATGATACCCACGCGGTCTCCCGGACTTACGCCCGCCTTGAGCAGCGCGAGCGCAGCCCTTTCCGCGGCGGCCTTGAGCTCCGACGGCGTATATATCTTCTCGCCTTCCTCCAGCAATATGTTCAAGCCCCGCTGCGACCGGGACAAGCCGTTGCAGATAGCCTGCCATACGTTCCTCGCATTTTTCATATACGTACCTCCTTTGCTCGCGGGCGCCCGGGGCGCCCTTACCTACGGAATTTGGCGCAGAGATACCCCCCTGTTAAGAAGCAATCTATTTTGCCGGCCGAACCCTTATGCCCGCCCTGCTCGCAACCTGGAGGCATCTTCCGCCTCTTTTAACAAAGGTAAACACAGCAGGCTCGGGAAGGGTTACACCGCAACGATGACAGAGTGAATGTATCTATAAGGGAGGGTCTCGCCTGCGGCCCCTGTTATTATATGGCACTGATGACGATGGCCCCGGCCAGCATCACGCTCGCGCCCTTGAGCCTGTCATTGATGTCCCTTTCCTTGAACAGCAGCCAACCCAGGAGGACGCTTATGACGATGTTGGTCTGGTAGAGGGTGAATACCACCGAGACCGGGGAGATGCTCAAAGCCATCACGTAACAGCCGATGACTACGGCGTTGGCAAACCCTATGGGGATAATGGGCTTGAGGGTAGGGGCGATCTTCCTTCCCCTGGCCCAGGTTCTGCGCACGACCACGGGCATGGCCAGTACGACCATGAAACCCTGGACGCACACAGCCCAGAAAAGGGGTGAGGAATCGTGGATACCTGCCTTGTCCACAAGGCCCGCTATCCCCCAGATGATCGCAACCACCAGGCCCATCCTGACCCATCTCTGCATGAGCAGGTTCCTGATTGAAGCCCTGTATCCCACATCGCCCTTCCTGATGGTGAGGATACAGGAGCCGATGAGCATCAGCCCCAGTCCCACCACCCCGTAGAGTGTGGGGGTCTCCCTGGAAAACAAGGGGGCGGTGAGCATGAGAAATGCGGGAGAGAAGCTGAGTAGTGGGGCCACCAGGGAGAGGTCCGCTCCCTTTATGGCCTTCAGGAAGACCAGCCTCGCCAGCAGGTTCAACACCGCCCCGATGAAAAGCGACATCAGGAATCCCTCCCTGATGTAAGGCATGGGCACGAAAAAGAGGGTGGGGAGAAGAAAGAGAAAGGTTAAGAGTGCCGTGGCCCAGCAGACCACGTACTCGTCCATCTCCTTCAATGTTATCTTGCTCAGCGCGTCCCTGCCGGCGACGAAAAAGGCAACCAGGAGCGCAAGAACGGTACCAGGCATCAGAGCATATCTTTCTTCCTGGGGATTCAAGGGAATCTCTATGGTAGGTTATCAATCTTGACGGGGGGAGTCTGCGCCTCCGGCAAGAGACATGTAAGCACTTTTTAACTACGTTTTCATCGGCTTTTTCAGCCCCGTTCTACAGCCCCTTTTGATGCTTTTCTCCGGGAAAGGTTCCCGGTTTTCTATGGGGTTTTCTATATGGGTTTTTTATAGGGTTTTTCCGGCTTTAATTCCCCTCCATGGCGCGTCGCATCTCCTCGGGGATCTCCAGCTCGGCGGAGCCTGCAGAGCACTCCGGGACCGCCGCCACCAGGTTGCCCACCCTCTCGTAAGGGACGGTGAAGAAGACCACGTCCGCCCGGAATTTCTGCATGCGCCGGGCGGTCCAGTCCCCGAAGGTCACGTTGCTGCGCCCGGTGACTACGGGGTAAGCGATGGCGGAGGAACAGAGCGATCCGGTGACCTCTATCTGCAGGGGAATGCCGTCCCAGTAGTGCTCCAGGTAGATGAGGCGGCAGGTCTGCTCCGGGTTGCACTGGAAGATCACGATATCGGGGCGGAGCTCCGCCTCGGCCACCGGCCCCATGACGATGCGCTCGCTCAAACCCGTGGGAGGAGGTGCGGCCAGTGCCATCATGCGCTGGAAACTGACGATGGAGTGGGTGAGCTTCTCGCCGCGCGTCAGGAACCACTGCAGCCCCCTGGCCATGCCCCCGGAAGGCGGCTCTCCCAGCCCGCAGTGCCAGGTGCCCCCGGGACACGCGGAGTGCTCCTTGTCGATGACGAAGGTCTTGCCCTTGGCGGCCTGTTTCAACGCGCCGCACATCCAGACCCGCTTGCGCCTCCCCGCCTCCACCTCTTCATTGGTGAAGGTCACCGCCACCGGCTTGCTCTTTATACCCAACACCTCCACCAGCTCGTCCAGTTCGGTCTGCCAGGCTTTCTTCATCTTCACACCTCCACCTGTTGATGAAACCATGCCGCATTTCTTCCATGATCATATAACCTCGGAAATCACCGCTGCCCTTCCCCGCACCCACGCCAGGGATCAGAATATATGGCGGACCCGGCGCGCTTCGTACTCGGTTTCCACCAGTCCGCCCAGGAACCACACCTGTAAGAGCTTGCATTCAAGCGGCGGCTGGACGAAATAATAGTCCTTGCTCAAGTACCGCGCCGGGATGTCGACACGGCTTATCTCCGGCCTGCCTGGCGAGGTCTCCAGCTCTACCGCGGCAACGGCACAGAAATCCTCCTCGTCGCGATCCGCCCGGGCTACCGTCTCGCCCGAGGCATCGAGGACATGGGAGCTCCCTATGAACTCGTAGTATGCGTTCTGCACGGGCCAGTCGGGAAAGGGGATCGGGCTGGTCATGCGTATCCTGCCGCATTGATTGACGAAGACCACCGGTACCCCCAGCTCCCTCGCGTACTGGCGTGGAACATCGTCTGAGGCTAATTTCGACCAGCGCTTAAGGCCGGCCCTGGAGAGGACGAGATCGGGACGCCAGTGAAACGACCTGGTAGTGGGAGCCCCCCACAGGGCGACGATGACCACGGCCTCGACACCGGAGCGCCTGAAACCCTCGTAGGTCTCCCGCGCGAAGGAATCGAAGCAGATGACTCCCCCGATGCGTCCGAAGGGGGTATCGAAAATGCCCGGACCGGGCTCGCCGCTGCGGCGCCACACCGCCGATTCCGACCAGGTAGGATTGCGCTTGCGATAGTGCTGCACGCTGCCGTCGTCTCCTACCATGACCATGGTGTTATAGAAATGCTCCTCGAAGGACTCGTATATGCTCCCCATGATGTAAACGCCGTGCCTGGACGCTTGTTGCCTGAGCCAGGTCATGGTTTTGCCATCCAGTGGTTCCGCGAGCATCATCAGGGATTCGCCCAGGTGAAAGCCGACGTTGAACATCTCGGGGAGTACCACCAGCCGCGCGCCGCCCTCCGCACACTTCGCGATATAGCCTGCGGCCACCAGAAGGTTCTCTTCCACATCGAGCGGCTCGGCCCGCATCTGCACCATACCGACTTTCAACATCACTACGCGCCCCCCTCTTCCCCGGTCCTGCGTTTACGGCGATGCGTCCAGATTTGTCTTTATGGAGATTATATCCGTTTTAAGACTTCCCGATCGGGGCAAGCGTTTCAAGGCAGGGTTGTCTCGCTGCAGCCTGCCGGCGGCCGCTCTGCGACACGACCCCGCTCCGGAGGTAGTAGAATGGTATCACCTGCACGGGGAGGGGCATCGCTACATAAATCCTCCCGGGAACGGGAAAGGGGGAAACGCACTTGATCACCGACAGGGCCTACAGCGAGCTCGAGGAAGCACTCGGCCGTGAAAACGTCTCCAGGGAACCCGCGCTGCTCGACGGGTACGCCTGGCAGCCATCATTCAACACCGACCCCGATATCTGGGTGCCGCGCCCGGCCGCGGTGGCCCTCCCGGCCACCACCCCGGAAGTGCAAGCCGTGGTGAGGCTGTGCAACGAGCACGGCCTCAAGTTCAAGGCCTTCAGCACCGGTTGGGGTGCCCACGGGGGGCCGACGGAGGAAGGCGTGGTGCAGATAGATCTCAGGCGCATGGACCGCATCCTGGCCATAGACGAGTTAAACATGTACGCGGTGGTCGAGCCGTACGTCTCCGGCGCCCAGCTCCAGGCCGAGGCCATGAAGCTCGGGCTGAACACGCACATCATCGGCGCCGGACCCGCGTGCTCGCCGCTGGCAAGCGCCACGGCATGCTGGGGAGTGGGATGGGACGGCCAGTACATGAGCTACAGCCCGCGCAACCTCCTGGGGGTGGAATGGGTGCTTCCCGACGGAGAGATCCTCAACCTGGGATCACTGGGCTCGGGCGCGGGATGGTTCAGCGGGGACGGCCCTGGGCCCTCCCTCAGGGGGATCATGCGGGGATATGTGGGAGCCATGGGGGGCAACGGGATCTTCACCAAGTGCGCGCTGAAACTTTTCAACTGGCCGGGGCCGCCGGCGAGCGAGGGCAGCGGTATGCTCCTGGACTATGCCGCGGAGGTGCCCGAGGAGTTGAGGTTCTATATCTGCTTTTTCCCCGACCGGAAGGCCTTCGCCGACGCGGGATACCACCTGGGCGAGGCGGAGATCGGATACGTGGTCAGCAAGGCGTCGACCGCCGGCTATCTCCTCAACATCCTCCCCCATCTCCTGAAGAAGCTCGAGGGCAAGAGCGCACTGCGCGCGGTGATGAGAGATTCCCTCAAGTACCTGCTAATGGTGGTGCTGGCGAGCGACTCGCCGCAGGAGCTGGCCTACCAGGAAAGCGTGCTCGATAGCATACTCGACGAGCACCGGGCCGTGGGGATGGAGCTGTTCCACGGCATCCCTGCCCTGGGGTCCATGTTCTGGTTGAACTTCCTGCGGGTGACCATCATCCCCCTCATCTACCGTCCCGGAGGGCAGTTCTCCACGGGGTGGCCCAAGGACGAGACATGGGACGAGCTCGTCGACTACGCGGAGTACAGCCAGAAGACCAAGGAGGAGTGGATAGGAAGGGGCGGTATCCTTGACGATATGGGCGACTGTGCCTGGATGACCCTCTACGAGAACAGCGCCTACGCGCACTGCGAGGAGATCTTCGCCTACGACCCCCGCAACCGCACGCACACCGAGTCCATAGGCCCGCTGAGCGTGGACTTCGCCATCACCGCCATCGAGCAGTGCATGGAGCAGGGGTTCAACTTCGACCCCCGCATGCGCAAGCTCTTCGCTCCCATGCAGGGCAATTACAATCACTGGCAGCGCCTGGTGAGCGAAGCACTGGACCCCCGGGAGGCGGCGGATGCCGGCTTCTACACCGGGGAGGCGGATTTCGACTTATCGTCGGTCGAGGAAGGGAAGATCTCGAAGCTGCTGAAGCTGGTCAGGGAAAGGACCTGGTCGGATCCTCTCCCGCCGTATTAAGCGGCTGCGCCCGCAATTGCCGTCCAAGGCGGTCCGGCCCGAACGGGGGGCGATAACGCAAACCCTGTTAAAATAATCTTTGGTGCATGCGCACGGGCAGGCGTGACCCATACTGGCTTATCGGCTACGGGAAAAGGTGGTGTAGATGAAAGAAGGCACCCGGGTGAGCAGGGAGATACCGTACGAAGAACACGTATTCGAGGAGGAGCCCTTCTATATCCCCACGGGCGACGAGGTGGAGACGTTCCGCGCCGCCTACCACGCCAGCCTGCCGGTCAACCTCAAGGGTCCCACCGGCTGCGGCAAAACCCGCTTCCTGGAGTACATGTCCTGGTTCCTGGGCAAGGAGGGGGGCTTCGACCTCCCCCTGATCACCGTCGCCTGCCACGAGGACCTCACCGCGGGGGACCTGGTCGGGCGCTACCTGCTGCGCGGAGACGAGACGGTGTGGGTGGACGGCCCCCTCACCGCGGCGGTCAAGACGGGGGCCATCTGTTACCTGGACGAGGTGGTGGAGGCGCGCAAGGACACCATGGTGCTCATCCATCCCCTCGCCGACCACCGGCGCATCCTGCCGCTGGAGAAGAAGGGCGGCTTTATCCGCGCCCACCCCCGCTTTCTGCTCGTGGTCTCATACAATCCCGGTTACCAGAGCATGCTCAAGGACTTGAAGATAAGCACGCGCCAGCGCTTTGCGGCCATCGATTTCTGTTATCCCGATCGCGAGGTGGAGGCCCGCATCATCGCGGGCGAGGGCAGCGTGCCGGAGGCGGCGGCGGCGCAGCTCGCCCTGCTGGGAGAGAGAGCGCGTAACCTGGGCGAGAAGGAGCTGGAGGAAGGCCCCTCCACGCGGCTGCTCATCTACGCCGCCAGGCTCATAGGACAGGGGGTCGAGCCCAGGAGAGCCTGCGAGACGGCGGTCGTCTCCGCGGTCTCCGACGACCCGGTCATGCAGCAGGCCATGCGCGACCTTGTGGCCGCGGTATTCCCCTGATGCGGTAAGGCAGGCGGGTTTGTTTTGACCTCTTCCCTCAACATCGCCATCTACATGAGCACCCTCCTGGACGAAGCGGAAGAGACCGGTTCCTCGGCGGTCACCCTGGAGGAAGCCCGGGCGTCCTTCTCCCTCTTCGGCAAGGGCCTGAGCGAGAAGTACCTGCAGGCCAAGGCCCTGGGTGACGCCCCCGCCGTCCTCGCCAACCCCCGCCGACCTTTCCCCTTCAGCAACGGCAGGGAGATATACCTACCCCCTTACCTGAACGTTTTCTCCTCACACGAGGAGAACTGGAGGGTGTACCGGCTCTATGCCGGCGTGCAGGCAAGCCAGTGGGAGGCGGGGACCTTCGACCGCCCCCGCGCGGACGAGGCTGCCGCCCGGCAGGGGCGGAAGGTGTGGATGGGGAGGAAGGAGCCCCTGGCGTTCCTCCGCTATTTCCTGGGAAGATTTCCCATGCCCTTCCTGGCAGCCGATATCTTCATCACCCTGGAGACGGCACGGGTGTCCTCCTCAGTGGCCGGGCGCTTCGTAGGCCTGGCGTCGGACCTGGCGTGGTTCCTCGCCCGCCTGGGACCGAACATAGAGCCCGTGGACCACTGCGCCATGCTATGGAACCTCTTCTTCGACCTCCTCGTGCCCGTCTCGGACGCTCGCGTGCAGGGCGGCTATCCCCATGAGGTCATGGATGCGTCCGCGCAGGTCGCCGCCGCAGGCGCACACCTGAAGGACAGCCTGGACGCCACCCTGGCCGTCTACGCCATCCTGGAGCCCATGCTCAAGTCCTCCCTCTCGACCGCAGACCGCACCCTGCTCGAGGGAGCGGACGATTTCTTCACCGATACCATGCCCGGGCTGCGGGGGAACAGGGCCACCCGCTTCGGCAGGGAGGAAGAGGAGGGCGTCGAGTTGGTGCCTCCCGAGCTCGCCGAGGCCCTCAACCTTGATTTCTACTCCTATCTACTACCATCAGGTATCGGTGAGTTCCTGGTCGAGGACGCCCTGGGAAAGAAGCTGGCGCAGGAGACCCCCCGGGACGCGGAGCGCAGGACAAGGGATGAGGAAAAAGTGAAGGCCGTGCCGGAAGAGAGCGGCCTGGAGGAACAGCGCCTCCTCTACCCCGAATGGGATTATCTCGCCGCGGGCTACAGGCGCGACTGGGCCACCCTCTACGGGCTCAGGGCTGAGGAGGGCAGCGCCCAGGCCGCCAAACGCCTGCTGGAGGAGTGGGACGACCTCGTGCGCGAGGTGACGCGCCAGTTCCGCATGCTGCGCCTGCAGGAGCGCACCTGGAGGAAACGGCTGGAATGGGGCGAGGAGATAGACATCTCCGAGGCAGTGGAACGCCAGGTGGCGCTGCGCTGTGGCCTCCCGCCCACGGAAAAGGTGTACATGGAGAAGCGGCGCATCACGCGTGAAGTCAGCGCCCTCTTCCTCCTGGACCTCTCCGCCTCCACCTCCACCGAGATCAGCGAGGGCAGCCACGCGGGCGAGACGGTGCTGCAGGTGCTGGTGGCCAGCGTGGCCATCATGGCCAGGGCCCTGGAACAGCTGGGCGACCGCTACGGCATCTACGGCTTCTCCGGGTACGGCAGAAACAGGGTGGAGTTCCTGCGCATCAAGTCCTTCGACGAACCCTTGAGCGACACCGTGTGGCAGCGCCTGGGCGGCCTCAAGCCGCTCAAGAGCACGCGCATGGGAACGGCGGTGCGCCATGCCCACCACCTGCTCAACGCCGAACTTTCGTCGCTGAAGATGATGCTGCTGCTCTCCGACGGCTACCCCCAGGACTTCGATTACGGCGAGGACCGCACCGACCGCGAATACGGCCTCAGGGACACCGCCCAGGCGCTGCGCGAGGCCGAGGCCGCCCATATCATCCCCTTCAACCTCACCGTGGACGCAGCCGGCCACGACTACCTGCGCCGCATGTGCCCGCCCCACGGCTACCTGGTGCTCAAGAGCGTGGAGGACCTTCCCGTCGAACTGCCGAAGGTATATCTTAGATTGAGGGGCAGCTGAGGGTCAGATCTTTAATCTTGAATTCTCGCCCATATTATGGCAGAGATTTCAAAAATAAAGATGTGACCCTGAAGTACAGGAGGGGTATGAGATGTCGGATATAGAGTCATGTCCCGAATGCAACGTCCCGACCCAGTTCACCGCAAACCACGTATGGCTGGCGGGCGGTATCATCGTCCAGAGCAACGACCGCAGCCACCGCATGGTGATCATGGAGTCCGACAACCTCGATCCCCTCTTCGCGGGGATCGAGGAGATCATCGGGGTGCCCATCGAGCGTATCGTCATCGAGACCAAGCGCAGGGCGACGCAGGAATACATCAACCGCCTCATCCCGCCCGAGGTAAAGGAGCTCATCCTTAAGAAGGAGTTGAGCGTGGAGCCCATGATAGATGCCCTCAACGTCACCAGCATGATCATGGGCTACGGCATGACCACACTGGTCGCCTACCGCTACGAACAGGACGATGACGACTTCGTCACCGAGCGCATCGAGGAACCGTATTCCGTGCCGCTGTGGTGCGGCGACTTCGCCGGCTCCACCGAGGCGGTCACGGACAAGGACAACACGGTCACCTACGCGAGGGTGTCCGAGAACGCCATCGAGGTCACCACCCGCCCCTCAGAGCATCCTGCCGAGCTGAAGGAGAGGCTGCAGCTTACGGAGCACGCCTTCTCCGAGGGCGGTATCGAGCTGGAGAGATGCTCCACCTGCGGGGGGCCGGCCGCCCTCGCGAGCTTCGAGTGGCGCCCGGGGAGGGGCGTGATCATAAGCAGGGACACGGGGAGGAGGGTGGTCATGCTGGGGCCCCACTACCAGCAGGCCATCTTCGACGAGCTGGAGAGGGAGCTGGGCGAGACCATCCCCAGGGTGATCATCGAGGCGCAGCGCCGCTTCGTGAAGACCGGCTTCTACCGCATCAAGGAACTGCAGGACCAGGAGAGTTTCCGCCGCATGCTGGCCCTGAGGGGGCTGGGCGACCTGCAGGAGATCACCTTGTCCAAGGGAGGGCTCGAGGTGGTGATCCGCAACGCGGCCCTGCACCTGATGATGGCCGGCCTGCTGCAGGGTTATTTCGAGACGGCGACAAGGTCCGAGTCCGAGGTGGACTGGGAGATGCGCGCCGACGGCACCCTGGAGCTGAACGTCACCGCCAAAGGCTGAAGGTAGCTACTGGGTGGTGTTCTTCCTGAGCACCTTGCCTCCCAGGGCGCCGGGGACGGACTCTCCATTCTCCACTACGGTAGTCCCGTTGATGAGCACCGTGTCCAGGCCGGTGGGATAGCGCTCGGGGTCGCGGAACACGGCCTCGGTCTTGAAGCCGTCCGCGTCCATGAGCAGCAGGTCAGCGTAATACCCTTCCTTCAGCAGGCCGCGTTTGTCGATGCCGAAGAACTCCGCCGGCATGGAGGTCAGGCGCCGGACGGCCTCGGGCAGCTCCACCATCTTCTTCTCGTTGACGTAGCGGCCGATGAACTTTGGATAGCAGCCGTAGAAGAGGTAGGAGGGCTTTCCCATCCCCATGAGGATGGTATCGGTGGTGATCATGGTGCGGGGGTCCTGCAGGGCCGGGAAGGTGTAACGCTCGGTAAAGGCGTCGTCCGGCTCCGACATGGACTCGAAGACGAGCACCTGCCCGTCCTCCTCGATGAGCAGGTCGCACATGACGTCGAAGGGGTGCTTGCCCTGCTCCTCGGCGATGTCGGTGAAAAGGCGGCCCTCCAGGTGCTTGTTCCTCTCGCTGTGCACGGCCATGATGGTCACCGCATCCCATCCCATCTGCCTCATGATGTTCAGGGACCAGTCGTTCTTCCCGCGATGGGGCCAGGTGGGCTTGCCCTTCTCGATATCGCGCAGCATCTCCTTGCGCAGCTCGAGGTCGCAGAGGCGCTCGAGCACCTTCTGGCGGTCGCCGGTGAGCACCCAGGGAGGGAAGAAGGCAAGGAGATGGGTGAAACCGGCGGTGGTGGGCATGATGTCCATGGCGATGTCCGCGCCCTGCTGCCGGTTCTTCTCCAGCCTCTTCAGCACCACGTTCATGGACATATCCAGGAGAAAACCGGGCGTGACCTTGAGGGTGAAATCGGGGTGCCTGCACATCCACTTCAGGCCCCTGAGGGCAAGGGGGTGTACGGGCCCCGTCCACGGTACCGAGAAGATGTGGGAGACCTGGCCCCTGATGCCGTTAGCCCGCGCCACCTCCCCTATCTCGTCGATGGCATTGCCCAGGGTCGACGAGGTATAGGAGCGCAGGTGGCTGGTGAAGATGCCGCCGTACTGCGGCAGCGACCCGGCCAGCTCCACCAGCTCGGCGGTGTCGGAGAAGAGCCCGGGAAAATACTGCAGGCCGGTGGAGAGGCCGAAGGCCCCCGCCTCCATGGACTCCTCCAGCAGCCACTTCATCATCTCCATGGCGCCGGTGTTCGCGGGTTTGTCCTCCAGGCCCAGTGCCGAGATGCGCAGCATGCCGTGGGGGACCAGCGGGGCCATGTTGAGCAGCAGGCCCTTCCCTTCCACGTGGTCCAGGAACTCCCCCATGCTTTTCCACTTGATATCGGTGTCGAAATCCATCTGGGTGAAGATCTCCAGGTAGGTCTGGAGACCATCGCGGTGCTCGTCGGTGATGGGCGCAAGCGACATGCCGCAGTTTCCGCCCACGAAGGTGGTGATGCCCTGCCTCACCAGGGGCTGAAGGAGTGCCGCGGCGTCATCCTTGAACATGGTGAGGTCGGCGTGGGAATGTACGTCGATGAAACCGGGGCAGACCACGCGCCCACCAGCGTCGATCCGCCTCGCGGCCTCGCTTCCCTCCAGGTCGCCTAGCTTCTCTATGTGGGTGCCCTTAATACCCACGTCGGCCTTGTAAGGCTCCTTGCCCGAACCGTCGATCACCGATGCATCCTCGATAATGGTATCGAACAACCCGATCCCCCCTCTCGCTGCCGCGCATAGTCCGCACGTCTCTTCGAATCCAGGGCACAAAGCCGTATATATTCAATCATATTGTGCAGGATAGGTCATCTTGACCACGTGAACACCTGGCCCTATGTGTCGATTGAACGGCTGACCCCATGTGAACACATGTGAACAACCACTTGTGGTGGAAAGTCGTGTATATTCAATCATATGGACGGGGTAGTATCTCGAGAAGATGTGAACGCCTGGCCCTTATCGTCCGGCGTGACAGTGTCTGGACATCTCCGAGTGTCCCGGCCTAATACCCGTCAATTACATAAAATTGAACGGTTGACCCCATGTGAACACCTGGCCCTATGTGTCGATTGAACGGCTGACCCCATGTGACAGCCATCGTTGAAGGGGGAATGATGAGGAAGAGGTTCTTTTGCTTAGCGGCTGCATTGCTGATCGTGTTGTTGTGCGCGCCCGCGGCTCAGGCGAGCACTTTTCACGCCAGCGCGGTGGGATGGACGGAGCAGATATCCGGTACGACTGAAGATCTCAGGTCCGTCTCGGTCGTTGACGCTTCGACGGCCTGGGCCGTCGGGGCCAATTATACGATCCTGAAAACAGCGGACGGCTCCACCTGGAACCCCCAGACCACGGGAGCAACCGCCACCGATGACCTCTACGGCGTAGACGCGCTGGACAGCCAGAACGCCTTCGCTACGGGCGACACCGGTTTGGTTACGAAGACCAGCAACGGTACGGACTGGACCACTACAACCTCGCCTACGTGAAGCAACATGAGAGGGGTATCCGTGATAGATACCCAGACCGTCTACGTAGTAGGCTTCAGCGGCGCTATTTACAGAACGAACGACGGGGGAACAAGCTGGGACAACCAGACAACCGGGAGCAATGTGCTCTACGGGGTTTGCGCGGTCGACGCCAACACGGCATGGGCGGTGGGAAACGGCGGCACCATCCTCAAGACCGTCAATGGGGGCGCCCTCTGGAGTCCCCAGACCTCCCCGAAAGTGGAGGATCTCAGGTCGGTATACGCCGTAGATGAGAACACCGCCTGGGCGGTGGGTGCGAACGGCACCATCCTCAAGACCGTCGACGGGGGCGCCCATTGGGCCTCACAGAACAGCCCGGTGATGGATTACCTCGCTTCCGTGACCGCCGCGGACGCCACAACCGCCTGGGTTTCTGGCCAGAACGGCACGGTACTCAGGACCAACGACGGGGGCGAGAGCTGGTTCGGCCAGAACGTGCCCCCGAAGCACTTCTGGGGCATCGACGCCGCGAACAGAGACGTCGCCTGGGCCGTGGGAGAGGGCGGGACCATCATCAAGACCGGCGACGGCGGAGGCCCGTCCTCCACCTGGTACCTGGCCGAGGGCTCCACGGGGGGAAGCTTCGAGACCTGGGTGCTGGTGCAGAACCCCGGCAGCGAGACGGCCACGGTGGA
>JAFGDU010000079.1 GCA_016931915.1 Actinomycetota bacterium
AGTCGCGGTTATGCGGTGCCGTGTGCGGTGCCATGTTTGGTCCACTATGCGGTCCGCAATGCGGTTCATGCCCTCACCCCCTCGGCTTCCGGAGAGGACAGGTGATGCAGGAGGCGGTGGAGGAGAGTCGCGGTTATGCGGTGCCGTGTGCGGTGCCATGTTTGGTCCACTATGCGGTCCGCAATGCTGTTCATGCCCTCACCCCCTCGGCCTCGGACGAGCGCAGGATGAAGACGATGTTGTGCTGGGCGCACAGCCCGTCCTGGCCGTGGGCCAGGGCGGTGCACGTAGGCCCCGGCAGCTGGTGCCCGCCCGCCTCGCCACGCAGCTGCAGGGCGGCCTCGGCTACGCGGGCCAGGCCGGTGGCGCACACCGGGTCGGCGCCGAGGGCCCCGCCGGAGGGGTTCACCGGGAGCGAGCCTTCCATGCGCGTGGAGCCGCCGGCGAAGAACTCGCCCCCCTTACCCCTGGGGCACAGCCCCAGGGCTTCGTAGAAGATGGGTTCCTCGTGGGCGAAGCGCTCCGACAGCTCGCACAGGTCGAGCTCCTGCGCCGGGTCCGAGATGCCGGCCGTCCGGTACGCCGCCGCGGCCGCCTCCTCCAGGGAGGGACATGCCGCGAGATCGCGGTCCCCCAGAAAGTAGCTGTCGGAAGAGCAGCCCATGCCCGCCAGCCACACCGGCCTGTCGGTGAGCTGCAGCGCCTTTTCCTCGCAGGCCAGCAGGAGGGCGCAGCAGCCGTCGGTGAAGGGGAACGCCTCGAGTTCGTGGATGGGGGAGTAGAGCATGCGGGAGGAGAGGACGTCCCCGGCGGTGGCGCCGGGCATCCCGCGCAGGGCGTGGGGGTTCCTGGAGGCGTTGTCCAGGTTCTTGGCGGCCACGCCGGCTATCTGTTCCTCGCTGGCCCCGCCCGACTTTATATAGTATGCGGCCTGCAGGGCGGCGGCCGAGACCTCGTTGAGCAGGCCCAGTGGCCGGTCGAAGGTGGGGTCGAGTTCCCAGGTGGCGGGGAGGTAAGAAGGGTAGCACGAGGCCATGCTCTCGCCGGCCACCAGCGCCGTGTCGTGGTTGCCGGAGAGGATGCGGGCCCAGGCGTAGAGCAGGGCCCAGGCGCCGTCCATCTCCACCTTGGATTCGTCCTTGAGGTAAGCCCCCAGGGGGCCGACAGTGCGCATGTTGGAGATGGTGCGCCCTTCCATGAAATCGTTCTGGGCGCTGATGACCGTGTCCACCTCGCTCCTGGTGATGCCCGCCTTGAGGAGAAGCTCGCGCACCACGCTGAAGACCATCATCTCGCGGGAGCTGTCCTTGGGATATTCGTAGGTGGACTGGGCGCAGGCCACGATGGCCACCCTGCGGCCGTTGCCTGGGGCGGCTCCGGCGCCTTGGCCCGTGCCTGGATTTGCGGTATTTGCGTTTGTTGCGGCCGGCATGCCCTCACCCCCCCGCCCCGGCGGGACGGAAGCCGAGGAGGCCGGAGAGGTCGCCGGCGGGCTGCGGCGCCCATACCGGCTCCAGGGCCATCCCCTCGCGCATGTCCCCGGGCTCCGCTTCGAGCACGCGGTGCACGAAGGCGGAGTCGGCCTTGTCTGGTTTGATGAGGGCCAGGATGGCGGGCTCCTCGAGGTCGCGCAGGCCGCCGGTCTTCGGGTCTACCTCGACGCTGGCTGCGGTGAAGGAGACGGCGACGGCCCCGGGGCCAACCTCCACCCATTCCTCCGTCTCGGCGAAGCAGCGCTCGCAGATCATGCGCGGGGGGACGAAGACGCGGCCGCAGCCGGGGCAGCGGATGCCCATGAGCTTGCGCTCGCCCAGCCCCGCGAAGAACCTCTCCATATATGACCCAACCGACCAGTGGAATTCCGCGTCCATGGGTATGGTCAGCTCTACGGTGTTTTTCAGGTCGGACATGAGGCCCCCCTTCCCTGCGTTGCCCGGTTGCCCGCAGCTCAGGCACGACTAGTCGCTGCGAGGAAGACAAGGATTTGCCGGATTAGATATATACCCCGAAGACGGCGTTTTATAACCCCGAAGGCCTGGGGTCAGCCCTCAACCTCGACCGCACGGGGTTCGACATCCGCATCTCCTGATGCCACGTTCTGTTATGCCCAGCGCTGTGAAACGTCCTGACAATCATTTATCGGCTTTCCCGTATCCCTGCCTGAAGCTCGGGAACCGGGCCCGTTCAGGCCGGACCGCCGGGCTCCGTAAATGGCCCGCGGGCTTTAGTAAGGGTGCACGGCTCTGACGCGCAGGGCTCAAGCCCCCTCCCCATGCTGGTCGAATGATGTATTTATAGAGGGAGCCTTGCGGGATAGATAAGGGGCGTGAGATGGGAGAATTAAAGCTGTGTAAGTCGTGCGGGGTGCCGGTCGATATCGGCAAAGTCTACATGTGGCAGGCGGGCGGGGTGATCATGGAGAGGAAGGATCCGGAGCGGCGCGCGGTTATCCACGACACAGAGGCCTTCAACAAGGTTTGCGAGGATATCGAGGCGTTGATCGGCGTGCCCATCGAGAACATGATCATCGAGAGCAGGTGCAGGATGAACCGCAGGCAGCAGGAGGCGCTCTATCCGCCGTGGCGGAGGAAGATCATGAAGGCCTGCCTGGAGACCTTCATGGGGCCGGGGCTGATGGGGAAGACGCTCGGCAGACCCATCGAGGGCATGGCCCAGAGACTGACCATGGAGGTCAACGATATAGGCAGATCGCTGGGCCTGGGGGATGTATCCCTCGGCGATCTCTGGGGTAAGGGTGAGAAATACCCCCACCGCGAGAACATCATCCGCAACCCGTATTCCCTGTCCTGCTATTGCGGGGACGCCCTTGGGGCTACGGAGGGCTGGGAAGACCGCGA
This sequence comes from Actinomycetota bacterium, assembly GCA_016931915.1. Taxonomy (GTDB): domain Bacteria; phylum Actinomycetota; class Geothermincolia; order Geothermincolales; family RBG-13-55-18; genus SURF-21. Next base: position 2,859 of record JAFGDU010000079.1, read on the forward strand.
GATGTGGGTCAGATATGACGAGACCGGTGACAACACCTTCCGCGTCACCACTTACGAGGGGGAGCATCCCATCGAGTTGCAGGGGAGGTTGCAGGCCAGGTTCTATGCCTTCAAGGACGGGGATATCCGGCACGAGCCATGCCCGCTCTGCGGGGTGCCCGCAAGCGCAGCCCGTTTCGTATGGAATGCCGGGGAGGGGACCGTCACCGATCCCGATACGGGGAGGAGGGTGATAATAACCGATCCCCTAACCCTACAGGCGGTCTTCGACGACCTCGAGGCGGAACTGGGCGAGGACATACCGCGTGCGATCATCGCGAGCCAGAGGGAATCCATGAAGTCAGCAGGGTTGAAGGACAACCTCGGGGCAGACGGTTCGGTATTGAAGCAGATGCTCGCGACGCGTGGCCTGGGAAACCTCGTGCGTTTCGAGACAGGCGGCGACGGCCTGCAGGTCACCATCGAGAACTCATGCCTGCACCTGCTCATGGTGGGCATGATGCAAGCCGCCTACGAGCATCTCTGGGAGGTCGAGGGCTCCACCTATAGTTGGAAGCTGGCAGAAGACGGCGACCTGGAGGTATCCATCACCTAAAATACAAGGCCCAGGGGTCAGGCCTGGGGGTCAGGCCCGGAAATAGGCCTGGGGCGCATCATCCATGCATGCACGTACGGTGCTTCGGGCACGTTAAGGTTGCCGCGCTGCGCTCTCCCCGCTCGCAATGACGTTATGAAGCCTACGAGGTGAAGCCCACCACGTCGTGTCCCCCCATCCACCGGCCCTGGTAGGAGAAGTACATGGGGCGCTCGGCCACGTAGGGAGAGGGGGCCTCGCACTTGACGGATACCTCCCTGTCCGCCCCCACCGCGGCGTTCACGTCCACGGTGAAACGTGATTTGGCGGGGACGCTGTAGGTCTCCTCCTGGGTGGTGCCGTCCTTGAAGAGGTAAGTGACCTCCACGTCCTGGGCCGACGCCCCCGGGTTGCCAGGCAGAGGTACTCCTGGAAGCCCTCGCCCGTGTACCCCTCGGCGAAGTAGAAGGAGTAGGGGGTGGCGAGCTCCTTGCGGAAGACCTGCTGGCTCGTGGTGGACGGGGTCACCAGGTTGGTAGGGGTCAGGCCTGGGGGTCAGGCCCGGAAATAGGCCTGGGGCGCATCATCCATGCATGCACGTGCGGTGCTTCGGGCACGTTAAGGTTGCCGCGCTGCGCTCGCTGCGCTCTCCCCGCTCGCAATGACGTTATGAAGCCGTGGATAGGGGTCGTATCTTCGTCTTGCGGTTAAGTCTGATGTAGGCGGTTTAGCACCAGTGCCCGGTGGCTTTGAACCGAAAAACGAAGATACGACCCCTTC
>JAFGDU010000080.1 GCA_016931915.1 Actinomycetota bacterium
CGCACGCAACCCGGTATGTTCTTATAGGGGATCGCTTCGCTGTCGCGATGATTGTAACACCCAAGGCCGAATTCCGGGCCTGACCCCTCGGCCTCTAACTGAAACGGTGGGAAGCTTCTTTCATGATGCGCAGGTTCTGGAAGGGGGTATCCAGGCCCAGTCCGCATGGGGGCGTCATAAGGGCGGCCCCGTTCCTCACCGCCATGAGGGTTTCCTCGAGGACCATCTCCGGCGGGAAATAATGCACGAGGGAGGAAGGTACGGTTCCCACGATGGGCTTTTTCAATATGGCGTGGGCCTCGCCCGGATCGACCTCCGCCTCGAAGGAATAGGCATCGACATCGGTCTCCCGGCACACCTCGACCTGCTCCAGGCGGCCGCCGCAGACGTGCAGGATGACCTTGGCGCCGCCGAGATGGGCATAACGGCTGACCTCGCTCAGGTATGGCAGGACGTTATGAAACAGATCGAAGCCCATGTGTGAACCCGAGCGGGCGGCCGGTTCGTTGATCATGATAATGTCAGCCCCCCTTTCCACCAGCGCCTCGGCGTAGGCGCAGAGGAAGGATACGATGCCTTCAAGCAACCGGTTCAGAAAGCCCGGGTCCTTCTTCACCAGGTCGATCATGGCCGATGGGCGGATCAGGGATGCCGCCAGGGTGGCCGGCCCCGCGATGTTGCCGATGATGGGGATACCGGGGCGCATTTCGCTGAGCAGCTCCACGCATCGCAGCACCTGGGGTACGCGCCCGTGCTGGAGCAGCCCCGGAAGGGCCCTGGCGATGATCTCCTCCATGGAGATCTCGGGGAAGGCTACGATGCGTGGTAGCGCCGTGCTGTCCCCGACGTAGACCTTTGAGCCCAGCACCTCGGCCTCAACGGTGAGACACAGAGGCACGCCGATATTATCGAAGCCGACCATATCATAGGCCGCTGCCGCCAGCTCGGCCATCATCATCCCGCTGTAATGGGCCGCTGGCAGGGGGATGCCGAAACGATCGAGGACCGTTTGGTTGATAACGTTTATCAGTCCGCCTGGACCTATTACGGGGAAGCGGGGTGTGGTTTCGCCGGCCAGGGCGGCCATCAGGATCTCGCGCCGGTTCAAGATATCCTCTCCCGTCGTAGCTCTCGAGCTTGCTAGCTCGGTGCGTTTGGATTATACATCTGTTATCGGCTTAAGACCGCGCAAGTTAACAGGACAGCGCCGAGGGGCGAGATCGATGGCAGTCCCGCGCCGGGCGTGCGGCGGGATCGAGAGGAGGAGGGATGAGTTATTCGGAGATAGGCGAGGTTTGGGAGGCCTACGTGCGGGCCCGCTGCAACACCGCCGTAGAGGCGTTGAAGAGAAGGGAGTTCGACGCGCGTTTTTACCCCACCCGCGAGGAGGCGATCGAGGCCGCGTTCGAGGTTATCCCCCCCGAAGCGTCGGTGGGATGCGGAGGCTCTTGGACCATGCGCCAGATCGGACTGCTTGATGCGCTGAGGGAGCGCGGCAACCGCGTGCTCGCACACGAGGCGGGTATGGAATTCGAGGAGGCTACGCGCGTGCGCAAGGAGGCGCTGCTCTGCCCCTTCTATCTCTCCAGCGCCAACGCCATCACCATGCGCGGGGAGATAATGAACATCGACGGTATCGGCAACCGCGTGGCGGGTATATCCTTCGGCCCCGGCACGGTGATCATCGTGGCCGGGTATAACAAGCTGGTATCCGACTTGGACGCGGCCTTCGAGCGCATCAAGGAAGTGGCGGCGCCCGTGAACGCCATACGCTACGCCATGAACGTGCCGGGCATGGATCAGAGCCCCTGCGTGGAGAAGGGGAGGTGCTACGACTGCACCAAGCCCTCCAGCATCTGCCGCATCACCACCATCATCAGGCAGCGTCCCATGATGACCGACTACAAGGTGTTCCTGGTTGGGGAGTCGCTGGGGTTCTAACGAGGAGACTCTTCAAATGAGTTGTATGCATGCCAGGTCTTCAATGTGATCGACGCTGGGAAGGCTGGGTCTGGCCGTATCTCCGCATAAAAGACCTGGCACGGGGCGCCGCCCTCCAGGCGGCGCCGCGCTTTCGCTCTGCAGGCTGACGAGAAGGCAGGCTCGCTTTTCTACATCCCGTTTATCTGCAGCACCAGTTCGTATGCCTGCGGGTAATATCCCGTCTGCGTCGAGACGTTTACTCCCAACTCCTGGTACAGGTCCGTATCTATGGTGAAGGCAGGCCACTCCGGCAGTCCCTGCCCGTTGGGGTCTCCCGTGGCCGCGAAGTTGGTCCAGTAGGCCATCATGGCCTCGGAGAGGGCGATATCCTCCGCCGTGGGCGTCACCTGCTGGACCTGGTCGAAGTTTCCGAACACGTATGTTATCTCTAAGCCGTGGAAAGCACCCAGCGGCTCCAACCCGGGGTCGCTCGACACCTTGGTGAACTTATAGAGATAGACAGGCGCGCCGATATCCGCGGTGGTGGCGGCGGCGAACTTGCTCCCCGCGGCGAAACCCATCGCAGTCAGCAATTCGCTAAAGGCCGGCTTGACCTGCTCGGGGGTGTCGGCGGGGAAGAGGGCGTATACCTGGTCGGCGTATTCGCCGTAGACGTAGTCGAACAGGAGTTCGTATTGCTGCTGCGTCATATCGGGAGCGAAATAGGCGCCCTCGTTGGCGTTGGTGCCGATGAGCAGGGGGACGTCCTGCTGTTCCCCGGCAGCGAAGACGGCGGATGGCGCGTCGGTAAGGAACCAGCCGTCCACTACGGGGCCCATGTTCATCATGCCCAGCACGTTGGTCTGCTCGGACGCGGCCTCCAGCAGTGCCTCCGGCGTCACCTCGCGCATGGCGGCGAGGACGTCGTCGGCGTCGTTCGCGCCGAGGTCCCGTGCGATCTGCCTCCCGGTCATCTCCGCGTCCTCGAGGGTGCCCCCGTCATCGCCTGAGGGCATGCCGAAATCCATGAAGCCGCCGCTCTCCACGATGGCGCGCTCGAAGAGGCCTTCCGCGAGGGGGCTGGCCATGAGGTAGCAGACGCTCGCTCCCCCGGCGGACTCGCCGAAGATGGTTACGTTGTCTGGGTCGCCCCCGAAGACGTTGATGTTATCCCGCACCCACTCCAGCGCCGCTATCTGGTCCAGCATGCCGTAGTTGCCCGACACCCCGTTTGGGGATTCCTGCGAGAGCTCGGGGAGGGCAAGGAAGCCGAATGGGCCAAGGCGGTAGTTGAAGTTGACCACCACCACCCCTTGTTCCGCCAGGTTGCGGCCGTTGTAGATGGGGATGTTTCCCGCGCCGGTGGTGAAGCCGCCGCCGTGTATCCACACCATCACCGGTAACCCCTCTTCGGGGCTCTCGGCGGGCGTCCACACGTTCAGGTACAAACAGTCCTCGCTGGTCGCGCCCACATCCATGATGCCGCTGAGGACGGGGTACGGCCATGCGTTCTGGGGGCAGGCCGGACCGAAATCGTCGCATTCCAGCACGTCCTCCCAGGCCGTCACCGGCTGCGGCTCCTTCCAGCGCAGCTCACCCACCGGCGGCTCGGCGTAGGGGATCCCCAGGTAGGTCCAGACCCCATCGTCCAGGTTGCCGCTTATCGGGCCCGAGTCAAGCTGCGGCACCTCCATGGTGGTCTCACTCCTGGTGGTTGTCTCCTCGCCGCATCCGGCCACCATGAAAGCCACCACCAGCAGGCACGCAACGGCTACGGCGAGCAAGCGTTTCCCGTTCATAACCGACCTCCCCCGTGTGATCCTGACTTCCTGCCTCTACCCCCTCTATAATAACCCACCCCGCGCGTGTCGCCGCGATGTTATGTGTTAAGATAGGCGCGAAAAACCATGCCGGCAACGTGGGGTGATAGCGTTGGGATCTCGCATGAGCTCCGGAAAGGACCCACTCTTTCTGGGGGTGGACGTCGGATCTTACGGCCTGCGCGCCGGTCTTTTCAGCCGTAGCGGGGAGATGCTCGCAGGCGCCGCCCGCGAGATCTCCGTGCTGAATCCCCGCAGGGATTATTACGAGCAATCCTCCGCGGAGATCTGGAACGCAACGCTGGATGCATGTGACGAGGTGCTGAAAACCGGGGACCGCGGCAGGGTCGCGGGTATATCTTTCGACGCCACCTGTTCCCTGGTCCTGCTCGACGCCGGCGGCATGCCTCTTTCCGTCTCCCCGAGCGGCGACCCCGAGCGCAACGTCATCATGTGGATGGACCACCGCGCCACGGAGGAGGCCGCGTTAATCACCTCCACGCGGGGGGAGCCCGTGCGCTATCTGGGCGGGACGGTCAGCCCCGAACACGAGCTGCCCAAGCTGCTGTGGCTGAAGAGGAATATGAAAGCAACCTACACGGAGATAGGTGAAGCCTTCGACCTGGCGGATTTTCTGGCCTTTATGGCGACGGGCTCGCGTACGCGCAGCAATTGCACGCTGGTATGCAAGTGGGGTTACCTGGCGCACGAGGGGGAGGGAGGCTGGGACAGGGAGTTCTTCGCTGCGGCAGGCCTGGAGGACTTCTACGCGCAGCACCTGTCCGGGTACTCCATCGGGCAGGTGGGAGAGGCTATGGGAACCGTATCGCCCGACTTTGCGGCCGGGCTGGGACTGGACCCGGCCTGCGTGGTGGCCGTCCCCCTTATCGACGCCCACAGCGGAGGCGTCGGCAGCGCGGGGGTGGCCCTGGACCCCGCCCGGGAGGATGAATGGCACGAGAGGCTGACGCGGACCCTGGTGATCATCATGGGGACCTCCAACTGCCACATGGCCCTCTCCTCCGCACCCGTGTTCATCGACGGCGTGTGGGGCCCCTATTTCGGCGCCATGGTGCCGGGATTGTGGCTGAACGAGGGCGGGCAGAACGCCACGGGCTCGCTGCTCGACCATGTCCTGCGCGAGAGAAGGCTCTACGGCGAGCTCACGCGGGAAGGTGGGGAGTCCATTTTCACCCTCCTCAACCGCGAGGTAGCGCGGCTGCGCGAGACGGACTTCGCGTTCAACAAGCATCTGAACGTGCTGCCCTACTTCTACGGCAACAGGTCGCCCCGGGCCGACCCCGATCTGTGGGGCACCATCGACGGTCTCAGGCTGGAGGATGACATCTCGTCCTACGCCAGGCTCTACCTGAGCACCGTGCAGGCCCTGGCCTTCGGCTCCCGCCATATCCTGGAGGAGATGGAGAAGAAGGGATACCGCATCGACTGTGTGGTGGCCACCGGGGGTCACACCCGCAACGAATTGCTGCTCCAGGAGCATGCGAACATCCTGGAGCGGCCGGTCTGCCTGGGCGAGGAGACGGAGAACATGCTCCTGGGCGGCGCCGTCAACGCGGCCGCGGCGGCGGGGCGATATGCGAGCGTCGCCAGTGCCATGTCCAACATGACACGCATGGGAAGGGAGATCGTGCCTCAGCCGGAGTCATGCGATCTCTACCGCAGGAAATACGAGGTTTTCAAGCGGATGTACGATTTCCAGCAGGAGATCAGGTCCATCCTGGGATGAACGAGGAGGCGCTATGGGCGGCGGAAAAGGCGTGATCGGTATCTTCTCACCCAACGATTTCAGGGAGGGGGTGAGGGAGGAGAACATCGACCTCATGCTCAGGCACGAGGGCCTTCTCCTGGACTTCCTGCGCGGCGAGGGCTATGCGGTAGTGCGGGGAGGAAAGGGACACGACAAGATGGACAGCATCGCCTGGAACACGTCTCTGGTGAGGGAGCACGTGCGGAACATCGTGGACGGGGGGGCCGACGTGCTCGTCCTCAACCAGGGCTCGTGGACCTTCCCCTACGACTCCCGCGACGCCGCGCAGTACTTTTCACAACTCAAGCGCGCAGGTGATCCCTCCTCCTCGCCGCCGGTGCTCGTCTTTGCCTACCAGGATACGCAGGTCCCGGGCATGGTGGCAGGCATGGCGGTGGCCGGGGCGCTGCGCAGGATCGGCATCCCCTACCATCTCGTATACGGCAGGATAGACTCCGACCAGGCGGTGCGGGAGAAGGTGCGCAACCTCCTCGCTTTCTACGACCGCAGGCGCGAGGCGGCGGGGCGCGCGGCGCAGGTCCAAGACGAGCTGCACTACCAGAAGTACGTGGCCTTCGGGGGCATGGCGCTGAAGATGTGCACCACCACCGCCGATGTGGATGCCTGGGCGAAACTCTTCGGCATAAGCTACGAGGCGCTGGACCAGTCGGAGCTCACCAAGAAAGCCCTCTCCTACGTGAGCTGGAGCGGCAAGCCCGGCGAGAGCGACCCGGAAGCGATAACCGACGGGCGTGTGAGCGCGGCCGTCGAGAGCCTGAAGGAACGTTGCGTGCTGGATTTCTCGCGCGCTAAGTTCACCGACACCAACAAGCTTATCTACCAGGTCAGCTATTACTACGCCGCCTGGGACCTGGTGGAGGAGTACGGCGGCACCTTTGCAGGCATCAAGTGCCAGGATGAGCTCTCCGCCTCCGAGTGCACCATGTGCCTGGCCACCTCCTTCCTCTCCAATGACTTCGGCCCGCTGGGAGAGGTCAAAGGGGTCGTCCCCTGCGCCTGCGAGAACGACATGGACTCGTCCCTGACCCAGCTCTTCCTCTCACTGCTCAGCGGGGGCAAGAGCTCCGGTTTCGGAGACTTCCGCGACGTGGAGGGAGACGTGCTGGCCATCGTCAACTGCGGGCAGCACCCGCCATCCTTCTTCGGCCGGGAAGAGGAGACGGCCGAGGATAAGCTGGCTCGCACCGAGTTCATAGGCCAGGAGGTCTTCTACCACGCCGGGGGGGCCGCGGTGAGGGGCAGGACGGGAGGGGGCCAGGTGATGACCATAGCCAGGCTGGCGCGGGAGAACCTCAGGTACTACCTGGTCGGGACGGTGCTGGACACCATAGAGGTCGGCCCGGAGGAGCACCAGCGCTACAACGTCTCCTGGCCCATCATCCGGGGCAGGGTCCCCATATCGGGTGAGGAATTGATCGGGCTCTGGCCCTGCAACCACCTGGGTTTCGTTTATGGAGACTATACCCCGCACCTGGTCGAACTGGCCGCCAGGCTGGGTATAGGCTACCGTATCTACGACCGCCACGGCATCCTCCACGAGGGCATCGCCTGATGGGGTCAGCCGTTCAATCGACACATAGGGTCAGGTGTTCACGTGGGGTCAGCCGTTCAATCGATAGGTATTTAACGGTTATAAGGCCGGGACATTCGGAACTGTCCAGGTGCTGACACGCCGGTTGATAAGGCCAGGTGTCCATGCGAGATAGATCGGACAGTGAGATATCGGGAAGGAGGAATGCGATTTGTCCACCGTTCATGACCGGGTGATCGACGCACTGGAGGGACGGGTGCCCGACCGGGTCCCCATCCTGGACCTGGTGTCCGAATACGCCGCCGTCTACGAGATACTGGGCAAGAAGCGCCTGCCCATGGACTGGGTCTTCACCAACCCCTATACTTCCCGCTTCATAGACCGCGCCTATCCCTTCCTGAACAAGCTGCGCGTGATGGAGAACGAGATAGAGCGCTTCACCCACGACCGCACCGCCGCTTCCGTGAAACTGGGCAGCGATGCCGCCTGGGTCATCTACGCCCCCGTGTGGCGCCTGCGCGGCGCGAAGGTGGCGGACGACTACGTCGGCCGTCTCTGGGATCTGGTGCCCGACGGCCACGGCAACCTGAGCACCCCCATGTACAAGGGAGGGTTGATAGGGAGTTCCACAGACTGGGCCGCGTGGGAGAAACGGGACCTGCTGCGCCTGCCGGAGCGGGCCAACCGCTTCATGAAGCGGTTACAGCAGGATTTTGGGCAGGACCTCTTCATCTTCACCTCCGTATTCTCGGGCATCTTCGAGAACACCTGGCAGCCGCTTGGTTTCGAGCGCTTCGCCGTCGCCGCGCGCAAGGAGAAGGAATTCGTGCGCCGCCTTATCCGCTTCAATACCGACCTCTGCTGCATGTTCATCGAAGCCGTGGCTGATGCCGGCATTCCCGGCTATTGTTACGGCGACGACATGTCATACCGCTCCGGTCCCATGTTCAGCCCGCGCACCTTCGAGGAGCTCTTCGGGGACTCCCTGCGGCGGATTACCGAGACCGCCCACACCCAGGGCATGAAGATCATCGTCCACTCCTGCGGCAACACCTACAAGCTGCTGGAATGGTTCGCCGACTGCGGCTTCGACGGCGTGCATCCCCTGGAGCCTACCGCCGGCATGGAACTGGCCGAGGTGAAGGAGATGGTCGGCGAGCGCATGGCCCTGGTGGGGAACATAGACGTCTCCTACGTCCTGGTAGACGGCAGCAGGGAGGAAGTGTACGAAGCGGTGGAGCAGGCCATACATGACGCCGGAGGCGGGGGAGGCTACATCCTGGCCCCCAACCACAGCCATGGAACCGTATCGGTGGAGCGTCTGCGCTGGATGATGGAGGCCGCCCACCAGTACGGCAGGTACCCCCTGGCGGTATAAGGGATTTGACCTGTCCCGTTCTTAATGGCCCGTGTCATTTATCAGATTGCACAGAACTTGCTTTGTCCTGATTGCGCTGTACGATCTGCAGGAGAAGGTCTTCCAGCTCCATCCTCTCTGCCGCATCGAGCCATTGTGTGGGTAGTCTAACAGGATTCCCATTATAAAGCCTTATAAGTATATATCTGGATTTGATAGAAACCATAGATAAATTCTTGGTGTCGATGACCTTTCGTATTGGAAATAGAACATTAATAGCTAGTTTGCTCTCCCTCAGGCTGATTAAGGGAGACTTGAGGATCCAGAGAAAATTAATCAAGAAATAAACGACAAAGCATGCTGCAAAAACAACAAGAAAGTTCTTACCGACGGTGTTGTCATCCAGGGTCCAAAATATTAGTGAAGACAGGGGCATGAGGGAAAAAGAAGCACATATAACCAGGTAGAGCTTTCTGGCTTTGAAATCATAAGTGATTCCCTCATTCATTCCTGCAGGATATCCCCCTTCATTCATTGTATTAGAACATTTTGATCAGCATCAATTGTAGTGCTCTTCACCAGGAGTATTCGATCCATTCGTATTACTAATGATCGATTTTCTTCAAGCTCGTCGATTTTGAACTCCGTCTCGAGCCCCTATAGGCCGCGTAAGCTATAGCCGCCGCGCCGGCCAGGGGGGCGGCCATGATCATGCGGTTGGCCGCCGTCGGGACCGGGCGCCTCTCCCGCGCGGGCGGGAGGGGGCGGAAAGGCGTGTGCGGCTCCTCCTGGTACCAGTAGGTGGTGCCGTCGATGTCGGCGGGGAGCAGGTTGTCCAGACCGTGGTCTATGGTCACCCTGATACGCTCGCTGAAGAACACCGGCATCTCCACGTGGAAGCGGTAACAGGATACGCGCCGCGTGTCGTAGCGCCGCTGGGTCACCCCGTGGGTGAGCCAGGTGGAGGGCACGCGGGTGAAGTACCAGGCGCCGTTGAAGTAGTCCTCGCCCCCGGTGCCGTGTACGTTGGGTTCGGTGGCGTCGTCGATCCACATCGTCTCCCAGCCCTCGAGCACCCCCATGCCGTAGCCCTCAGGCAGCGATATGCGCGCCGGGTTGAGGCGCCACGGCCACCCCCTCCCCTGCATGTCCAGGTGGCACCCCAGGTAGAAACCGCGCCCTTCCGTGTCCAGCACGGTGTAGGGAGGGTCTTTGCGGGCGCAGCGCTCCCGGTGCCAGCTGCAGTGGAAGTAGGGCGTGTCCTCCGGCAGGTCCGCGGCGAGCTTCAGCCACGTCACCTGGTAGAAGAACATCCTCGCCGGCAGCTTCCCCCCGTTCTCCAGGGTTAGGACGGCCCTGCGCCGGAAGGGCATGGGGAAGAAGCAGAGGTAGGCCCCGGAGGTGATGGCCGTGTAGGCCGAGGCGTACTCCCTGGGGCGGGCAAAGGTGGTGCCGAAGAGGTCTCCCAGGGGGGTCTGCACCGAGGGCTCGCCCTCGCCGTCGAACCACGCCTTCAGGACCACGTTGCGCAGCACGCCGGGATTTATCTTGCGCGGCACCGTCACCCATATCCTGGTGATCACGCCGGGGCCCTCAAGTTCCGCCATGGTGAAGGGACCGCCGGGCGCGAGGTCGAAACACTTCTCCTGGAACTTGCCCACCACCCCGGGGCTCAACCTGCTCCGTCTGCCGAAGCTGGAGGTCTGGCAGGTGACGCCGTCCCGCGGATCGATTCCCAGCAGGTCGCGGCTGAGGTTTACGTACATCTCATTCCTCGGTGCCTAGCTGCGGCTCCTTCCAGCGCAGCTCGCCGACTGGCGGGGCCGCTTTCGAGCTGTGGCACCTCCATGGTGGTCTCGACGGTCGTTGTGTTGCTGCCGCATTTCGTTGCGAGCACGCACACAACGGCGAGGGAAGCTATCGTTCTTCTGTACATGTTTGAAACCTCCCATCCCCTGCCGGAACACGTACCTCTACCTTCTCATATCATAACCCAGGGGGGTCGTATCTTCGATTTTCGGTTCCGATGGAAAAACCAGATGATAGCGGCACATATTAGAGAAACCGAAAATCGAAGATACGACCCCCCTGTGTTATAATCCCCTCGACCGGTATGTCAGGCGGCTCGAAGTATTCGGGTCGGCACCCAGCCGGATGGTCGGCTGGGTTTCTTTATTTCTCGCGAGTGAGGTGATGAGGTGGCAGGCGGCAGGATACTGATGATCGACAACTACGATTCCTTCACCTACAACCTCGTGCAGTTCCTGGGCATACTCGGCGCGGACCTGGTGGTCTTCCGCAACGACCACACGCGCCTGGAGGAGGTGGAGGAGTTGCGGCCGGCGGGGATCGTCATCTCGCCGGGCCCCAAGGCGCCCCGCGACGCTGGTCTCTCCAAGGAAATTATCGCCGAGTTCGGCCCCCGCATCCCCGTCCTGGGAGTATGCCTGGGGCACCAGTGTATCGGCGAGGTCTACGGCGGCAGGGTGGACCGCGCGCCCTACGTCATGCACGGCAAGACCTCCCAGGTGTATCACGACCGCCGCGGCGTATTCGCCGGACTGCCCAGCCCCATGGAGGCGGCCCGCTACCATTCCCTGGCCATCCTGGAGGAAGGGTTCCCCGCCTGCCTGGAGGTGAGCGCCCACACCGAAGACGGCATGATCATGGGCGTGCGCCACCGCGAATACCCGGTGGAGGGGATCCAGTTCCACCCTGAGTCGTTCATGACCCCGGAGGGGCTTTTCCTGCTCCGCAATTTCCTGGAGGTGTGCAGATGACCACGCCGGCACGCAAGGAGGGGACGGACCTGCGCCTGGAGGCGGTCGAGCTCACGGACGCCCCGGCCATGGAGGCGATATTCGACCGCCTGGCGGCCAAGCCCTATTCCTGTTTCCTGGACTCGAGCCTGGCCATGGAACGGCTGGGGCGCTACTCCTTCATAGGTTTCGATCCTCACCTGGTGCTGACCACGCGCGGCCTGGACTGCCGCTGGTGGCGGCGGGGCGGCGGCGTGAGCGAGACGCATGAAAACCCCTTCAACGCCCTGCGCACGGCCTTGAATGAATACCGTCTCGAGGACGGCGCGGAGGGACTGCCGCCCTTTCTCGGCGGGGGGATGGGCTACCTGGCCTACGAGTTGGGGCGCTATCTGGAGAAGCTGCCGGAGGCCGCCGTGGACGACCTTGGCCTCCCCGAGCTCTGTTTCGCCTTCTACGACCGCGTGCTGGCGCATGATTACCGGGAGGAGAGGACGTGGCTGGCGGCCGTACATCCCGAGGACCCCGCCGCGGTGCTGGAGGAGGCGCAGCGTGCGCTGGAGGCCGAGCCGCCCGCATACTCTCCCCCGCAGCACGTTGGCGAGGCGCGCTTCGTCTCCAACTTCAGCCGCGAGGAATACATGCAGGCGGTGCGCAAGGTGAAGGAATACATCTTCGCCGGGGACATCTATCAGGCCAACCTCTCCCAGCGCTTTCAGGCGAACCTGCGAGAACACCCCTGGATGCTCTACCGCCGGCTGCGCCGGCTCAACGCGGCCCCCTTCGCGGCCTACTTCAACGTGGTGGACGGCCAGGTCTGCTCGTCCTCGCCGGAGCGTTTCGTCAAGGGGGAGGGGAGGAGGGTGGAGACGCGTCCCATCAAGGGCACGCGCGGCCGCTCGGACGATCTCGCCGAGGACCAGCGCCTGGCGGAGGAGCTGCTGGCCAGCGCCAAGGACCGCGCCGAGCTCTCCATGATCGTGGACCTGGAGCGCAACGACCTGGGCAGGGTATGCGAGTACGGCAGCGTGGAGGTGGAGGAGCACGCGGTCATCGAGCACTACGCCACCGTGCACCACCTGGTATCCACCGTGGTGGGGAACCTCCACCCGGACCGCGACGTGGTCGACCTGCTCAAGGCCAGCTTACCCGGGGGCTCCATAACCGGCGCGCCCAAGATCCGCTCCATGGAGGTAATCGACGAGCTGGAGCCCACGGCGCGCAGCGTGTATACGGGCAACATCGGCTATCTGGGCTACAACGGCAAGTACGATCTGAACATCGCCATCCGCACCATAATCGTCAAGGGAGACACCGCCTACTTCCAGGTGGGCGGGGGCATCGTCGCCGACTCAGACCCCGAGGACGAATACCAGGAGACCCTGGACAAGGGAAAGGCCATCTTCGCCGCCCTCTCGGGCTAGAGAAACAGTTCCTTCTTCACCAGGGCGCGGTAGGCGGCAGAGAGGCGTATGGTAATAGGGCCGGGGCACCTGAACCCGATGGGCGAACCCTCCACCTCGGCTATGGGCACTATCTCGCCGGTGCTCACGGAGAAGAAGGCTTCGTCCGCTTGCAGCAGGTCATCCAGGGTGAGAAATTCGGTCTCGCAGGTAACCCCGTATTCCTCGCACAGTTCCATGACCGCTTCGCGGGTGACACCGGGCAGCAGCCCGCACTCCACACCCGGGGTGGCTACCTTGCCGCGCCGCACCAGGAAGAGGTTGGACGAGGACCCCTCAGTCAGGAATCCGCTGGAATTCAGCATCACCGCGTCGTCGGCTCCCCGGTCTTTCGCCTCCTGCTTGGCCATGAGGTTGTCGAGATAGTTGTTGCTCTTGATGCGCGAGAGGGGCGAGCCCTCGTTGGTGCGGACGCCGGAGACGACCACTCTCATACCGCGCTCGTACCATTCATGCGGGTAACCCTCGAAGGGCTTTACCATTATGTACACGTTCGGGGGATTGGACCTCTGCAGAGACCTGTTTCCGTCGAAGAGACCCCCGGTAAGCGTGATACGCACGTAGGCATCGCCGCTGACCACGTTGAGCCGGTAGAGCTCGCCTATTGCATTCCCGATCTCCTTCTCGGGGGGAACGCCGGACAACCTCAGGTCCCGGCAGCCCGCGTGCAAGCGCTCCAGGTGCCGGTCCATACGGAAGGGCTTGCCGCTGTAGGCACGCACCGTCTCGAAGATGCCGTCACCGAAGAGAACACCCCGGTCACTTGCGGGGATCAAGGCCTCTCCCTCGTCCATTATCGCGCCGTTGAGATAAACCTTCATGTCCTAATGTGTACCCCCTTACCGCGAAGATTATACCACCCTGGCTGAAGCGTGAAATCTCGGCACTGCGGACCCGGGAGGAGCGAATGCGTGAGGGCCGGTGTTTACCGGGCAAGGGATCACGGCTGGCATGTTCGGTTGCCGTCTGACCTCAGCGCATAGACGAAGCAGGACGAAGTGAACGGAGAACGCTCCGAGATGTTAATATCTTGTACAGATGTCATGCGAGGGGAAAGGGGATTGCGCGATGTACGATACCGGCAAGGCACCTGTTGTCAGGAAGATCGGCGATTATCCAGGAGTCTCGAAAGCCCACCTCGCTGTGGCACGTAATTACTCCAGCCCCCTGCTGGTAGGGCCTCCCGTCTGTGACGAACTGCTGGCCCTGGTCGAACACATGTTCAGCGAGGAGGAGGCGGAGGTGGCTCGCCATATCAAGCCATGGGTGCCCCGCACCGCCGCCTCCCTGGCGCGCGCCTGCGGGCGGCCGCTCGCCGAGGTCAAGGAGGTGCTCCATCGCCTGGCGCACGATAAATACGTGCTCATCTCCTTCGGCGAGGGGGAGAGGGAGCTCTTTGCCATGCTGCCCATCCTCCCCGGCACCTTCGAGTCCGTATTGATTCGCCCCGACCCCGACAGCGTCACCCCCTGGCTGCGGCGCTTCGCCGAGCTCTACGAGGCCCTCTACGACACGGGTTTCACCACCGCGTACAACCGCAAGCCGGTGGGGGCGGTGCGCTACATCCCGGTGGGGGAGGCGATAAGCGCCTTGCCCATGGCCCTTCCCTCCGAGCGCCTGGATATGATCATGGAACGCTACGATGATTTCGCCATCGGCGTATGCCAGTGCCGCCTCTCCAAGCAACTGGTCGGGGAGGGGTGCGGCAAGTTGCTTGAGACCTGCACGGTGATGGGGGATTTCGCACCTGTTCTGGTGCGAGAGGGCCGCATGAAGCAGGCCAGCAAGAAAGATGTGTTGGAGGTCAAGGCCGCGGCGGAGAAGGAAGGGCTTGTCACCTGGATGATGGCCGACGACAGCACGAAATTATTCCGCTGCTCATGCTCCTGCTGCGGCTGCTGCTGCGGCGCCCTGCGGCAGGTGACCCAGTTCAACTCGCCGGGATTCGTCGCCCCCCCGCACTTCATGCCGAGCATCGACCGCTCGGCTTGCACCTGCTGCGGCAAGTGCGCCGAGGTGTGCCCCATGGGGGCCATCGAGGTATCGGGGGAGGGGGAGAACAAGACCGTCACCCACCGGCCGGAGCGCTGCATCGGGTGCGGACTGTGCGCGGTCGCCTGCGACAAGGACGCGTTGTCTCTGCAGGAGGTGCCGGACTACAAGGAGCCCCCCGGCAGCTTCCTGTCTTATGTATTGAGGGACGGGCGCAATTACGCTCTCAATGGCCTCAAGGTGTGGAGGGAGCGCCGCCGCACATGAGGGGCACTTAATGAGTGAACATACAAGAACATTATGTATAAAAATCTTTCCTCGCGACCGGATTACTGATAACCTGGAGCGGGGAAGCTGTATCAAGCTATGGTTCACATTCCATGCAGCTTCTTGCGATACAAATCGGCTTGCTTGCATGAGGGGGGAGAAAAATGCCGAGTACTCTGTTTCGCCGTATCTTTATCCTTTTCCTGATCGTTCTGGTGGCATGCTCCGGCATGGGGACGGTGGCGCTTGCTGCCGGTGAGAGCGGCGAAAGCGCGCCCGCCACGTCATCCCTGTACGAGGTCGCGCGGATCACCGAGGACTGGACCATGTGGGACGGCATCACCCTTCCCGTGGCCGTCTACTATCCCGCCGAGCCCGCACCGGGAGAGACCTTCCCGGCCATCCTCGTCGTCCACGGATGGACCATGGACAAGGCCATGTCCGAGTGGGCGGCGGAGTACTACGCGTCGAGGGGTTACGTGGCCCTGGCCTTCACCGCGCGCGGCTGGTTCGGCGCCGGCGGCGAGGTCGGGTGCATGGACCCCGAACACGAGATGAAGGACGTCAGCTGTATCATCGACCTGCTCGCCCAGGACGAGCGCTTCCCGCTGCTCTCGGATGAGAAAGGCCCCGTGGTGGGCATCACCGGCGCCTCGATGGGCGGCTGCTTCTCCTACCTCATGGCCCCCAGGAAGGACCCGCGCCCGGGAGACCCGGGAGACGAGCGCATCCGGGCCGTGATCCCCATGCACGGCTCCTTCGACCTGCAGTTCTCCCTCTATCCCAACGACGTGCTCAAGTTCTTCTGGGTCACCGGCCTCATGGCCACCACCTACATGGGGGAACTGTCGGGATTCATGATGAACATGCTGGCCGTCTCCATGGACGAGAGGTCGGACGGGTGGCGGAAGATGTACGCGATCATCGACGCCATGTGGAAGATGATCCCGCCCATCACCAGCGTAAGCGACGACCTCCCCTACGTATACGGGATAGCAATGCAGCGGCGGGTGGATGACGAGGACTTCGCCCGCAACTGGCTCAAACAGCGCTCCGCGAGGTACTGGTGCGACGAGGAGTACGACGGGGTGGTGGAGCACCCCATCACCGCTCCCATCCTCATCCTGGCGGGCTGGAACGACGACCTCTTCTACGCCAACGAAGGCCTCATGGCCTATATGTACACCGAGGCCCCCAGGCGCATCATCATCACCAACCACGGGCACCTGGGCTGCTACCCCGGCCCCTACCCGGTAGAAGGCCTGGGCAGCTCGGAGAGCGCGTGGGTGATGGAGCAGGTGGACAGGTGGTTCGACCGTTACCTCAAGGGAGTGGAGAACGGCGTGGAGGACGAGGCGCCGGTGGCCTTCTACCGTGACCGCGCCCCCGAGGACTACGGTGAGGCGGAGGCTTACCCGCTTGCGGACACGGAACAGCTATCCCTGTATATGGGCGGAAGGGGGACGAACGGCTGCGGCAGATTGACTACCGTCGCGCCCGGCGCTTCCTTCGGCTACGACTTCCTGATGAATATTGGGCTGACGGGTTCGATATCGCTCCCATACTTCCAGGACGCCCCGCAGCTGATGGGGGGAGAGGCCATGGATATCCCGAGCAAGCTGGAACTCCTGGAGCTGCCCTTCACCGAGATAGGTTATCTCAGCGAGCCCCTGGAGGAGGACTTGACCATCATGGGCCCGCCGCTCTTCGAGCCCTACTACCAGTCCTCATCCGTGTTCGGCCAGCTCATACCCTGGCTTTACGAGGTCACCCCGGACGGCGAGGAGATACTCATAAGCCGCGGCTTCTACGAGGGGCATAATTACGAGGGGCTCGAAGATGCCAGTAAGGTATGGAAACTGATGAGCCCGCAGGTGCCCGTGGAGATGCAGGCCTGTTACCACCGCTTTCCGGCGGGCAGCCGTATAAAGCTGGAGGTAGCCACCGCGGATCTCATCTCCAGCTGGTCCCATTGGGGGTTCAGCTTCATAATGCTGCAGCGACATGCCGGAGCGGCTTCCCGCATCATCCTCCCCGTGGTGCCAGACACTTACTGACGCTTCGCGTAGTAATCGTAGCCAAAGGGCCAGGTAATCCCTGGCCCTTTTACATACCCATGAATGCGATGATGGCAATCCCGCCGCTGAGCAGAAAAACGATCGCCACGATAACGAGTACGTTCAATACTTTGCGGTCGCGCAGCCCCCTCCCCCCCTCGCGCGCGAATTCCAGAACCTGCGGGCGCATGAAGAAGAGGATCACCCCCCATATAACGGCCAGGCCGCCCATGATCATCGCTTCCCAATCCATGCCCTAAGCATCTCATCGCTACTACCTTGGAGCAAGCTCTGCCTGCTAACAGGATATACACGTGCCAGGTCTTGACCCTCGGAAGGCTCAAGGCGCAGGCACCGCCGCGCCGTCCTTCGGACGTCGCTGTCGCTTACGCGATGCATTCTGTCGGAGGAAAGAAGAAATGCATACTTGACAATGTTATATTATTTTGTTAAGTTATATAACTAGCTAAACAGGTTGGAGGTGACGGGATGATCGGGGAGACCCTGGCGGACAGATTCCGTGTAACGGAGAAGCTGTACGGAGGCGAGTACCTCTCCACCTACCTCGCCCAGGACATGGCGATAGGTATCGAGGTGGAGGTAGACGTAGTGACGCTGCAGATGTCCGGATGCACCATCCCGGCGCAGCGCCTGGAGGAGATCCTCGATGCATCGATGCACGTGCGCGGCCGCCATATTACAACCGTGCACAGTTGGGGCGAGGAAAAAGAGGACGGGTTCTTCTACGTAGTGAGGGAGAGGCCCAACGGCGCCACCCTCGCCGAGATCCTCTCCGGCACGGGACAGCTGCCGGCACAGCAGGTGGCCGAGATAATGCGTGCGATGGTGGAGGTACTGGCGGAGGCATACGGGAGAGGGCTGTTTTACCTGGGATTAAATCCCAGCCAGATCCTACTGGACGGCAGGGGAGGTATCAAGCTCAACCGCGTCGGTTACGCGTGGATCCTGGAGGAGGTCGAGCCGGCGCTGGCGGCACGTGTATCGCCCTACCGGGCTCCTGAGACCGACGGCGGCAGGGAAGGATCGCGTACCTCGGATGTCTATTCCCTGGCCGCGATGGTGCGGGAGATGATGCCGCCCGCAGAGGTTTCGGACCGCCTCGCCTCGTTGCTGGAGATGGCCGCGGATCCGCTTACCAGGCACCGCCCTTCCTCGCCTCGCCTGCTGTTGGAGGAACTCGAGGGCGTGCAGCGCCAAGAGGACGGCGGTATGCCTCGCGATGGCGACGAGGGGACGGGGCCGAAGGACTCCGCCAAGGCAAAAGGCCTCAGCTTCCTGCAGGGCGACCCCAGGCCTTCTTATCTTTCACTCACCCAAAAGCCGCGCAGGCGCATACTCCGTAACCTCCTTCTGGTACTGGCCGGCGGACTGGTCTTGTGGCTGGTTTTCGCCGCCGCCGCCGGTCTGCTGGGTGGAAAGGAAAACGGGGAGGAGCGGCCACCTGCGGCGCTCGAGGAGAGCATCACCCTGCCCGATCTGCAGGGCCTGACCGCCGAAGAGGCGGAGGAGACGCTCGATGGATTGGGGCTGCGGTGCACCTGCCGTGAAGCGCCTTCGCGCCTTTGGTCGGCGGGCAGGGTGGCCGCCCAGGAACCCGCAGAGGGGTCTTCCCTGCAGCCGGGGGGCACGGTCATCCTGGTCATCAGCGAGGGAAGAGAGGAGGCAGCCGTCGGCGAGGCGGCAAGCGGCCAGGACTCAATCGCGCCGGATAACCCCGAGACAACCGGCACGGAGGATCCCGCGACTGCTCCGGCGGCGGAGCCACCGGCGGCATCGCTGCAGGGATCGCAGGCGCATTCCTGCTCTCCACCCGCGAATCAGCCCCCCCGTGCCGTATCCGTGCTCTCCCCCTGCAGCGGTTCCGCACCGCTATACGTGTTCCTGGACGGGAGCGGATCGTACGACCCGGACGGCGATATCGTGCGCTACGTATGGCGTTGCGGCGACGGCACAGTTCTCGAGGGCGCGACCGCCCAGCATGTTTACGATCCCGTGGTGATCCCCGCACGATTCCAGGTCGTTCTAGAGGTATACGACTCGGGCGGCCTTAGCCATTCCTCCGCGCTGACACTGGAGGTATATTGATTTGGTTTCCACACGGAAGGAGAACCGCCCCGAGAGGCCGGCCCGCAAGGGAAGCCCGCATGGGTTTCACTCAACACATGACGGGCCAGGGGACCGGCGGGCTTCCCGAGGCCGTAATACAGGCGGCTTCGAGGGCGGCAAGGCACCCTTCATCAGCCGGGCATCAGCCCTGTTCCTCATCTTACCCCTCCTCACCCTCCTCATTATCTCCTTCCACCTGCTGGCTCCCCCGGCCGTAGCGGACGGGGGAGCGGCACCCTCCTTCAACTGGCCGGCAAGGGGCGCGATACTGCGCCCCTTCTCTCCTTCCACCGGGCCCTATGGCTCCGGCGGGCATGCCGGCATAGACATAGCGCTGGCGCGCGGAAGCGAGGTTCGCGCCTCGGCTTCCGGCAGGGTCAGTTTCGCCGGTGGCACGCCCGTTGGCGCTTGCGTGAGCATCATGCATGAGGGTGGGTTCAAGACCACCTACGTCTCACTCGCGTCCCTTGCGGTGCGGCGGGGAGACGAGGTGCAGGCGGGAAGGATCGTGGGCTACAGCGACGGTGCGAGGGACCGTTCGAGTTCCGTTCCCCACCTGCATTTCGGCATGTTCTTACGCGGAGTGGCCATCGATCCGCTGCCGCTGCTCACGGGCCGGCTTCTCGATCCCGGGGAATGTCTCTTCCTGGGCCCGTGGGAGGACCAGGAGGCCATCGAGACGTATTTCAGCTACCACGACGATGGGGGTTTCTTCGACTGGCTGGGCAGGGGTTTCAAGTGGGTGGGGAACGCCGTGGGCGGCGCGTTCAAGGCCGTATGGAACGCGGCCGGCAAGGCGGTGGGCGTTGCCTGGAAATGGGCCTGCAGCGCCGCTGAAGCGGTGGGAGGAGCATGCGCGGATTTATATCGCACCTGCATCGAGCCCTGGCTGGTGCCGATGTGCAGGGGAGTAGTCGAGGTGGCCAAGGCGGTCATCTCCAACCGCTACGTGCAAGCGGTCCTGGCCGGCCTTGCGGCGGCGGCGCTTATATGCCTGGCCGTGGCCGGCATCGCGCTCGCCCTCGGGCTCTCTCTGGTCACCGCTATAACGGCCGCGGTCGTGGGCAGCCTCGCGGCCATAGGGTACAGCATCTACTATGCCTTTGCCGCCGGCGACTCCTTCTCCTTCACGGGCTGCTTTCTGGGTTCCTTGAGCGTGGGAGCGGCGGCGGCGGGTTTCTGTCTCCTGCTGTCATACCTCGCGCCGCTCATGGGCACGGGATGGGCGAATCTAGGGTGGCTGGGTGTGAGCAAGGCGTTTCTGGTTCACGGCTGCGCCGATTCCCTCGTCTACATCGGCTTCTGCCTGTGTACCGGCAGGGAGGTCTCCCCCCTGGGCGTCCTCGCGTCTTTTCTTATCGGGGGCATAACGGGGGGTTTGGGAAAGCTGGTGACCACGGGCTTCCTGGTCCAGGCACAGGCGCTGACGGCGGGTCTGTTGTCGTCGGGCGGCGTGCTGCTCACGGGAGGAGGCGCTTCCCTTTCGGCCTATGCCTGGGCGGCCACGATGCGTCTGGCCCACAAGGCTGCCTACGTTCTCCTCTGCGGCTGTACCGGTTTTCTCGGCGACGTGATCATCAGGGCGCTCAGCGGAGAGATGCCGTCCATAGCGGAGTCTCTGCTCTGCTTTGCCGGCGGTGCCCTGGTCGGAGTGGTCAACCTGGTGGGCGGGGGCGAGGGGATCATGGGCATTGTATCGCGCTTGACAGGGGGCCGCATCAGGATATCCAGCGACCTGGCACGGGCACTGCTTAGCAAGTCGTTTTCCAGGGGGTTTAAGGAGGGCTCATCCCGGCTGTTGCGCTGGCTTACGGGCAGGGAAAAAAGCGCAAGGGAGAGCCTGTGGGGATTCGAGACGGGAGGTGAGAGATGAGATGAAGGAGACCATGCCCACGTGGCCCCAGACCGCGCTCATAGTCGCCTTCGGCATGGCGGCCATCGTAATCGGCTATTATCTTTCCCGCATGCGCGGGAACTGGGGGACCTCGGCCTGGTTGCTCCTGGCCTTTTTTATCGTTTCCGGCGCGGGCTTTGCGGTGACGGTCCTGGTTTTCTACCTGCGTCCCCAGTACGGCGCCAGGGCGTTTCCGTTCCTGCTTGTGCTGCTGCTGGGTCATGTCGCGGTGGTCGCGGTGCTGTGGAGGATCGGGGCCTTCGGCCGTTGAGCGCTAGAGGGCCTGGCGCCAGGAGGAGCGAGAGGGATCCTCCAGGTGCTGCTCGCTGCGGGACCGGGGGGAGATATGCGGTACGATGAGCGCCAGTCCCCAGAAGACCACGAGACATGCGCAGAAGATGGTGAAGGCGACCAGGCACCAGGTCTCTCCACTCACCAGCGTGGCCACCCCCCAAATGGCGGCGAGGACGGTAAGCACCGCGATGACGCGACTCCTCCTCACCGCCGCGCTGCTCCTGCGGTAGGGTCGTGCGGGGACCGGGCGGAGCCGGCCTTCCCGGCCGGCTCCCGCCGCTTCCGAGTATCCTTCCGGCCTCCTGCCGCTGGACTGTGCACTCTCCCTGCCGTTGCCATAGTCGATGGAATTGGCCATCTCCTGCATGCTGCGCTGGAAGCTCTGCGTGGAGGCGAGGGGTGAATCTTCAAGTTTCCCCCGGATAATGGGGGGGACGATAGCCAGCATGGCTATGAAACCGAGCAGGAGCAGGGCCAGTATCTCCAAGCCGATCCCCCCTGCATTCCAGATCCTCGCTGTGCCGCTGCGGGACCAGAAACACTACATATAGGCAATATCTCGATTTCCCGACTCTATATAATGTATTTCCACCACCCCGGGGTTTTTCCTTTGTCTGGTTCGAAAAATTCGGGATGGTCTTATGCGTACGAGGAGATGCCGCCGGCGGCCGCTATAATGGCATTATCATGAGCGTCATGGATGAAGAGAGGATATTCACGGTCGGGGAGGTCAACCGGCTGGCTGACAACCTCCTGCAGGGACTGGTGGTCTGGGTCGAGGGGGAGGTATCGAACCTTCGCCCCTACCCCAACTATACCTTCTTCAGCCTCTCGGACGAGGACGCCTCCCTGTCCTGTATCGCGTTCCGCGATGCCATGCGCAGCATGGGGTTCGAGCTGCGCGAGGGCATGAGCGTCCTTGCCAAAGGACGCTTGGGCATCTACGTGCGCAGAGGACAGTTCCGCCTCAACGTCTTTGAGGCCCAGGAGTCGGGCGAGGGCAAGCTGCGCCGCGAGTTCATGTTGCTCATGCGCAAGCTGTCCAAAGAGGGGCTCTTCGAGGAGGCTATCAAGAAACCCCTGCCCGACTACCCCGAGACGGTGGGCCTGATCACCTCACTGGAGGGAGCGGCCGTGCGCGACGTGGTCACCAACCTCACGCGGCGTTACGCGTGTTCGCGCCTGGTGATAAGGGGGGTAAGGGTGCAGGGGGAGGAGGCGGTCGGCGATATCGTAGCGGCCATCGCGCTTTTCAACCGCGCTTTTCCCGTGGACGTGCTCATCCTGGCGCGGGGCGGAGGCTCCCTCGAGGACCTGCAGCCCTTCAACAGCGAGGAGGTCGTGCGGGCCATAAGGTCCTCCGACATACCGGTGGCGACCGGCGTGGGGCACGAGCCGGACATGACCCTCTCCGACCTGGCCGCAGATTTCCGCGCCAGCACCCCTACCGGGGCGGCGGAGGCCGTGGTGCCCTGCGCGCCGGAGGTGCTCACACTGCTGCGGGAGCGCGAGGTGTCGCTGGCGGCGGGGCTGCGGCGGCGCCTGCACCGCCTGGAGAGGGACCTCGGTTCGCTGGCGGCACGACGCTCTTTATCCGACCCCGCCTTTGTCCTCAACCAGGCCGTGCAGGGCCTGGCGGACGGGGAGGCGAGGCTGCTTTCCGGTGTGCGCGTTTCCCTGGAGAGGATGGAGCGCGGCGTGGATGCGGCTGCCACTTCCCTGGCGCGGTACCCGCGCGAATACCGGCAACTGCCGGATAAGATAGAGACGGCTGCACGCAAGCTGGGTTCGACCGCCGCGTCCTGGCTGAGATGGAGGGTGCGGGAGCCGGAGCTGAGGGAGAGAGACTTGCGGTCTGCGGTGGGAGCGGCGCTCGCCCGCGAGGAAGGGCGGGTGCAACTGGCGTCCTCGCGCCTCGAGGCGCTGAGCCCCCTGGCGGTGCTCGCCAGGGGATATGCAATAACCACCAGGGCGGGGGAGACGAAGCCGCTGACGGACAGCGCCGCGGTGGGCAAGGGCGAGGCGGTGGAGGTGCGCCTGCACCGCGGAAGGCTACACTGCGAAGTCAAAGATACCGAGAAAGAAGGGAACGGGGGAGGAGTGTGAGGTAGAGGGGGGTGATATGGTGAGCGAGATGACCTTCAAGGGGATGATGCAGCGGCTGGACGAGATAACGTCCAGCCTGGAGAAGGAGGACCTCGAGCTCGAGGAGGGACTGCGCCTCTTCGAGGAGGGGGTCGGTCTGATAAGGGAGGCGAAACAGCGCCTGACGACGGCCAGCTCGAAGGTGGAGAAACTCATCGGCTCCATGGAGGAAGGGCTGGAGACCGAGGAGTTCGAGCTCGAGATAGCCGGCGAGGAAGGCGATTGATGCGGACGGTGGCGTGCGGTTTTAATGCCATGCTTTTATGCGCTGTATATCCCGTATAATACGCAGCGTGGAACCGGATGAGAGGCACGGGCATCAGAACGGGACATGAAACAACGGGAGATGGTCGGGATAGATAAACGCAGGAAACGCAGGAAGCTGGAGACGATCGTCAAGACCACCCTGGTCATATTTCTCCTGGGCGGACTGGTGGCGGGTATCATGAGTTTCGATGCCCTCAAGACATGGGCGGCCAAGCACTACGTCCGCTTCAAGATAGATCCTATACCCGATTCCGACCCGGTTTACGAGAAGCTGAGCGAATGGATCGATCCCTCCCAACCCTATAACGTGCTCCTGGTGGGCATCGATAGGGGCAGCGTGGAGGACGACGACGCCACCCGCTCCGACGTGATCATCCTCGCCTCGGTAGACGTCATGGAGAAGAAGGCGGTGCTGGTCTCCTTCCCCCGCGACACCAGGGTCGATATCCCCGGCCACGGGACCCAGAAGATCAACTCGGCTCGCGCATACAGCGGTATGGAGGGAGTCATCGAGGTGGTGAAGGACATCTCGGGCATGGAGATACACGATTACGCCGAGGTGGACTTCGCGGCCTTCGAGAGGATCGTGGACGCCATCGGGGGGGTCACCCTCCACCTCGACTACCCCATCCTCGACCCCAAGATAGGTGCCTTGCCAGCGGGGGACGTCTTTCTCAACGGCGAGGACGCCCTCGTCCTGGTCAGGAGCCGCGACCTCCCCCGCGGCGACCTTGACCGCATCGACAACCAGAAAAAATTCTTGAAAGCGGTGATGAAGAAGGCGGTAGAGGTCAGGGACCTGCAGGCCCTCCTTGCCATCCTCGACGCCGCCGTTAAGCACATGGAGACCACCATCGAGCCGGACATGCTCTTCACCCTGGCCGAGGCACTGGGAGACATGCAGGTGGATGCGGTAGAGTTCGCGACCCTGCCCGGCGAGGATATCGAGCCCGCTACGCCCGAAGAACCCTGGTACTTCGTCATGGACGAGGATGCCGCGGCGGAGCTCTTCCGCAACGTCAAACTCTATACCAGTGCCCTGTCTCCCGAGCAGCAGGCGGCGGAAAGCGCGTGGCGTGAGCAGGAGGAGACCGCGGAGGTCGACCGCTCCGGCGTGAGCCTGGCGATCCTCAATGGCGCGGGCTGGCAGGGCCTGGCCGCCGGCGTGGCCGAGATCATGCAGGCCAGGGGATACGCCGACGTGACCACGGGCAACACCGCTAACCCCTACGAGCTGACCACCATATACTACGCCCCCGGCCGCGAGACGGAGGCCGGCATGGTCGCCCGCGACCTGGATGCGGAGGCCGAGTTCGTCCTCAGCGAGGATGCCGACGTGGCCTCCGGGCACGATGCGGACATCGTCCTCGTTCTCGGCGAGGATTACACCGGCACCTGAGCCGACCCGCGGCTACCTACCCCATAGGCACACCTTTCTCATATAATATTCCTGGATTCCTGAGCGAAGGAATGGAGAAAGGGATACTCGCTTCCACCGGAACAGAGTAAGTTCGAAACCCGTCAAATCGACAGATGAAAAGACAGGAAAGACTGAAGATCAGAAAGCGCAGGAGGAGGCAGACCATCCTCAAGGTGGTCCTGGCTCTGCTGCTCATAGGCGGCCTGGTGGTCGGCATCATGAACTTCGATTCCGTCAAGACCTGGGCCAGCAAGCACTATTTCCGCTACCGCTGGCAGGATACGAAGTTCAACCCGGAGCAGGAAGAGGAGATCGCGGAGGTCACCGACCCATGGGAGGGCGTGACCTTAAACGTGCTCTTCATCGGCATAGACCGGGGCAGCGTGGCGGGAGAGGAGGGCTATACGCGCTCCGACGTGATGATCCTGGCCTCGGTGAACGTGGAGGAGAAGAAAGCGGTGCTCGTATCCTTCCCACGCGACACCAGGGTGACCATACCGGGATACGGCACGGAGAAGATCAACGCCGCCCATTCCTACAACGGCCCGGCGGGAGCCATCGAGGCGGTGGAGGAGATCTCAGGCATGGAGATCAACGACTACGCCGAGGTGGACTTCGAGGCTTTCAAGAATATAGTTGACGCCATCGGGGGCGTCACCCTCTATCTCGATTACGCCATCCTCGACCCCAAGATAGGGGCCCTGCCCAAGGGGGACGTATTCCTCAACGGCGAGGACGCCCTCATCCTGGTCCGGAGCCGCGACCTCCCCCGCGGGGACCTGGACCGCATCGACAACCAGAAGAAATTTCTCAAGGCGGTGATGAAGAAGGCGGTGGAGGTCAGGGACCTGCAGGCCCTGCTCAAGATACTCGATACCACGGTCAAATATCTCGATACCAGCCTGGACCCGGATACGATCTTCGCCCTGGCCGAGGCGCTGCAGGGCATGGAGGTGGATGACGTGGAGTTCATCACCCTGCCTGGCGAAGACGTGGAACCCGCAGCGGGTCAGCCATGGTACTACATACCCGACGAGGAAGCAGCGGCGGCCCTCTTCTATAACATCGAGAACTACTGCAGCATCCTCACCCCTGAGGAGCAGGCGGCGGAGGAGGCAAAGGAGCAGCAGCAGGAGAAGCTGTCCGAGACGGACATGGAGGTTGCGCGCTCCAGCGTGAACCTGGCGGTGCTCAACGGCGTGCGCTGGGAGGGCATGGCATCCCAGGTCGCCGAGATCATGGAGGGGAAGGGCTACCAGAACGTATCTATAGGGAATACCGTCAACCCCTATGAGGAGACCACGATATATTACGCTCCCGGCCACGAGGCGGAGGCCCGCAGGGTGGCGAAGGACCTAAACGCAAACGCCGACTATATCGTCGAAGAGGATGAGGATGTGGCCATCACCTACGATGCCGCCGTCGTCCTGGTCATCGGTAAGGACTACGTCAACGAGTAAGGGGTCAGCCCTCCACATTCAACTTGATCCGGTAAAGGTTCCGTCTGAACACATCTGCAGGTGATTACGTTGAATGTGGAGGGCTGACCCCTGGCGATAGGCGATCTGCTGCTATCGACAGGTAGTACACAATCCACTTAGTTCATCACAGCTCACGTCTGTTCTCATAGGTTGCGCAATTACGTTGAATGTGGAGGCCTGACCCCCGACGTTGAAAATGGAGGGCTGACCCCAGCTGAAGGTTTCTTTTTCTTGTTATGTAAGTCATCATTTGTGGTGTGGAGGCCTGACCCCCGACGTTGAAAATGGAGGGCTGACCCCTGGAGCGTATGAAACGCGGTGGTTATTTTCTCGTCCTGGGTGCGATAGTCCTTTTCAGCACCATCGAAGTAGTATCCAAATATCTCCAAGCCGGCGAGGGAGCCGCCGGGCAGGTAGGCTCGTCACAGGTTGCCACCATGAGGTTCCTCTTCGGGGCGGCTTTCATCCTCATCCTCCTCGTGGGTCAGCGGCAGGGGAGGTTCATCGCCGAGGCGTGCAGGAAGGACGGGCTGCCCATCGCCATGCTGGGAGCGGTGGGCGTTTTCCTGACCTTCTTCCTCTTCCACGAGGGCATCGAATCGACCAACGCGTCCACGGCGGCGGTCATCTTCTCCATGAACCCGGTGTTCACGGTGCTCATCGCCTCCCTGGTCCTGCGCGAGCGCCTGGGGATAGTGGGATGGCTGGGGGTGGGCCTGGGGTTGGCCGGCGCTTTCGCAGCCATAACCGGTTTCCAGTTCTCCGGCATGCTCTCCAGGGAGGATTTCCTGGGGAGCATCCTCGTGCTCGTCTCAGCCATTACCTGGTCGGTCTATACCGTGTACGGCAAGAGGTACACGGAGCGCTACGGCAGCATGACGCTCTCCTTTCTGACCATGGTCGTGGGGTCGATACTGCTGGCGGTGCTGCTCACCGTCCAGGGCGGCTGGGGTGAGATGGCGGGATACAACATGCGTGCGTGGGCTTGGCTGCTGTACCTGGGCGTGGTCACGGTAGGCCTCGGGTACATCCTCTACTTCGAGGGTATGCGGCGGGTACCGGCTTCCCGGGGAGCCAGCCTCTTCTATCTCAAGCCAGTCCTGGCCCTGCTCTTTGCCCATTTCACCCTGGGCGAGCCCATCTCCTACACCCTCCTGCTGGCATCGGTGATGGTCGCGTCGGGGATACTCCTGGTCACGCTGCCCAAGCCAGGGGGCTAGGCTCAGCTTAGATGACTTCGTGGGTGCTATAATGGACGCTAAATAAAGGCCGAATGAAGCGATTATCCGGCGATCGGAGCTCATAGATGAAGGTCAAGTCCAGCCGCCTGGCTGCCGCATTCCTCGTTTGCGCCCTGCTACTCGCCGTTTTCTTTGCCGCTTCCTGCGGGTCTTCGCGACCCTCCTACCGCGTGGCACTTGTCGGTTTCGAGGAAGGAGAGCCGGGCGAGGAGCGCAACGCCCTTGCGGAATACGGGCAGCGCCGGGTCGAGGCGGAACTGGGAATCGAGGTGGACTTCATGCTCCCCGAATCGGAGGCGGACATCGCAGATCTCTTCACAGCTGGCGAGGATGGCTACGACCTGGTGGTTTCCCTGGGCCAGGACTCTTCCCTGGATACGCTCTTCGCCCGGCCGGAGGATTCGGAGATCGCCACCTGCGCCCTGGACTTCGAGGTCCCACAACCCGTGCCAAACGAGGATGATGCCGCTCTGGTCCGCTACCGCGTAGAGGAGGGCTCCTATATCTGCGGTTACCTCGCGGGGTGGCTGAGCGGGCGCACGGATCACCCGCTGACCAACCCCATGCCGCTGGTCGCCTTCATCGGAGCCCTCGATGATCCCCTGGTCGTCTACTACAACAGTGGCTACACCAAGGGAGTGGAAGCCGGCTCGGAAGAAGGAGGAACCCACAGCTACTTCCTGGAGACGTCCGAGGACTACCAGCAGGCGCGGGCTTATGCCGAGGAAGCGGTGGAGAAAGGCGTGGACATCATCTTCTGTTCGCCGGGGGCCTTCAACGATGAGGTGATCGAGGTGGCGGAGAAGGAGGACATCCTGGTCATCCTGGTGGGCACCGACCGCTCTTCCGAATCGCCACAGCACGTCCTCACGACTTTGCTGCTCAGGGACGACAACGCCGTGTTTGCGGCGGTGAGCGCAGCCCTCGATGGCGATCTCGAGGCCGGCCGCCAGGTGTGGGGCATCGAGGAAGGCGTCTGGAGTCTTGCTCCCTTCCACGGCCACGACCCCTATATCCGCAAGGAGATCAAGGAGGAGCTGCGCGAGCAGGAACAAAAGGTAGCCTCCATCGACTTCACATAAAGACCTGGCCTCGTTCTTTCCTGATTTATCCACCATACGTTGGGGTATAATAGTAGAGTTAAAATCTTAGAAAGTGCTGCGTAAGGAGGTCGGATAGTGACGGAGGCTTTCTCTGACCGAGACGAATTCGATGACATATTTAATAAACAGGGCGATATGGAGCGCTATTTCAGGCACATTACATACTGGAAGAAACCTTCCGCCGTGTTCGAGAAAGCCTGGAAGCCCCTTTGCGATGTCTACGAATGCCCCGATCATTTCAGTGTGGTGGTGGAGCTGGCCTGGGTGGACGAAGAGAAGGTCGAGGTTACCCTGCACGGCAGGCTGCTCTCCATTCGCGGCCACCGCAGGCAGTTCAGGCCTCCCGACATGAGCAATACCTATATGCTGGAGATCAATTACGGCGATTTCGAGAGGGTGCTGGAGCTCCCCACGGATATCGACGCCGACGCGACCCGCGCCATCTACCGCCGCGGCCTGCTGGAGATCATCCTGCCCAAGTTGCAGCGCGACAAACTGCGCAGTGTGGACGTACGCGACGAATGAGCTCTGCAGAAGGACGAGAAACACAGGAGGTATACCTTGCCGGATAACGAATTCCCCATGGGCCTGACGGAGCCTTACATCCCCGATGTACTTCCCGTGCTTCCCCTGAAGGACACGGTAATATATCCGCACATCATCGTACCGCTGCTGATAACCAGGGAGGAGTACGTCAAACTCATCGACGATGCGCTGACCGCGGACCGGCTGGTGGCCGCCATGGCCACCAGGGAGGAAGTGGAGATGCCGGAGCCGGACCAGATCTACGATGTAGGCACGGCGGCGGCCATCATCCGCATGCTCAAGATGCCTGACGGCTCAATGCAGCTCTTCGTGCAGGGGGTACAGAGGATCCGCGTCGTCGAGTACGTGCAGCGGGAGCCCTATCTCAAGGCTCGCGTAGAGAAGGTAAAGGAGAAAATCGAGGAATCGGTGGAGCTGGAGGGGATAGCGCGCAACGTCCTCGCCCAGTTCAAAAACATGGTCTCCCTTGCCCCCTACCTGCCCAACGAGATATTCATAGCGGCCATGAACATCGGCGAGCCCAACAACCTGGCCGACTTCATCGCCTCCAACATCAACATCGATCTCAAGGAGAAACAGGAACTCCTGGAGGCCCTGGACGTCAAGGACCGCCTGGAGAAGCTGACGGTATTCCTCAACAAGGAGATCGAGATCCTGGAGATAGGTTCCAGGATACAGTCCGAGGTGCAGACGGAGATGTCCAAGAGCCAGCGGGAGTACTTTCTGAGAGAGCAGCTCAAAGCCATCCAGAAAGAGCTGGGCGAAGTGGACGAGCGCACCATGGAGATCAACGAATTCCGCGAGAAGATGGACCAGAGCGGCATGCCCGAGGCGGCCCGCAAGGAGGCCGAGAGGGAGCTGGACCGCCTGGCCAAGATGCCGGTCGCCGCGGCGGAATACACCGTGGCCCGTACCTACCTGGAATGGCTCACCAGCCTGCCCTGGAACCTGAGCACCGAGGACAACCTGGACATCAAGCAGGCCAGGAAGGTGCTGGACGAGGACCATTACGACCTTGACAAGGTGAAGGACCGCATCATCGAGTACCTGGCGGTGCGCAAGCTCAAGGAGGACATGAAGGGTCCCATCCTCTGCTTCGTGGGACCACCCGGCGTGGGCAAGACCTCCCTCGGCCAGTCCATCGCGCGCGCCCTGGGGCGCAAGTTCGTGCGCATCTCCCTGGGGGGCATGCACGACGAGGCGGAGATCAGGGGACACCGGCGCACCTATATCGGGGCCTTGCCGGGCCGTATAATCAGGGGCATCCAGAGGGCGGGCTCCAACAACCCCGTGTTCATGCTGGACGAGGTGGACAAGATAGGGGCCGATTTTCGCGGCGACCCCGCCTCGGCCCTGCTGGAGGTGCTGGATCCGGAGCAGAACCACTCCTTCTCCGATCACTACCTGGACGTGGATTTCGACCTCTCCAAGGTGATGTTCATCACCACCGCCAACACGCCCATACCCATCCATCCCGCCTTGCTGGACCGCATGGAGGTGCTGGAGCTGCCCGGCTACACCGAGGTGGAGAAGGTGCACATCGCCCTGGACCACCTACTGCCGCGGCAGTACGAGGCCCACGGCCTGAAGAAGAGCCAGATCGAAATCACCGAGGAAGCCCTGCGTGGCATCATCCGAAACTACACGCGCGAGGCCGGGGTGCGCAACCTGGAAAGGGAGATAGCGACCGTCTGCCGCAAGGTGGCCAAGGATATAGCGGCGGGGAAGCGCAAGAGCAGAAAGATAAAAGAGAAGGACTTGCACGAGCTCCTCGGCCCCTCCAAGTACCGCTTCGAGGTCTTGGAGGAGGACGACGAGATCGGCGTGGCCACCGGCCTGGCCTGGACGGAGTCCGGCGGCGACGTGCTCTTCGTGGAGTCGCAGGTGATGCCCGGGGAGGGTGACCTCATCCTCACCGGAAAGCTGGGGGATGTCATGCAGGAGTCGGCCAAGGCGGCCCTCACCTACTGCCGCAGCGTCGCTGAACGTTACGGGGTGGAGGCGGATTTCTTCAAGAACAACGATATGCATGTGCACGTGCCGGCCGGGGCCATACCCAAGGATGGGCCCAGCGCGGGCGTGACTATGGCCACCGCCCTCATGTCATCCATCACCCACAGGAAGATACACAAGGAAGTCGGTATGACCGGCGAGATTACCCTGCGGGGCAAGGTGCTGCCCATAGGCGGCCTCAAGGAGAAGGTGCTGGCCGCGCACCGCGCCGGCGTCAAGAAGATAATCATCCCCGAGGAGAACCAGAAATACCTGGAGGAGATACCCCCCTTCATCCGTAAGGACCTCAAGTTCGTGCCCGTCAAACATATCGAGGAGGTCCTCAAGATAGCCCTTTACCCGGACGGCAAGGCAGCCGGGGCGAAGGCCGCAAAGCCCGCGGCAAAGAAACCCGCCAAGCCGCCCGCGAAGAAACCCGAGAAGAAAGCGGCCAGGAAAACGGCAAGACCGGCCGCAAAAAAATCCTCCAAGCCGGCCGCGAAGAAATCGGCGAAAAAACCATCGAAGCCGAGCGGGAAGAAGAAAAGGCCGGCGAAGAAGGGCTAAGGGGTCTGGGATTCCTCGACCACCTCGATCTCCGGGAACCACAACTCCTCGCTCTCGCGCAGGGCAACCTTCCACTTGGTCCCCACGCGCCGCGTGACGTACGGGATGTCCACCGACTGGTCGCCCCAGAAGTAGGTCACTGTCACCACGGCCCGGTCGTTTTCCACCTCTCCTTGCCCGACGTCGTAGGAGACGTCCGTCGCGTACAGGAACGGCTCTCCGCCTATGTATCCGGTGAGGTCCTCCTCGACGGTCAGACCTGCCGCCCTCTCCTCGTCTCCCGCGATGCGCGCCGTGATGAAATCCCCCACCGCACGCTGTGGCGTGGAGGCGGAGCAGCCCGCAGTGAAGGCAAGGAGAAGAGCAAGAAAGACAGCAACAGCCGGCGCGGCTGCGAGTCCAGCCATTGAGGGCTTAGATGGGTATCGCATCTGCTTGCATCCTCGACCGATCACCTGACACCTCTGATCCAGGCTGACAACTAATCTCCATACAACCTTCTTCAGAAGGGGAGCAAGTCCTGGTCTCCCGACAGCATCTCCGCAAGGTCGTAATTCACGCCTTCGATGAGCCAGAGCCCCTCCCTCCTCTCCACGTAGAACACCAGGTTGGAGCCAGCGAGGTCGAGGGTGGCCGCAGGAGGTCCTTCCTCCCCCTGGTCATAGACGGTGACCCGGCCGCCCTTGAGCTCGACCTCGGCGGCGTCGCCCTCCGCCCGCGCCGCGAACTTGAGGGATGAGAAATCCAGACGGTACTCCTCCAGGAGCGAAGTGACGGTGTCTCGCATGCCGCCAGTGTTCTCCGTCCACAGCTTACCCAATTCCCCCAGCGGATCGATACAATCCATAAGCCCGTCGATATCACCCTTCTCGACCATGTCGAAAGCCCTCTCCACCGTCGCCTGGGCGGCATGGGTGCGGAATATGGTGAAGAAGCCGATTATACCTGCAGCCAGCGCTATCACGATTACGAAGGACCACTTGGCGTAGTTTCCCGCCTTGTTGGCCCTTCCCTCGGGTGCTTTAATTACCTCTTCCTCTTCCATGATAATAAGTATATATGTTGGCGGGACGATTGCAGGATGACCATTATGCATGTACGACGCGGGGAAGAAATAAAATGTGTATCGTGCGGCAACTCGTCGCCCGCTATCTCCCGGGCCCTTGCCCTCTGTTACACATGTATCCGGGCCGGCGGGGAAATGGTGGAGGGACGCATAGAGGAGGCGCACGCGCAGGCGCGCCTGCCCTTCGGCCTGCCCGCCCTGCCCCCGCGTACGGCTGGCGGCAGGACCTGCCGTATGTGCGGCAACGAATGCGTGTTGGGAGAAGGGGAGAGGGGTTTCTGCGGCCTGCGGCTGGTCGAGGGAGGAAAGTTGCGCCATCTCTCCGGCACCGCGCACAGCGGAATAGTAGAATTTTATTACGACCCCCTGCCCACCAACTGCGTGGCCGACTGGGTCTGCCCGGGCAGCCATGACCGCGGGCGGAAGAACCTGGCCGTCTTCCTGGGCGCCTGCTCCTTCGATTGTCTCTTCTGCCAGAACTCCCAGTTCCGTATGCTCACCGCCTGCCTGGCACCGGTTGTCACCTCGCGCCAGCTGGCTGAGGCGGTGGAGGAGTCCACCGGCTGTGTCTGTTATTTCGGTGGCGACCCCACCCCCCAGATGCCCTTCGCCCTGCGCGCCTCCGAGCTCGCCCTTCAGCGCCGCAAGGGTAAGGTGCGCATCTGCTGGGAGACCAACGGCTCCATGCATCCCGGCCTGCTGCGACGCGCCCTGGAGCTGAGCCTGAAGAGCGACGGCTGCGTGAAGTTCGACCTCAAGGCGTTCGATCCCACGCTGCACCGCGCGCTGTGCGGGGTATCCAACGCTCGCACCCTGGAGAACTTCGCCTATGCCGCGTCACGCATCCCGGAGCGGCCCGACCCGCCGCCGCTCATCGCCAGCACCCTGCTTGTCCCCGGCTACGTGGAGGCGGGGGAGGTTGGGCGCATCGCGTCCTTCATCGCCGAGCTGGATAAGGACATCCCCTATTCCCTGCTGGCCTTCCATCCCCAACACGCCATGGTCGATATGCCCGTCACCTCTCGCCGCCAGGCGGAGGAGTGCCTCGCTGCCGCCCTTGCGGAAGGCCTCACACGCGTGCACATCGGAAACCTGCACCTGCTTAGGTAGGGGGCGCGAGACTAGTTCCCCAGCTCGCGGTCGTGGGGTTTGGGGGCCGTGTCGCGGGGCACGGGGTAGAACCCGTAGGGCAGCTCGAGCCCGTGCTCGGAGAGGAGCTTCTCGTCGGAGAGGATGGAGAAGGCCTCGCCATCT
Organism: Actinomycetota bacterium; assembly: GCA_016931915.1. Lineage (GTDB taxonomy): Bacteria > Actinomycetota > Geothermincolia > Geothermincolales > RBG-13-55-18 > SURF-21. The sequence goes on from JAFGDU010000080.1 coordinate 34,356, forward strand.
GCGGCGATCTTCCCCCCGCTCATGATCACCACGCGATCACAGTTCTCGAACACGAAGGGGAGGTCGTGCGTGACCAGGATCTTGGTGATCCTCATGCCCTGCAGGAGCTCTGAGAACTCGTTGCGGGCGCGGGGGTCCAGGTTGCTGGACGGCTCGTCCAGCACCAAAAGGTCGGGGTTCATGGAGAGCACGGTGGCGATGGACGCGCGCTTCTTCTGCCCATAGCTGAGGTGATAGGCGGAGCGCTTCTCCATTCCCGCGATGCCCACATCGTCGAGGGCCCGGGACACCGCCACCTCTACCTCTTCCTGGGAAAGGCCCATGTTGATGGGGCCGAAGGCCACGTCGTCGAAGACGGTGGGGGAGAAGAGCTGGTCGTCGGGGTCCTGGAATACGAGGCCTACGCGGCGCCTTATCTCGCGCAGGTTCTTCTTCTCCACCGGCAGGTCGAAGATGCGCACCTCTCCGTGGCCGGTGAGGATGCCGTTGAGGTGCAGGAGCAGGGTGGACTTGCCGGCGCCGTTGGGGCCGACGATCCCCACCGACTCCCCCTCCTCGATGGTCAGGTCGATCCCGCGCAGGGCGATGGTGCCATCCGGGTAGGCATAACGGAGATCCTTGATCTCCACCGCCTTCTTATGGTGCATGGGACCCGCTCCCTTTCCTTTCCTCTACCAGGATCATTCTCATGCATACCGCCTCAACCCATTGTTCCCATCTATCCCCCGACTATGAGCCTTGCCGCCAGGGGGAAGAGGGTTACCAGGGCAACGAAGCCCAGCTCCACCGCCCCGAAATCGTACAGGTAGATGGTGCGCACACCACCGTCGTAGCCGCGTGCAAGCATGGCGGCGTAGACCCGCTCTCCCCGCTCGTACGAGCGCAGGAAGAGGGCGGCGATCATGTGACCGATGACCTTTGCGTGCCACAACCACCTGCCGCTCCACCCCCGCGAATCGCGGGCCCGCCGCATGCGCTGCAGCTCGTCCATGAGCACGAAGATATAGCGGTACATGAAGCTCATGATGGTGGTGAGCAGGTGGGGGACCTTCAATTTCTCCATCCCCTTGAGGAGCTCGGGGAAGGGGGTGGTGGAGGAGAGCAATATCACCGCCAGCACGCTCACCGTTGACTTGGCGGCTACGTTCCAGAGCACCAGGAGACCGTGGCCGGATACGGTGAGGGGCCCCAGGTTGTAGCTTCCGCCTCCCTTGTTGAAGAAGGGCAGGAACACCGCGACCACCAGGATGAAGGGGAGCACGATGAGCATGCGCTTGAGCACGTGCTTCCAGGGAAGCCGGGACATGATCAACAGTACCAGTTCCAGCCCCAGGTAGGCGGCGAAGGCGATGTAGAGGTCGGGCGGAGTGGTGACGCAGATGATGATGAGCGCTATGAAGCCCACCAGCTTGGCCCGGGGGTCAAGCTGGTGGATCGGGCTCTGCAGCCCGCTGTACTCGTCAAGAAAAGCGTGTTTCATATCTCGTCAGGCTGCAGAACCCCCGGAGGTCTGCACCTTCACCTCACCATCCTTCTTCTTGAGTACCAGGGCCAGGCCCCAGGCGATGAGGAAAATGGCAACCGTGCCGATCAAACCGGCCAGGGCAGTGGCAAGCTTGGTAGGCTCCTCCTCCACCTCGCCCGTCTCCTCGTTCACCGCTTCCTCGGTCAGACCGGGTACGGCGTAGTCGGGTATGGGGGAGCTCTCCCATACCGGCTCGGTCTCCTCTGCCTGCTCTAAGAAACCCTTGTCCTCCGCTACCTTCTCCAGCCCGTCCGGAGAGGAGGATGCCCAGGGAGAAATGATCAGGGCGAGGGCTACGGCGATGGCCAGTCCGGCCATGGTGAAGACGAGGATGCTCTTCTTGCGCGCCTCCATCACTGGCTCACCTCCGCTTCCTCGAAGCTGGGTATGGGGATCTCGTAGTCATAGGTCTTGACCAGGTCCGGCCGTACCGCGAGCACGACACTTACCACCAGCACGGTTATTATCGCTTCGCCGACCCCGATTATGGCGTGGACCCCCAGCATGGATGGCAGGACCACGCTCAATGGAGTCGTGCCGGATACCGCCAGCTCAACCGACGCGGCGCCGGAGGCCAGCATCACGGATAGCCAGGCGACCACGCCGGTGGCGGCGAGGAAAGCTGTCTTGTTCTTCGGTAAGAGCTTCTTGATACCGTAGAAGATGTAGTAGGACAGAATGGTCCCGATGACCGCCATGTTAAAGACATTCGCACCCAGTGCCGTGACCCCGCCGTCGGCGAAACCCAGGCACTGGACGAGTAAGACCAGGCCGATCACCAGGCTGCCCAACCATGGACCCAGCAGTACCGCTACCAGTACTCCCCCCAGGAAGTGTCCGCTCGTGCCCCCGGCCACGGGGAAGTTGAGCATCTGGGCGGCGAAGACGAAGGCGGCGCAGAGCGCCAGCATGGGCACGGACCTTTCGTCCAGTTCGTCGCGGGCTTTATACAGCCCGTAGCCTATCGCTCCCGCGGCCACCACTCCCGTGGCCACGCTTACGCCGGTGTTCAAGAAGCCGTCGGGGATGTGCATGCTATCTACCTCCCGATATCATCGCGCATGAGGAAAACAAACGCCACGGTTCCCGGCAGCTTCTCGCCATCCGAGCCTCCGTGGCTCCCTTGCGCCCGCTACATCCTCGGCCTTCGTGACCGTGTCCCTATTATTCCCGCTGTCCCTGCAATTAAAAACACCACGGTTCCCGGCGAATTCCCATCGCCAAGGCCTCCGTGGCCCATTCCTGCGATCTATGTTAATCCTCCCGACCTTCATGGCCGGAATCACTATAAATAATATATGAGCATTTGCCCAGCCGCGTCAATGACGGAATGCCGCTTCCATCAGCCCCTTGGGCTGAAAACCCCGTTTGAAGGCTCTACCCCCGCGGGCTATAATTCTTGGGTGAACGGCGGTTATAGTGACCGCATGCACGCAGGGCCCCTGTAGCTCAGTGGATAGAGCGTAGGATTCCTAATCCTTGTGCGCGAGTTCGATTCTCGCCAGGGGCTCCACCTATTTGACCAGGTCAGGGGATATATTCCCTGGCCTGTTTTTCTTTGGGTAATAGCGAGAAGGCCCCATGACCACAATATGACCACGAGATTTGCTTCGACCACCCCTTGATTGTGATTCTATAGCGGATGTACTTCAGTTCGTTCTAAGCATCATTAGACCCATAATCCTTAACAGGAGTTTATCGCATGACCCAAGGAAAAGAGATCTAGCGGCAAAGCTTCATACTGGAAGCGCCATCTCATTATGTCCCATGAATTTAGGTTGGTTGTGAGCGAGGCCAAGCCCATGTTCTTTTCGCCGTCGTAGAGGGGCACGTATTTCATGATCTTATTATATCTAGAGGATGCGATAGGGGAAGGGAATGTATCTGGATGTGTTTACCTTACTTTGGGGTATAGAATATTAACAGCGGGAGGTGCATATGGAAAATAATCGCTACATATCTATTCCAGTGCTAATCGCTCAAATCAAAAGAATTTATAGAGTTGAAATAATCAGCGGTGGGCGCCGATTGACTGCTGTGGGGATGTTGGGAAACCTGTCTCCCTAGTATATATAGAGAAAAATGGGGGTTGCAGAACTAGCGGTTTGTTGTGGGTTCTGGCAGGGAGAGCCTCAAGCGTGGAATGAGGGGCGCGGTTGGTTAAAGTAGTTGGTGTAATGCTGGATATGGAGGAGATACTTGGGGATTCATGGATTACTCTCGGTAAATATTCCATTCTTCATGGGCGGGATAGTTTATGTCTGAGCTTCATGAGATGTTGCAGGGACAAACCATAAGAGGCACAAACGGGGATATTGACCTTCATAAGCGCATTTCCGAGATAAAAAGTGCAGCCAAAGACTGGCTTAAGGATTACGGCAGAAACGGTTACGAGCACTCGAAAAGGCTTGAAGATTACCTCAATAAGCTCACTGAAAAAGCTAGAATAGATACCCGCATATTACCGGCGGAAGCGTTTATTCTCCTGTGCGCTGTTTATATGCATGATCTGGGTTATATGGTGGATAGTGGGCTAAACCCGATCAAAGATCCTAATCCAGTTGGACACCCGGACCGTAGCCAGCAGATGGTTGTAAGGGATTATACAAAGTATCTCTTTGGTGATTTTCCTCATTTAGAAAATGCAGCACCCAGAGTTGCACAAGCTGTTGGCCTGGTTTGTGTAGGACATTCTGAAGACCGGTTTTACCCTCTTGATAATCTCGATCGCTTTACACAATTTACAGATCAGGCTTTTGGAGAAGAAAGAATTGATTTGAAAAGACTTGCAGCTTTCCTCCGAATGGCGGATGAGGCGGACGATCCTTATATCCGGATTATCGGTAGTGGTTATAAATCTGGTTCGGCTAGGCAAAATACAAGCCTTGTTAGATTAATAAATGAAAAGATTGAATGGCACTGGGCTGATGACGATAGAGGAGATTATGAAAAGTACGTTGAGTATATAGATGAGAAGAGGGGCATATTGCAGACTGCCATTAATTATATAGGCAGCTTAGATCTGGGCAACTGGGACATGATTCTGAGGGGTGGAGATCAAGCTTATATACCTCGCGCAAAATACGTTGACTATATGGCCGAGTACCGCAGGCAAGTCCTAGAAGATACTGAGTTTGTGAGAATGAGCGGCATTGATGACGGGTCTAAGCTGCAGATGCCATTGGAACGTGTCTACATCAAGCTGCAAGCCACGAAAAAGAAAGACCCGAAAGAGGAGAAGGAAGAGAGAGACACCCTCTTGGAAATTCTTCGGTGTGGTGAGAATTATTACAGAAGAGGAGGGCTCTTCGATGAAAGTCGCCGCCATGATCCCATTTATCCGGAGAAAGCACTAGAAGAGAATAAAAGACTGGTAATTCTCGGACCGCCGGGATCGGGAAAATCAACATTGCTTCGATACTTGGCGAGAAAAGCTACAGAAAAGGGCAAAGAGCAAGTGCCGATTCTTGTAAATCTCCGGGATTACGCGACTGAACTTGGTACGAGCCCCTCCAGACCTTTAAGAGATTATGCACTCGAGGTCACGTCTAGTGGAGATGAGGAATTGAAAAAGGCTCTTGACGGGGCAATCCGGAACAACCATGTTCTGTGGTTATTAGACGGTCAGGACGAAGCGCGGGATTGGGCTGACAAGATCGCGAAGGAAACAAGTGGCTTGCCTGGTCAGTTGATACTCTCATCCCGTCCGATCGGGTACGTTAATATAGGCGGTTTGTGTAATCTACCCCGGTTCGAGGTTCTTCCGTTAAGAGTTGAAGATGTCGATGAGTACATGATGAATTGGTTCAAGGTACTCGCGGAAGAGCGCGGTGAGAGTGAGGTATGGGAAAAAGAACAGGTTAAATGGCTACAAGATCAGGTTGAAGAACGGCAAAAGCTGAAACCACTAATGAAGAACCCGCTGCTCCTAACATTTTTTATATTTCTTGCCGGTGATGATCCCAGACAGGAACTACCGGAAACTAGGAGTGATCTTTACAGGCATTATATTGAGCGGCTTTATGGCTCATGGGAAACACGAAGAACACCGGAAATAGACACAACTGGAAGACCGGTCTTCAAGATCGCAGGGCTTGAAGGTGAAAAAGCAAAAAGTGCTGCGATACAAAGTCTATATTTCATGGGGTGGATACTGCATTTCTTCTACTATGGCGGAAAACCGGAAGTGCCCGAAAAAGACTCGATACTAAAAAGGCTTGCAGAACATCTAGCCGATAGTGGCTTTGCTGATAGTGAAACCATTGCTCAAGACGCACTTGCATTCTGGAACCAGGCGGGATTAATAGAAATAATCAAAGGAGTTCATCAGAAAGAATATCTTGCTTTTCGGCATATGACTTTTCAGGAGTACGCGGGTGCTTGGGGACTGAATGAGTTATGGAATAAGGATTCTAATAGAGCTTGGGAGTTCCTCCAACCGAGGTTGCATCATTATGCTTGGCATGAGCCCATTCTACTTCTTACAGGGATGATGGAGAGAGAACACTTGGAGGATTTAATCAAACTTCTTCTTAAAGAAACCGGTGATAATGAAGAAATGTTGCATCGCGGGCTTTTTCTTGCTTCGGAGTTAATCGGAGAACAAACATATAATTGCCCGACAGTAACAAAAGAAGTTATCGATCGGCTTGAGCGGTTGTATAAAAATAAAGACTGGCATGTGCGCCTGGCGGCCACGCAGGCGCTGCGCGGTATAGGCGGCTATAGAGCGGTGGAGCCCTTGATAAAAGCACTCACAGATATAAACTCCGATGTGCGCCGGGCAACCGCAGAGGCGCTGGGTAATATAGGCGATGATAGAGCGGTGGAGGCGTTGGTGAAATCACTTCGTGATGATGACTGGGGTATGCGCCAAGTGTCTGCGGATGCCTTGGGTAATATCTGCGGCGATGGAGCCGTGGAGTTGTTCAAAGATATACTCAAGTATGGGGAAGAGGGCATGCGTCAGGTGATCGCGCAGGCGCTGGGTAATATTGGCGGCGATAGAGCCGTGGAGTTACTCATAGAAATGATTAAGGATGGGGATTGGCAAGGGCGTTATGCAACCATACAAGCGCTAGGGAATATTGGCGGCGATAGAGCAGTAGAGTTGCTTAACGGTACTCTCGCAGACAAGAACTCGGATTTGCGCTGGGGAGCTACATTGGCGCTGGGGAATATTGGCGGTGATATTGTGACTGGGATGCTCGTAGGTGTGCTTGGAGATGAGGAGAGCCTAGTGCGCCAGATGGCCGCACGGGCGCTGGGGAATATAGGTGGCGATATTGTGATGGGGCCGCTCTTAGGTGCGCTCTGGGATGAGGAATCGGGCGTGAGACAAGAGGCCGCACGGGCACTAGGGAATATAGGTGGCGATAAAGTGTTGGAGGCACTCATAGGTGCGCTCGGGAATGAGGATTGTCAATCGCGCAGGTCAGCCGCATTAGCGCTGGGTAATATAGGCGACGATAGGGCGTACGAGGCGCTCATGAATACATTGATGGATAAGGATAAGGATGTGCGATGGGCAGCCGCATTAGCGTTGGGGAATATAGGCGACGATAGGGCAGTGGATCCACTTATAGGTATGCTCAAAGATGAGGACTGGCAAGTGCGCCATATAAGCGCACAGGCGTTAGGGAACATAGGCGACGATAGGGCAGTGGAGCCACTTATTAGTACGCTCGCCGATGAGGAACGTCAAGTGTGCCATATTACCGCACGGGCGCTGGGTAATATAGGCGGCGATAGAGCTGTGGAGTTGCTCATAGAAATGCTCAAGGATGAAGATTGTCAATTGAGGCTAGCAGCAGCGGAGGCGCTGGGGAATATAGGCGGCGATAGAGCGGTAGAGCCGCTTATAGATAATCTTGGGGATGAGGACTGGTGGGTATGCGAGGCCGCCGCAGAATCGCTCGAGAAATTAGCTGGATCAACGACCTCTTTTGAGAAGATTGAATTAATCTCAAAGTCTGCTAAAGAATATGATAAATATTGTCTTCTGAGAACAGTCACTACCAGATTAGGTGTTATGAAAGGCGAGGAGAATCCCATAGAGGATCCGTTGTTGGAGGTTATGAGGATGAAGAATTAGCGCTTCTTATAAGGTAGCCTCAGGGGGTGATAGCATGGCTAAGTCCGAAGAAGAGATAAAGAAAGATATTCGAGATTACATACAAATACGGGGTGGGCCATATCCTAGTTGGTATGTTGGGATATCTTCAAATCCTAGAATGCGTCTATTCGAGGAACACAGCGTAAGAGAAGAAGGGAACCCATGGATATATCGAACCGCGTTTGATTCAACAATCGCTAGAAGAATCGAAGCCTATTTTATCGATAACCTAGGAACTGATGGCGGGCCTGGCGGTGGAGACGAAGCCTCTACTGCCGTATATGCATACAAAAAGCAACCTCATACTAATCCATAGATTATTCAAGGTGGAGGAATGGAGGTAATAGTGCCTAGGCTTTACCCTTGTTCTGAAGATACTTCAGCTTCTCTCCCGTTGACATTACTCTCCCATTTCTACCAGTGCTGTCATAGGACCCTGGGAACAGATGGCCATAAACGTCCATGGTCACCTCTATGGAAGTGATAGGGACGGAGCCTATGTTCTCATCGCCGTCGTATAGGGGCACGTTTTTCATAGGAATACTATATATGCTTACTGTGTTGCATGGTATTAATTATGCTTGCAGTGGTGACTGAAATAGGGCTGTTAATGAACAAAGCTAATCTGGCTTGCTAGGGATCCTAAATAGCTTACTATCTATGAGCAATGCCCTACCAGTTGAGTTTATCCAAGAATTAATGCCCCTGATAATGTAATTTATATGCTGTGAATATCCAAGAGTCTTCTCAGGATCTATTCTAAACCTGAATAAAAGGGAGTCTCGATTTGGATTATAGAAATCTCCAAAGTCTTCGACTTCATATTTGCCTCCGTCTAATTTCCTTAATAATAACATCCTTTCCGAGAGTTCTTTATTCATAGGGCTTATTTCTGATCCTGATGCTACTTTGTACTTGGGATCAGGGTCCTTAGTCTTATTGAAAGGAAAGCTTCGTTTCATCCAAACAGTCCACTCCGTAAGGTTCATCAATATATTTATAATAGAGATTATCTGTTCGTCAGTTAGCTGTTTTAAAATCGCGGAGTTGTTCAAGATCTTGTTGAATGCAGCTTCAAAGCAATCGAAATCTTTCATCACTTGGAAACCTAGATATTCCTCCCTGGCGACGACTTCAAAGATGGATTCTGCGTCCAATCCTATAAAAGAAATCATCATATCAGAAGACTTAAGCTTATGCTCGTAAGGGAAGACTGCTTTACCCAAATGTTGAATCAAAGACATAACTTCCCTGTCAACCTGCAATTTACAATAATTGAATATATTTCTGCTTAGATTTCTGTGAATAAACTTCTGAGACAATTCATAGAAAAGAAATACTAAGGGTATAACAAGAAATGCCGTAGCAACATTAATGAATAGAACCCGGTAATCCGCATCTGTGGGTTTAAAGGCAAAGATTGTGATCCCAACAATAATAGAAATTATGTAGGGGAGCATTCTTAGTATAAAGCGTCCCGAAGAAGTCCTAGGGCCCGATAGCCACTGTCTGATTTTAGAAAAAGTCGGCATAAAAGCTCCCTATCTTGTGTGATACGAAACTAGCGAATCATGCTGAATTGATTTTGCCCTTCTTCCCTCCCACATTCTTTCGTTTCATCAATATAAGTGAAATCCTCAAGGCAATACGGATAGATCCGACTGCTTATTATGTTTCAGAAAACCGCCTGTTTTCATGACATTCTTCAACGGCGGCAACTCCACATCCTGCAGAAACGCATGTAACGGCTAATATTTATAGAAAATTTATACGAATTGGGCATTTTCCTAATCGATTATTTAGCTTGCATCAATCTAAGATTATCCATGGATGCCATAGGCCGATTGACGGCAATTAATGCCAAGGAGTTATTGAGGTATTTTGAAAAGATTCATATGCGAGAGGCATGGGGAACCAATCTATTTCAGACCTCTCCCTAATGGGGGCAGCCAAGAAGAGCCGATCGGTTCGAAAACCATATAGAGTCGGGGCTTAAGCGAACATGCATGTAATAATCGCAGGATGTGGAAGGGTCGGGACTCAGATCGCGGAATCCCTATCTTACGAAAACCACGATGTTGTTGTGATCGACAATGATGCCGAGTCCTTCAAACGTCTTGGAGGGATCTTCCATGGAGTCTGTGTCGAGGGAGTCGCTTTCGACGAGAATACCCTGCTTGAAGCCGGCGCAAGGGACGCCGATGCTTTCACCGCCGTTACCGATCACGAAAACACCAATATCATGTCTGCGCTGGCGGCAAAGAACCTATTCAGCGTGCCGGTAGTCCACTCCCGGCTCTATGACACCGAAATGGAACAGACATTCTCCAGCCTCGGCGTCGCACACACGTGTGGAACGTCGCTGGTAGTGAACAAGATGATGGAACTTCTTCTCTATCCGGAGGAGGTTCTTGTCGTATACGAAAACGAGAGTCTGGGGCTTAGAACATTTGGATTATCGGTTCCTTCTCAAGCAGCGGGCATCCAGGCAGGGGAACTCAACAACGGCATCAACCTGAGTTTCATAGCACTCGTCCGGGATAATCGGGAAATAAAGGTAAATAAAAATACAAGGTTGGCCGCCGGCGATTTTGTGCTTCTCACTGCCGTCAAGGCTGGGTTGTCGGCAGCCTACGGGATCCTGGGAATAGGACCAGCGGTAGACCCACTTTGGCAACCAAAGAAACCCGAAAACACAAGGATTGTTGTTGGTGGCTGCAGCCTGGTCGGCGCTCTGCTCGCAAGGCGCCTGGACGCCAGAGGCTTCAAGGTAACCGTGGTCGACTCCGACCCACATAAGTCGAGAAGGCTCCACGATAATCCGGGAGTGGAATTTATCGAGGGACTGATCTGCGACGATAATACGTTGCTGGATGCCGGCATAGATGAAGCCGATGCGTTCACGGCAGTGGGCAAACTCGATAACGAGAACCTCTTGGCGGCTGAGTTGGCGAAATATTATTTCAAAGTGCCACGGGTCGTGGCAAGGTTGTTCAATCCGGATAAAGAATCCACTTACCAGGCACTCGGCACGGCTTACGTATGCGGCACCGATATACTGTCGTATACGATTCTCGACGTTATTCTCCATTCCAAAATACAGGTAAGGTCACCGCGCGTATTGCTCGATTACGACCTGGTTGAATTCGAGGTCCCGGACAAGTGGGATGGAGCGACGCTTGGTTCTCTTGTCCGCAAGACGGGTATAACCTTCGTTTACGTTATCAGGGGGGCTACCTGCCTGCTCCCGGAGAACGATCTCGCGATCGGGGAAAGCGACCTCATCGGCGCGCTGATTCCTTATGCGAAAACCTGGAAACTTGAAAGGCAAATGAGTAAGAAGAGGAAGTGATTGCCATACATATCGTGATAGCCGGAGGCGGGAAGGTCGGGTCCTTTCTTGCGGAAAAGCTCGCAAAAAAGAACACGATAGTGGTTATCGAAAAAGATCCGATTACGTGCGAGAAACTTTACAGGACGACTGACGCCTTGGTCATCCAAGGCGATGCTTGCAACTATCGTTACCAGGAAGAAGCACGCGTAGGCAGAGCGGACGTCTTCGCCGCGGTAACGGGCGACGACGACGATAATCTTGTCGCATGCCAGCTCGCGAAGTCTTCTTTCAACGTGCCCCGTACGGTCGCCCGCGTCAACAACCCGAAGAACGAACGCATATTCAATCTCATGGGAACCGATGCTATATCGAGCACAACCATTATCGGACACCTCATTGAGGAAAAAGCGACGATAGGGGACATATTGACCCTCCAAGTGTTGAAATCAGGTAAAGCCGCTATAGTCGAGATCGATATCCCCGAGGCAGGCTGCTGCTCATGTAACAAGCGATTGAAAGATCTCGGTCTCCCTGATGGTTGCGTATTGGTATCTATCCTTCGCGGGCAGGAAGTGATAATCCCCCGCGGGAAAGACGTCATTCTGCCCGGAGATTCCGTCATCGCCGTGACGTCCACCGAGAAAGAAAGCGATCTCAAGAAGAGTCTGGTTGGATAATGCCGACGAGTGAATTGGAGCGGATAATGGCCGAGAGCAGGAAGCGTTACGGTTCGAGATGGAGATCTCGAGTTAGGAAATGGCATAACTCGGTTGTCGGAATCTTCAGCGAGATCTCCCTGGTCGTCGCCATCTCTCTGATTTCGCTCCTGATCATGATAATCGTGAGGGCAATCGTAATATGATCCTGCGGCCCACACTTGACGACTTCAAACTGGTGGGGTGGGGGGTTGGCAGGATCATACTCGCCGTCGGGCTCATAATGATCGTTCCGATGGTAACCTCTCTGGCCTTCCGGGAATGGAACGTGGCCGTCGATTTCCTTATAGGCATAGGTTGTTGCCTGATCTTCTGGCTGAGCATGGAACTCACCTGTCAGGTGAAACTGGATCTGACCTGGTCGCATGGTCTGGTGATCTCGTCAGCCGGATGGTTGCTTGCGATGTTCTTCGGGGCGATACCGCACTATCTATCCGGCCATTTCAGCTCCTTTCTCGATGCCTGCTTCGACGTCATGAGCGGTTTCACCACCACCGGGCTGTTCCTGCTGCAGGACCTTGACCACGTTTCGAACGGGATGAACATGTGGAGGCACGTGCTCACTTATGCCGGCGGCCAGGGGATCGTCGTTATCGCTCTGACCTTTCTCTTCGTGAGAACGTCTGGCGCTTTCAGCATCTATTCCGGGGAAGCCAAGGAGGAGAGGCTGCTTCCCAATGTAATACGAACCGCCCGAGCGATATGGTTGATAAGCCTTACGTATCTCGTGATAGGTTGTATCGTTCTCTTTGCCGCCCTCAAGGTCGAGGGAATGAGCACGGGCAGGAGCTTTCTGCAGTCGACGTGGCTCTTCATGGGATCGTGGTCCACGGGCGGGTTCGCCCCCCAGAGCCTGAACCTCCTCTATTATCACAGCTTCCTCATCGAAATGATCACCATGATTATATTCGTGATCGGGTCGTTGAACTTCGCGCTGCACTATTCGGTTTGGAGCGGAAGGCGGTCCGAGATATGGAAGAACGTAGAAGTCCGATCCTTTGCCATCACGGTCTCGCTCGTCACCCTCTTTGTGACCATTGGCCTCTCTCAGCTTGGTGTTTACACGACGATAGCAGAGTACTTTCGCAAGGGCTTCTACATTCTCATCTCGGGCCATACAACCACGGGTAACAGTACTGTTTATTCCTCTTCTCTTCTTAATGAGTTCGGGGCCCTCGCCTTATGGGCCATAGTATTGGCCATGGCCATCGGGGCCAGCGCGGCATCGACCGGCGGCGGCTTCAAGGGCTTGAGGGTCGGTGTTTTCGTGAAGAGTCTGTGGCACGACATCAAGAGCATCACGGCCCCCGAATCGGCGGTGATGCGCCCGAAGATCCACCATATCAACGACATATGGATAGATGAGCCCCTGGCACGAGGAGTAATGCTCATACTCCTCTGCTACGTCGCGATCTACTTTGTGGGAGGTCTTCTGGGGGTGGCGTATGGATACCCCCCCTCCGTCGCTTTTTTCGACTCCGTAAGTGCGGGCAGCAACACCGGGCTTTCCGCCGGGCTGGTTTCCCCGCTGATGCCGTCCGTCCTCAAGGTCTATTACGTTTTCAGCATGTGGGTCGGGCGCCTCGAATTCCTGGCCATATTTGCCCTGGTCGGCATGTTTGCGTCCACGATCGTGGGCAGGAAGGTGGGGCGAGCATGAAGATATATCGCTATGCCGCACTAACGCTGTCCTTGTTGTTTGCCGCCGTGCTCTGCCTGTACTCGCCTCTTTCTCCTGGAGGCGGACAAGCATCGGCCGACGGGGTCGATCATGTCTCCATCTCCGAACTCATCGAGAATATGGAGGAGTACGACGGCGATACGGTGGTAATCAGCGGCGAGGCGATCGGGGACATCATGATCAGGGGGGATCATGCCTGGTTAACCGTTAACGACGACTCTTACAGCGAGAACAGCCTCGAGGAAGGAGGGGAATACTCGGGCGTAAGCAATATCGGCATAGGTGTTTGGGCACCCTCCAGCGAAGTCCAGTCCATCGAGAACCTGGGAAGCTACACGGAGAAAGGGGATATAGTCGAGGTCACGGGCGTTTTTCACAGAGCCTGTAGCGAGCACGGCGGTGATACCGATATCCATGCCTATTCCATCAGGGTAATAGAAGATGGGCATGCTGTTGAACACCCCTTCAGCTACGGCAAGCTTTTCGTCGCAGCGATATTAGCAGGCCTGGTTGTCTTCCTGCTGGTTCTTTGGAACAGGCGCCGGAGAGAATCGGAATAGAATCCTTCGTCCTCTCCCAGCTTTTGCAGGCCGCCCGATGTCATTACAATTGTAAGTAAGATGATCGGGAATCTCGCTAAGAAACGAGGTACATCCCGGTCAGGTATATGCATGTAGAAGGATCATGAAAGCTGAAAACGGCCGGTTAACAGTCTTTCTGGGGGCGGCTCACGGCGTTGGCAAGACGTGGGCCATGCTCCAATCAGCACATGAGCGTATTTCCGAAGGCTTGGAAGTAACAGCCGGTTGGGTCGATACGCATGGTGAAAGAGAAGCCGATGGGCTGCTGCGGGGCATTTCGCCGCTTCCTCCCCGGGTTGCAGGCTCCAGCAATGCTTCCGTCCAGGAGATGGATCTCGACGCTATCCTCCTGCACAAGCCCGACATCGTTCTCGTAGACGGTCTGGAGCGCTCCAATAGCCCCGGGTCCAGGCACAATCGCTGTTATCTCGATATAGAAGAGCTTCTGGACGCAGGGATCAGCGTATATACGACCATCAACATTCAGTACGTCGAGAGCCTGAGCGATATTGCACACAAGATAACGGGTATGAGAACCGAAGAAAAGGTCCCGGACATATTTTTCGAAAGAGCCAACATGGTGCAACTTGTCGACGTTCCCGCGGAGGTGCTCATACAGAGGTTCATGCAGGGGAAAGTGCACACCCCAGGCTTGAGCGCTGAAGAAGCAAGCAGATATTTCCGCAAGGATATTATCAATGAGCTCAGGGAGCTGGCTTTGAGATATATCGCTCACCGTGTCGATATGGATCTCACCGCCGGAAAGACCGCGAGCGGGATCTCTGAGGTTCTGCCTTCCGTGGAGAGGGTGCTGGCCTGTATCGGCCCCAGCCCTTTCGGATCGCGCGTTCTGAGAGCCGCAAAGCACCTCTCAGATAACCTCAAGTGCGAACTGATCGCCCTCTACGTTGATGTACCCGAGGCCAAACTCGACAGCAGTGATTACAGCTACGTGGAGGAGAATATAAAGCTGGCGGGGGAACTCGGCGCGGAGGTTATCCAGGCGATCGGACGCGATGTTGCTGCGACCATCCTCGAGACCGCGACCGAACGAAATGCTACCCAACTTGTTCTGGGCAGGCCTATCCGCCATCGATGGAAGGAATTCCTGCGTGGCTCCATAGTCGATCGCATAATCTCCGAGAGCAATTCGATCGAGCTTCATCTTATTCCAGGTTCCAGAGAGGAGCTTCCGAAACGTAACGACCTGAGAAGGTTGCCGCTTGACCGCCCTAAATTGGCGAAGTATATTTTCATACTGATTTTGATCGGACTTGTAACGCTTGTTTGTAAGGTCACCGGGACACTCCTCGATCTCACCGACGTGGCGATGCTGTATCTTCTGCCCGTTCTATATGCCGGAGCTTTCGTCGGGGTACTATCTTCCATATTGACGGCGATAGCCAGTGTCTTGGTATTCGATATACTTTTCGTGCCGCCTCTTTATCACATAACCGTTGACGATCTCAACTACCTGATAAGCTTCACGGTCTTCCTGCTCGTCGCAATCAGCACCGGTTTGCTCGCCAGCAGGTTGAGGCGCAAGATATTGGAATCCAGTCAGGCGGAAAATCGAGCCCGGACATTGTACAGCCTCAGCCAGGAGCTGACCCTGGTAGCAACGGTCGACGAGTTCAGCAGGGTCCTCGTGCAGCGGGTGGATCAGATGTTTAATATAGTTACCGCATTGTACTTGCCTGAATCGAATTCTCTTAGACTTGCCGCCACGAGTACTGGCGATACAAAACCATTTCTCAAGGAGTCGGAAGCACAGGCTGCATACTGGGCTTTCGAACATGGCCAGACGGCAGGCGCAAAGACCGAATCCTTTACCGATGCGAAGGCAACGTATTATCCCCTCAAGACCGAGGATGACGTGATTGGCGTTATCGGCTTCATGGTCGAACAGAACCCTTCCGCTGCCTACCTGAAGCAGGAGGAGACTTTCCAGGCTATTGCCGCTCTGGCTTCACTGGCCCTCAACAAGCTGCTTCTTGCCATCACGACACAGCATGTTCGAGCCCTGGAGGCCAGCGACAGGCTTTGGAATGCGCTATTCGATTCCGTCTCACATGACCTCAGAACCCCCCTGTCCTCCATTACCGGTGCGGCGACGACGCTTATGGATCAGAGCACGGAATTCACTCCAGAGCAGAGGATCTCATTGCTTCGAAATATCGAAAGGGGTTCCGCGCAGATGAACAGGCTCGTGGGGAAGCTGCTTGATATGGCGAGGGTGGAGAGCGGGAGCCTCCACATTGAGACGGAATGGTGTGACGTTCAGGACATCGTGGGTGTTGCGCTTTCTGAGTTTTCGGAGGCCTGGGAAGATCACAAAATCACGGTTGCAATACAACCGGACATGCCCCTGATCCAAGTTGACTTCGGGTTGATGGTTCAAGTGCAGATCAACCTCATCGATAATGCGATTAAGTATTCGCCCGAGGGAACGGAGATCGAGATAATCTGGGAAGTGGTCGGCGAAGACATCGTCTCGTCGGTCAGTGACAGGGGCCTGGGAATCAGCCAGCCGGACAAAGAGGCTATATTCGATAAGTTCATCAGGTTGAATGCCGCTCATCCTGTCCAGGGAACCGGGCTGGGGCTTTCTATATGTAAGGGAATTGTCGAAGCACATCATGGGCGAATCTGGGTCGAGGACAGACCCGGTGGTGGAAGCCTCTTTTCTTTCAGCCTTCCCGTCGAGAAGCTTTACCCCGAAATGATGGAAGAAATGGAAGGGGGGTGATATAGATGGCTGACTTAAATGCCCGTATTCTACTCGTTGACGATGAGGTAGAGATACGCAGATTACTGAGAGTTGCACTTGATGCTTACGGCTACTCTGTCATAGAGGCGGAGACAGGGCGCGATGGTATACGCAAGGCAGCCTTGGACCATCCCGACATAATGATACTCGATATGGGTCTTCCCGATATCGAAGGTTTAGAGGTAATAAGAAATGTGAGGGAATGGTCCTCGATGCCAATAATTATTCTGTCTGTAAGAGAAAGGGAAAAAGATAAGGTCGCGGCCCTTGATTCCGGCGCGAGCGACTATGTGGTCAAGCCCTTCAATATGGGAGAGCTGATGGCACGTGTACGCGTTGCCTTGCGTAGTCTTGTCCCAGGAAGCACCGACCCGGTGATAGAAATCGGAGATCTACGCATGGACTTGTCGAGAAGAGTTACCGCCGTAGGTGGCAAGGAGATAAAGCTAACACCCACGGAATATGAACTCCTGAAGCTGTTGGCGATCAACGCAGGAAAAGTAATTACTCAAAAGCAGTTATTGGAACACATCTGGGATACCAAATCTTTGGAGCACACCCAGTATTTACGCGTCTACGTCAGCCAACTGCGTAAGAAGATAGAGTTGGATCCCTCCCACCCTAGATATCTCTTAACAGAGCCTGGTGTCGGATATCGGTTAGCGTCATCTGATGTATAGTTACATCCACCCCATATCTCCTTCGCGACCTCCAGAAAACCGCCTGTTTTCATGACATTCTTAAGCGGCGACACTTTATTATCCTGCATGAACGCTGGCCGCAGCCAGGTGAAAGTTGCGATTTTTAATTAAGAAAATACTACAGAGGGCTCTTTTCGGGCTCTTTTTGTATTGAAATAGAGCATGCGCCCGCAGCCGCTAGGCGCGACCCCAGGGTCTACGGGCGCTTGGGGAGTGTACCTGTTGCCGGCCCCGTAAGGGCCACCACCGCCGCCGCCGCGGCGGGGGAGGGGAGAGGCAATGAACCATGCCGTCTCCTGTGGGGGGCGGTTGCTGCGGCGGCGCCGGAGGAGCGGCCACCGGCGCCATGTTAAAATAGCCGTACTATCCCTCAAAGCTCATATGCCCATATGGCTTAAGGGAATAGTGCAGGAGGAGGCCCGTGCTGGGGCCCCCTCCACCTTTTTATGTCCCGGTGGGGTAGAGGCTTTCTGTATGAACACTATAGTTGACATATGAAAACTATAGTGCTTGTGTCAAGGGCAGCGACGGGGAGGGGAGCATGGAAACATGGCGGCCCCCGCCGTGTGCTCCCACGAGCATGCCGGCGCCGCGGCGCCTGGCAAGGGTATATGGGTTATGAAAATACTATAGAGGTGCTTACGGAATTTCCCTAATACATCCTTCATTGATCCTTCGCTGTTACACAAGAAAAAAGATATATCTAGGCTTTACCTTTGCTCTGAAGATACTTCAGCTTCTCTCCCACTGACATTATCTCTTCCATTTTCGCAAGCGCTTTGTCGTAGGAGCCTGGGAACAAGTGGCCATAGACATCCATGGTCACTTGTATGGAACTATGGCCCATGGCCACCTGAAGAGCCTTAGGATCCATCCCTGAAGCTATCCCTAAGGATGCATAGAAGTGGCGAAGGTCATGGAATGACATATCCGGTAGCTCAGCCTTCTTCAGTGCTTCTTTAAAACGAGGGAAGAATCTGGCTCTATCAAGGGGCTTTCCTTTGCTGTTAGGAAACACAAGCGCATCTGGTGGCAGCTTTTTCTGTTCCTGGTATCGTAAACGGAGAATCTCATCAAGCGTGGCGACAATGGGAACGGCTCTCCTCGACGAAGCGGTTTTTAAGTCACTGAAGCCGTGGCCGGGGAAATAATTGCGCATAACGCGGATTACACCGTACTCAAAATCGATGTCCTTCCACCTGAGGGCGACTATCTCGCCCTGTCGGAGACCGGCAAGGCCTGCTATGGCCACCAGGTCGTACAAGTCCTCTGCACACGCTGAGAGCAATTTTTTATATTGCTCGGGTGTAATGATCGTCAGTTCTTTCCGCCGTGTCTTGGGTACCCGTATTGCTGCGGTAGGATCTCTGGGTATCAGCTCCAGGGTCACCGCCCATCTCAATATCACCCTAAGGGTCCGCATAGCTTTTCCTTGTGTAGTAATCGATTTGCCGTTATCACTCAAGTACTCGATGAGGGAATTGACCTTCGATGGGGTAATCTCGGACAGCCTCATATCTCCGAGATAGGGCTTCAGATAATTGTTGATCGTCATTTTATAGAATGTAAGGGTTAGATCCTTTACCCGTCCCTTCTTCGCCTTCAGGAATCTTTCGCAGAATTCGGAGAACTTATAATCCTCAATGACTGTAGCGCGGTATGTCCCCTCCGCAAGTTCCCTTTCTATTCTCGTCTTGAGCAGTTCCGCAGCTTTTTTAGTGCTCCCAGCAACCTTTTCGGTCCTATTTCCGAATGGGTCGTTGAACCTCACCACGTAGCGAGTGGTTCCATCCTTCTTATATCTCTTACAGATGCTTGCCATAAAACCTCCTATAGCCTTCCCTGACTGTAGCACACACTAGTGACATGAATAAATATAAATATGGATAAATGGTATAATGTATGTGTGCCGCTATGAGAGACTGTGAGTTGTAGATGGGAGGTTGCTTTAGATGGCATCAAGCTTTGAGAAGTCAGGTCCAGAGAGCTACGTTCCATCGCAAGACCAGGAGATCAACATCATCACCATATCCGACTTCCACCACGATCCCATCGATATCCGCGACAGGTTAAAAGCGGGAGAGGATTTCATAGTCTCCTGGAACAAGCGTCCGCTGTGCTACATACGCCACCTGACGGAGGAAGAGAAAGAAGCCTGGGATAAAGAGCGGGAACTCCCAGATGGAGCAGATGAGATAATGGGTATTTACTCCTTGAGGACTGCACGTAGAAACGAGTTCATCGACGATATAAGGCAAGGAAAGGTATTCGTTCTGTCAATCTACAAGCAGATATGCGGAGTGGCCTTCAATTACTTCCCTGAACGCACAAGGGATGAGTTCACCGATCTATTTAAAAGAGAAAAGAGATAAAGCGTCATTGTGCGTCGAGTTTGACGGCGCATAACCGGATCAAATAGCCCACGCATCCTCCTTCCTATATTTCCTTATCGGCTCTTTGAAGCACCGTTATATCTTCCTGCCTACTAACATGTATAAATATATGACAATTGACATGAATGAATGAATAAATGTATACTCTTCCAATGGAAGTACCTGATATCTGCTAGGACAACAGGAAAGGAGGAACACATATGGATAGTCTTCTAGATCCGAAGGGGCTTGCTGTGATGCTCAAGATCCCAGTATCTCAGGTCTATCGCCTGACCCAGAGAGGGGAGCTTCCACACATAAGGGTGGGCAAGTATCTCCGCTACGATCCCGGGGAGATCATCGAGCATCTCCATCGAGGAAGCACTGCGATAATTGTATAGAGACATCGGAGGTGATGACGAAGTGAACCCACAAGACATTATGGCAGCCTCCATTGCAATCTTGCTGCCGTTATGCCTCTTTCTGGTTCTGATAACAACCATAAGGTGGAGAAGGAGATTCTCCCGGGTGGCAAACATCAGGACGTTCGAGATCCAACTCCCGAGGGACGACGATTCCAGC